>NZ_CACSJM010000087.1 GCF_902706185.1 Roseomonas sp. 18066 | reverse complement strand
GCCCCAGCGCCCCCGCCCGCAGCCAGCTCGACCGCTCGATGCGCGACCTGGCGCAGCTGGGCGAAGGGCTGACGGTGGAGGATTTCCGCCCGCGCCGCGTCGCCCAGGCCGCGCGCACGCGGCGCATCATCCAGGCCATCGTCATCGTCAGCAGCCTGGTCTTCCTGGCGATGGCGCTGGGCGTGCTGCTGGTCAACCACGCCGCCGTGCCGGCCGGCCCGAATGCCGGGCGCCCGGTCACCGGCACCTATCTGATGTGGGGCGCGCTGTGGTCGGTCGCGCTGGGCGGGCTGGGGGCGGTGGCCAGCATCTTCCTGCACATGCTGAAGCTGGTGCCGCAGGCCACCCTGCGCGGCTCCGACCTGTTCGAGGTGATCGGCCGCATCATCCTGGGCTGCCTGTTCAGCCTGGTGCTGGCGGTGACCATCGCGGCGCAGGACATGATCGCCTTCTTCAGCGACCTGGCCTCCGCCCAGCCGCAGGGCAAGAGCGGCCCGATCATGCTGCTGCCCTTCCTCGCCGGCTACAGCATCCAGCTGGTGCTGGGCCTGCTGGAGAAGGCGATCCGCGCGCTGCAGCTGACGCTCGACCTCGACGATCGCCGCGACCCGCCGGCGCCGCCGCGGCGCAAGGCGACGCGCCGGCCGTGACCGGCTAAGGTGGCGCTGCCCACCATCGGAGCGCCGCCCGCCGCCATGCAGCTCGTCGAAGACACCGCGCTCGACCGCGACACCGTCCAGCGCCTGATCGATCGCGGCACGCCCGTGCATCTGCGCAACTGCGCCGGCCAGGGCGCCGACCTGTCGCGGCTGGACCTGACCGGCTGGGTCTTCGAGCGCTGCGAGCTGCGCCAGGCCAACTTGCGCGCGGCGACGCTGGACGGCACGCGCTGGCGGTCCTGCCGGCTGTCCTTCGCCGATCTCGCCAGCGCCGATCTCAGCGACGCGCGCTTCGAGGGCGCCTTCGCCGACAATGCCAAGTTCACCAACGCCCGGCTGCAGGACTGCGCCTTCGCCGAATGCCGGCTGCTTGGCGCCGACTTCACCGGGGTGCGCGCCTTCGATGTCGGCTTCCGCGACTGCAGCCTGACGCTGGCGCTGCTGCCCGGCTTCTCCTTCCGCAACGCGCGGCTGCAGGGGCTGGACCTGGCCGAGGCCGACCTGACCAAGGCGGATTTCCGCGCCGCCATCCTGCAGCGCTGCAGCCTGCGCGGCGCGACCCTCGACGGCGCCCGCTTCGAGGGCGCCGATATCCGCGACGCCGAGATCGGCAGCCTGTCGGGCGTCGAGATGGCGCGCTTCCGCGGCGCCAAGATCTCGGCCGAGCAGGCGGTGCAGGTGGCGCGCGGCCTTGGCTTCAAGGTCGGCTGAGCGCCACGCCCAGGCTGCGGTTGTGATGGACAGGGCGGCCGGTCTGTCTCAATACTGAGGTCAACGACAGCAGGGAGAAAGGCGCATGGCCTCCGAAATCGAGGACTATCCGACCCGGCCGGACGATTATCTGCCGCATGTCATCGCGCGCTGCGTCGACAAGGCGCAGCACCACCAGCGGTCCTTCCGCTTCAGCCTGAACGGCGCCACCGTGGTGGTCAGCCCGGGCCAGTCCGCCGCCGACATCAACGAGGAAGTCCAGCAGCAATGGCAGGCGGCCAAGGCCAGCCCGCCGCCCGCCCCGCTGGCCAGCGAGGCGGAACGGCCGGGCTAAACCCCGGTCAGTAGGTGCGCCGGTCCTCGACGCCGCGCAGCGCGCCGGCGCGCACCTCGGCCACCGCGGCGGCCAGGTCGGCCAAATACGGCCCGACCGTCGCGGCGTGCACGGTGTTGAGCGCCAGGTGGATCGCCTTCGGCTTCATGTTGCGGCCGACGAACCAGCCGCGCGCGCCCAGCCGCTCGGCCAGGGCGTCGAGATCGATCGCCGGATCCTCCGCCGTATAGAGCAGCATGCAGAGGTCGGAGGGGCGGATGACGCGCAGCCCCGGGATCGCCTCGATGCCGGCGACCAGCTGCGCCTTGGCGTCATGGATCAGCCGGGCATTCTCCGCGTAGCCGTCGCGGCCCAGATGGTTGACCACCGCCCAGGCGGCGGCGATGGAGCCGGCCGGGCGGCTGCCGGAAAAGGTCTCGGTCGCATAGGCGCCGCGCGGCCAGCCGTCGAAGTCGAAGGAATGGTGCCGCTTCAGCGCCGCGTCGCGCAGCAGCAGCAGCGAGGCGCCCTTGGCCGCATAGCCGTATTTGTGCAGGTCGGCCGACAGGCTGGTGACGCCGGCGACGCGGAAGTCGAAGTCGGGCACGGCCTCCGGCCAGAAGGGGTTGAGGAAGCCGCCGATGCAGGCATCGACATGCAGCCACAGCCCGTGCCGCGCCGCCAGCGCGCTGATCTCGGCGACGGGGTCGAAGACGCCGTGCGCATAGCCGGGCGCCGAGGCGCCGATCATCACCGTGTTCTCGTCGATCGCCGCCGCCAGCGCCGCCGGATCGGCGCGGAATTCCGCCGTCATCGGCGTGCGGATGACGTCGACGCCCAGGAACATCGCCGCCTTGTTGAAGGTGGCGTGCAGCGTCTCGCAGCAGACGATGTTCGGCCGCCCCGGCACCGGCCGGGCGTTGCGCGCGGCGCAGACCGCCAGGAAGATGCTCTCGGTGCCGCCGCTGGTGAAGACGCCGCCGGCGCCGGGCGGCGCCTGGAACAGCGACAGCCCCATCTCGACCAGCTCCCGCTCCAGCCGCGCCAGCGACGGGAAGGCGCGCTTGCCCAGGGCGTTCTCGTTGAAATACAGCCCATAGGCATCCTGCGCGACCTGCAGCAGGGCGTCGTCGCGGTAATAGGTGTAGACGGCCAGCCGCCCGGCCCGCCAGTCGACATCGTTCTCCTTCGCCTGCTGCAGCGTCTCCTGCAGCGCTGTCCAGGCGGCGCCGGTCTCCGGGAAGGGCAGGCGCGGGGCGGCGGGGCTATGGTCCGGCATGGCGGTTCTCCAGGGGGGTGGGGCCGAGCCGCGCGGCGACCCAGCTCAGCGCATCGTTGATGTCGGCGGCCATCTCGGCCCGCGCCGTGGCGCCGTCGCGGGCGGCGATGGCCTCGGTCAGGCGGCGCCGCTCCTCGCCGGTGCGGCCGCGCGCGTAATCGGGGAACAGCAGCGGCACATAGGGGCCGGTGCGCAGCCAGAGCGAGGTGATCAGCCCCTCGAGCGCCGGCATGCCGGCGCCGCGATAGATGGCGAAATGATAGTCGCGGATCGCCCGCGCATCGGCGGCGACATCGCCGCGGTCGCGCGCGGCGCGGATGCCCAGCGCCAGGCTGCGCAGCTCCGCCACCAGCGCCGGCGTCGCAGCGCGGGCGGCGCGCTCGGCGGCCAGGCCCTCGACCTCGATGCGGATGTCGCGCAGCTCGCGCAAATCGTCGCCGCTGAGCAGCGGCACGCGGATCGAGCGGCGGTCGCGCGATTCCAGCGCGCCCTCGGCGACCAGCCGGTTCAGCGCCTCGCGCACCGGCATGGGCGAGACGCCGAGCTCCTCCGCCAGGCCGCGCAGGATCATCTTCTGCCCCGGCGCGAAGCGGCCGGCGGAGAGCGCCAGGCTGAGCGCCGCATAGGCCTGGGCGCGCAGCGCCGCGGTCTCGGTCATGCCGCGACCACGGCGTCGTCCGGCGCGCCGCGGCCGAAGCGCCGCAGCCGGATTTCTTCCAGCGCCAGGGCCGGAATTTCCGGCCAGAAGCGCGACTTGGTGTAGGGAAAGAAGCCGGCGCGGTAGCTGCCCATGCCCGGCGTGTCGACCACCAGCGGCGTGGCGATGCCGGCAAAGCTGAGCTTGAAGTGGTTGCCCGACTTGGCGACGACCAGGTCCAGCGCCGCGAGGTCGATGCCCTGGCTGGTGAAGGCGGCCGGGTCCTGGGTCATGCCGGCGGCGGTGCTGGCCAGCACCAGGTTGCCGCGATCGTCCCGCAGCACGGCGCAGGCGCCCAGCGTGCTGCGCTGCCCGGCCTGGTAGGGGCCCTTCTGGACGAACTCGCCGAGCGGATCGGTGCGCAGCACGGTCAGCCGCAGCGGCAGCGGCGCGAAGCCCGGGGTCATGCGGCCGCCGACCGCGAGGTCCAGCACCGCCCCCACCCCGGCGGCGAGGGCGGCGGCCGCCGTCTCCGGGTCGGTCACCGGGAAGGCGCCGCGCAGCGGCAGGTCGAGGGCGCGCAGCCGCTGCAACAGATGCAGCCCGTCGCCGGGGGCGCCGGCCAGCACGCGGTCGCCGCGGTCGGACAGCACGAAGGGCCGCGCCGCCGGCTCGGCCAGCACCGTCCGCAGCGCCGCGTCGGCCTCGGGGAATTCATGGGTGAATTGCGCGCGCCAGGCCCACATCGGCCGCGCCACGGCCAGCGCCGCGCGGTCGGCGGCGGCGCTGTCGCCGTCGGCGATGGCCAGCACCGCCTGGCCCATATCGGCGACATCGCGGAAGGGATGCACGTTGAAGATCGAGACATCGCGCAGCGCCGGGTCGCCGGCGACGGCGGCGCGGGCGATGGCGTGCAATTCGGCCAGCGGGTGGTCCACCGTCTCCGACCCGCCGGGCAGCAGCATCGGCAGCTTGACCATGGTGGTCACCGGCCGCAGCCGCCCGGCCAGCGTGTCGAGCGTCAGGGCGACGGCGCGCTCGCCGGCCTCGACCACGTCGGAATGCGGGTTCTCCTTGCAGGCGGTGACGATGTCGCAGGCGCGCAGCAGCGCGTCGGTGACATGGCCATGCAGGTCGAGGCCGATGGCGATCACCACGCCCGGCCCGAGCAGGGCGCGCAGCCGGGTCATCAGGTCGGCCTCCGGGCTGTCATGGCCCTCGGCGGTCATGGCGCCATGCAGCTCCAGCACCACGGCGTCGAGCCGGCCGGCGGCGGCGGCGGCGGCCAGGATCTCGTCGCGGAAGCCCTCATAGACGGGGCCGGCCACCTTGCCGCCGGGGCGGGCGCGGGCGGCCAGCGTCGGCACCGCCTCCACCCCCGCGGCGCGCAGGCTGCGCAGGATGCCGCCCAGCGTGCTGCCGGCCTGGGCATTGGCCGAGAGCATGGCGGGGCCCCGCTCCACCGCGAAATCGGCGGCGAGGGTGGGCACCGGGTTGAAGTCGTGGCTTTCCTGCCAGAGCTGGCCGACGAGGATTCGGGTCATGGCTGAATTTGATCACAGAATTGACGACAGGGCCGAGGATGGAGAAGCATCTTCTCAGTGTCAAACCAGGGGAGGTCGATTCGTGATCAAATTTCTACCGGCAATGCTGGGGCTGCTGACGGCCGCCGCCGGCCTGTCCGCCGCCCGGCCGGCGCTGGCGCAGGCGCCGCATCTGCGGCTGGGCGTGGCGATCATGACCAGCTCGGCCGACCCGCACTGGCACAATCTGGGCGCCAATAACGGGCTGCTGCAGCAGATCTACGAGCCGCTGGTGCTGGAGGACCCTTCGGGCGCGCTGCAGCCGCGGCTGGCCACCGCCTGGCGGCCGCTGGACGCCACCAGCTGGGAGATCACGCTGCGCGACGGCGTGCGCTTCCATGACGGCACCCCCTTCGGCCCCGAGGATGTCGCCTTCACCCTGGCGCGGGTGCCGCAGGTGACCGGCTCGCCCGGGCCCTTCACCGCGCAGACCCGGCAGATCACCGCGGTCGAGATCACCGGGCCGCACACCCTGGTGCTGCGCACCGCGGCGCCGCATCCGCTGCTGCCGCGCGACCTGTCCTACATCATGATGCTGTCGCGCAGTGTCCATGCCGGCAAGCGGAGCGAGGATTTCAACGCCGGCAGCGCGGCGATCGGCACCGGCCCCTATCGCTTCCGCCATTTCGCCCCCGGCGAGCAGCTGGAGCTGGCCCGCGACGAGGCCTATTGGGGCGGGGCGCAGCCCTGGGCGCGGGTCAGCGTGCGGCAGCTGCGGCAGGACAGCGCCCGCGTCGCCGCGCTGCTGTCGGGCGATGTCGATGTCATCGACCGCGTGCCGCTGCAGGACCTGGCGCGGCTGCGGCGCGAGCGCAGCCTGGCCATCGCCTCCGCCCCCGCCGCCGAGACCTTCTACCTGTTTCCGGATGCGATGCGGGAGCAGACGCCTTTCGTCACCGCGAAGGACGGCACGCCGCTGCCGCGCAACCCGCTGCGCGACCTCAGGGTGCGGCGGGCGATCTCGATGGCGATCAACCGCGAGGCGCTGGTCGCCCGCGTCATGGACGGCGCCGGGCTGCCCGCGGCGCAGCTGGTCGCACCCGGGGTGGAAGGCGCCGACCCTGGCCTGCGGCCCACGCCCCACGACCCCGAAGGGGCGCGGCGCCTGCTGGCCGAGGCCGGCTATCCAGAGGGCTTCGCCATGACGCTGCACGGCTCGGCGGGCTTCGTGGTCAATGACGACCGGGTGCTGCAGGCGGTGGGGCAGATGCTGTCGCGCATCGGCATCGAGGCCAAGGTCGAGACCTATCCGGCCAATGTGCTGCTGCCGCGCGCCGGCAACCGGGACTTCTCGGTGTTCTTCTCCTCCTGGATCGCCTCGACCGCGGTGAACCCGCTGCGCGCGCTCTACGCCACGCGCGACACCGCGCGCGGCATGGGGCCGACCAACCGGATGCATTATTCCAACCCGGCGCTGGATGCCGCGCTGGCGGCGGCGCTGGGCACGCTGGACGACGCCGCGCGCAACGCCAGGCTGGCCGAGGCGATGCGCATCGGCGTCGACGACCTGGCGCTGATCCCGCTGATCCACCCGGCCAACAACTGGGCCAGCCTGGCCGGCCGGGTCCGCTACACCGCCAATCCGCTGGGGCGGAACCAGGCGATGCTGGCGCAGCCGGTGCCCTGAACCGCTGGCGTGGCGGCGCCGCTTCGGGCATCAGGGGGCGGCACGGAAGGGGGCGCGGCGATGCAGCAGAGAGAGCGGGTGAAGTTCCCGGGGGGCAGCCTGCTGGCCGCCCTGCTGGGCGAGCAGGCGCCGATCGAGGCGCGCCGCGCGGCGCGGCGGCTGCGCGCCGAGAGCGCGCCGGCGCTGGCGATCGACGACGACATCGCGGATCTGGCGCGCGGCCTCGCCGCCGCCGAGGTGGCGCGCGCCGCGGCCGTGCTGGACGTGCTGCCGCCGCTGTTCTGGATCGAGCTGGCGCAGGGCGAGGGCCTGGCCGGCTGGGTGGTCGAGAAGAAGCGCGGCGGCATCGCGGTTCGCGGCTTCAGCCTGGCGGCGGGCGCGGCGGCGGTGCCGGCGCTGGAAGGCGCCGACACCCTGCCCTTCGGCGGCGCCGCCGAGGCGGAGGAGGCGGAGGCCACCCGGCATCTGCGCGGGCTGGTCACCGCCATCGCCCTGCCGGAGATGCTGGCGCAGATGGGCGAGAGCGCGCCGGTCCTGCTGCTGCCCGCCGAGGCCAGCGCGGCCGAGGCCAGCCTGCTGCGCGGCTTCCGCCTGTCGGTCGCGATGGCGCCGGATTCCGCGCCGGGCTGAAGCCGGCCGGCGCAGGACAGCCTTGCGGGCGCGGCCATTCAATATAATGATGGCTCGTTCAACGCCCTTCGCCAGGAACGCTCGCCATGCCGCGCCGGATGCGTCTCGTCGCCTATCTGAAGACCGGGCCCACCGCCAACCATGCTGGCGGCTGGCGGCATCCGGCGGCGTCGCTGGACGATATCTTCGACCCCGCGCGCTACGAGCAGACCGCCCGCCTGCTGGAGCAGGCCTGCTTCGACGCCGCCTTCTTCGCCGACACCGTCGGCGTGCCGGATATCTACAAGGGCAGCTACGCCACCTATCTGAAGTTGGGCGGCCAGATCAGCTATCTCGACCCGATGGCGGTGCTGCCGATGATGATGCGGGTGACCCGGCATCTGGGCCTGGGCGCCACGCTGTCGACCAGCTTCCACCACCCGCATCACCTGGCGCGCATCCTGGGCTCGATGGATATCCTGAGCGGCGGGCGCATGGCCTGGAACGTGGTGACCTCGGCCACCGACTTCGAGGCGCGCAATTTCGGCGGCGACGGCATCCCGCCGAAGGAGCAGCGCTACGACCGCGGCGACGAGGTGCTGGAGGCCTGCTGCGCACTGTGGGATGGCTGGGACGCCGACGCCTTCGTCATGGACCGCGCGGCCGGCATCTTCATCGATCCGTCCAAGGTGCGCTACGCCAATTACGACGGCCGGCATGTCAGCTCGCGCGGACCGCTGTCGGTGCCGCGCTCGCCGCAGGGGCGGCCGGTGCTGATGCAGGCGGGGTCCTCGCCGCGCGGGCGCGAATTCGCCACGCGCTGGGCGGAGCTGATCTTCAGCACCCCCGCCGGGCGCGAGGACGCCCAGGCCTATTACGCCGATATCCGCGCCCGCCTGGCCGCCGCCGGGCGCGAGGCCGAGGGCTGCGCCATCCTGCCGGCCACCGCCGTGGTGCTGGGCGAGACCCAGTCCATCGCCGAGGACCGCGCCGCCTATCTGGAATCGCTGATCAACCCGGAGCTGGTGGTGGCGGCCAATTCCAACACCATCGGGCTCGACCTCAGCCAGGACCGGCCGCAGCCGGTGCCGGGGTCGCACCAGGGCATCCAGGGCTCGCGCGAGCGGGTCGCGGCCCGGGCGCAGCAGGAAGGCATCAGCTTCGCCGAGGCCGCCAAGAAGCCGCGCCGCCTTCTGGTCGGCACCGCCGAGAGCGTGGCGGACCAGATGGAAGACTGGTTCAGCAGCGGCGCCTGCGACGGCTTCGTGCTGTGGCCGACGCATAGCCCGGGGATGTTCGAGGATTTCTGCCGGATGGTGGTGCCGGTGCTGCAGAAGCGCGGGCTGGTCCAGAAGAACTATGCCGAAGGGACGTTGCGGGAAAAATTGAATAATTAAAGAAGAGAACTAATTAGAGAAGACAGACAAGAGAAGAATCCGGGGTGATAGTATCACCCCGGACCCCGCCTTCAGTTGGCGCCATGAGGCCCCAGGTGGGACGCCACATGCGTCCCGCGTCTGTTCGGCGCGGGACGCAAAATGAATGTGGGGGTCTGGGGGCATTCAATGCCCCCAGATTCTTCTCTTCAATATTCTTCTCTAAATAAAATTTATTTCCCACTCAAAGCGGCCTGATCTTCCTCTCCACCACCCGCGCGACCCCGCCGATGGCGATGCTATAGACCAGGAACAGGATCCCCGCCGCCGTCAGCGGCTCGACATAACGGAAGCTGTCGGAGGCCTTGTCGAAAGCCACCCCCAGCATTTCCGGCACGCCCACCACCCCCAGATAGGGCGTCGTCTTCAGCAGCGAGATCATGTAGTTCGCCGTCGGCGCCGCGACGAAGCGCAGCATCTGCGGCAGCACCACCAGGCGGTTGTAGTGGAAGCGGCTGAGGCCCAGCGCCTTGGCCGCCTCGATCTGGCCCTTCGGCACGGCGTCGATGCCGGCGCCGAAGACCTCGCCCAGGAAGGCGCCGAAATGCAGCGACAGCGCCAGGATGCCGACGGTCAGCGCCGACAGCACCACCCCGTAGACCGGCAGCACGAAATACAGGAAATAGAGCTGCACCAGGAAGGGGCTGAGGCGGATCGCCTCGGTGAAGACGGTGCCGACCACCAGGCCCGCGCGCCCGCTGCGCCGGCCCAGCGCCAGCACCAGCCCGGTGACCACGGCGCCGACCGAGCCGAGCGCGGCGGCCAGCAGCGTCATCAGCGAGCCCTGCAGGATCGCCGGCCACAGCGACCAGAAATAGGCGGTGTCGAAGCCCATCCTCAGCGGCTCCGCGCCGCGTCGCGGCGCGACAGGTGGCGGATGGCCAGGGCCAGCGGCAGGCAGACGGCGATATAGATCAGCAGCAGCCCGCTATAGATGGCGGCCGGCTGGTAGGCGACCTGCATCGCCTCCTTGGCGCGGAAGGTCACGTCGGCCAGGCCGATCAGCGAGACATTGGCGGTGGTCTTGATGATCTCGATGATCTCGTTGCCGGCGATCGGGATCACCTTGCGCAGCGCCTGCGGCAGCTCGACCAGCAGCAGAATCTTCGCCCGCGACAGGCCGAGCGACTGCGCCGCCTCCACCTGCCCTGCCCCCACCGATTCCAGCGCCGAGCGCAGCGCCTGCGACCCGTAGGCGCCGATGTTGCAGCCGATCACCAGGGCGCCGACCGTGTAGGCGCTGAGATAGACCTCGAAGGCGGGGCCCACGTAGAAGAAAAAGAACAGAAGGATGATCACCGACGAGCTGCGCCAGAAGTCGATGAACAGCGCCACCAGCCAGCGCGCCGGCCCGCGCAGGCGGAATTCCAGCAGGCCGAAGACCAGCGCGAAAGGAAAGGCGATGACGGCGCTGTAGAGGGCGACCGTCAGCGTGACGCCCAGCCCCTCCAGCATCCAGCCCAGCAGGGCGACGAAGCTCACAAGATCAGGCCTCGCGGCAGAGCTGCTCGGCCGCCGCCCCCACCGGCAGGTCGGCCTCGGAGAAGCCGTAGCGCTTCAGCACCTCGGCCAGCGAGCCGTCCTGCAGCATCACCGCGATCCCCTCGTCGACCACCTTCTTCAGGTCGGCATCGGCGGGGCGGAAGGCGAAGGCCGCGAAGCCCAGCTTCTCCTCGCCATTCGGCTGGATATAGCCGGTGAAGGGCACGGCGCGCTGCAGCCCCTTGACGTTGGGGTCCTCCAGCAGGGCGATGGTCAGGCCGAGCGAGAAGGAGGCGCCGTCCAGCCGGTCGGCCAGCATGGCGCTGACCAGCGACTGCGCGTCCGGCAGCAGCAGCTGGCGCGCGGTCGGGATGCCGGCGGCCTCGGCGTTCTGCGCGTTGATGCTGCCGCGCACGGTGCCGAAGCGCAGCGCCGGATTCTCGGCGAAATCCTTGTAGCCGCGGATGTTCTTGGGGTTCCCCGCCTTGACGATCAGCCCGTCCGAGACGCGCAGGTAGGGGTTGGAGAAGGCCACCAGCTTGCAGCGCTGCGGCGTGATGTAGAGGCCGCCATTGCTCATGTCGAAGCGGCGCGCCTGCAGCCCGGGGATCAGCCCGTTGAACTCGGTGGTGGCCGTCGCGATCTCGGTGACGCCCTGGCGGCCCAGCACGGTGCGGATGATATCGGCCTCGATGCCGATGATGCGGCCCTCGCTGTTGCGGAAGGACCAGGGCCGGTTGTTGACGAAGCCGACGGTGACCTTCTTCTCCGCCAGGATGCGCTCCAGCGTGGTGGCCGCCCGGGCGGGGCGCGCCGTCGCCAGCATCGCGCCGCCGCCGAGCAGCGCGGCGCCGAGGCCGCGGCGCGACAGGTGACCCGCCTTGGCGGCACAGGATTGCGTCATGGGATCACTCCTGGAAGCGCTCGTGCCGCGCACGAGGCTCGAAGACTGCTGGGAAGACGTGTGACCAGGGCCGAGCCGCGGCCTTGGGCCGTCTTGCTGTCCTGCCGGCATCACCGGAATGATGATGCGTTCATTATTTTGCACAGCCCCCGCGACCGTCAAGCAATTACGTGGCATAAGGCGCTGACAAGATTCGCCCCGCAGAGAGAGGGACCCTGGCGACCATGCTTCAGACACCGTCCCGGCTGAGCGACCTGATCGGTCCGCGCATCCGCGCGCTGCGCCTGGCCCGCGGCATGAGCGTGAACAGCCTGGCGGCCGCCGCCGGCGTCTCGGCCGGCATCGTCAGCCAGATCGAGCGCGACCGCGCCAACCCGTCGCTGAGCACCATCGAGAAGATCTGCGACGCGCTGGGGGTGGCGACCGACGCGGTGCTGACCGCCGAGCCGCCGGCGGCCGACCCGGCCTTCGTCTGCCGCGCCAACCGGCGCAGCCATATCCAGGTCGGCGCCGCGCCGATCCTGAAGGAGATGATCTCGCCGCCGGGCGACCGCAACCTGCGGCTGATGCTGATCTCGCTGCCGCCGCGCTCGGAGAATCTCGACATGGTCATGCGCCCCGGCCAGAAGGCCGGGCTGGTGATGGAGGGCGAGATCCGCGTCGTCGTGGCCGAGCGCGCCGCCCGGCTGTTCCCGGGCGATGGCTTCCAGTTTTCCAGCACCCAGCCGCACAGCCTGCACAACGACACCGACCTGCCGGCCAAGGTGCTGTGGGTGATCGCCGAAAGCCCGGCCGACGGGGCTTTCTGACGCCGGTCAGCGCCCCGCTTCGGTCCGCCGCGCGGCGCGGCCCAGCATCGCCTCGCGCCAGATGGTGAAGATGCCGGCGCCGATGACGATGGCGCAGCCCAGGATCATGTTCATCGTCATCACCTCGCCGAAGACGAAGACCCCCATCAGGCAGACCAGCACCGTCTGGATATAGGTCATCGGCTGCACCACCACGGCGTCGAGCAGGGCGAAGGCGCGGATGAACAGGTAGTGCCCGGTGGTGCCGGTGACGCAGAGGGTCAGCATCCAGCACCAGTCGGCCAGCGTGATCTGCGTCCAGTAGAAGGGGCCGACCAGGCTGATGGCGATGGCGCCGGCGACGCCGGTATAGAGGAAGGCGGTGCCGGCGCTGTCGCTGCGGCTGCCCAGCCGGGTCATCACCGAATAGACGCCGAACAGCACCGTGCCCAGGGCGGGGATGGCGATGCGGCTGTCGAAGGTCGCCTGCAGCGGGTTGATGATCAGCAGGATGCCGAGGAAGCCGATGCCGATCGCGGTCCAGCGCCGCCAGCCGACGCGCTCGCCCAGGAACGGCACCGACAGGCAGGCCACCACCAGCGGCGTGCCGGCATAGAGCGTGTGGGTGGCAGCCAGGCCGACGCGGGAGAAGGAATAGATCGACAGCCCGATCTGCACCGCCAGCAGCACGCCACGCGCGGCCTGCAGCCAGGGGCGGCGGGCGGCAGCCGTGCGCCGCAGCCCGCCGGGCGCGCGGCTGGCCAGCAGGATGGCGAAGCCGGCGAAGGCCCAGTAGCGCAGCATGGCGATGAGGATCGGCGGATAGGCGTCGCCCAGATGCTTGGAGATGCCGTCCTGCATCGCGAAAATGGTGACGGCGGAAAGGGCGCAGAGCAGGCCCGTGGCCCGAGGGGTCATCAACATCGCCTTCTGGTCGGGCGGCCGGGGGCGGCCGTCATGGCTGGCGCAGGGTAGTCACTTCCCCCCGCGGCTCAAAACCGGCCCTGGCGGCGGGCGGCCCGGCCGGTCACCGCCGCCCGCCACGTCTGCCTCCGCGCCCCGGAAAGGCCGTGCTGAAGATAGTGGCCAGCATATCCTGCCCGGGACCAATCATGATTTGGTCTCCATGCCATGGGATGCGCCGGCCCTTCTTGCCTTTCCTTCATCATCTCTGTTAGTGCGAACCATTCGCATTCTCGATACTTCTCGATGACAAAGGGCCTGCCTTGATGAGCCGAACCGACCGCCGGACCCTGCCCCGGTCGCGCGCCACCACGCTGACGCAGCGCGCCGCCGGCACCGTGCTGGCCTGCGGCATCGCCCTGGCCCCGGCGGCCCAGGCCCAGGTCCAGGCCCAGGCGCAAACGCAGGAGCCGCCCACCGGCGCCGTCGCCCTGCCGACGGTCGATGTCAGCGCCTCCCCCGCCCCCGGCGCGCTGCCGCAGCCCTATGCCGGCGGCCAGGTGGCGCGCGGCGGCACGCTCGGCCTGCTCGGCGCCCGCAGCGTGATGGATACGCCCTTCAGCACGACGAGCTACACCGCGGCGTTCAGCGAGGACCAGCAGGCGCGCACCATCGCCGACACGCTGGTCAATGATTCCTCCGTCCGCCTGACCACCGGCGCCGGCGGCTTCGACGACACCTTCCAGATCCGCGGCTTCGCGGTGCCGGCGCAGGATGTCGGGATGAACGGGCTCTATGGCCTGGTCTCCTCGAACCGCGTGCCCTCGCAGATCATCGAGCGGATCGAGCTGCTGCGCGGCCCCGGCGCGCTGATCAACGGCATCTCGCCCGGCGGCAGCATCGGCGGCGGCATCAACATCGTCACCAAGCGGGCCGAGGACACGCCGCTGACCCGGCTGACCACCAGCTACATGGGCAGCGGCAATCTCGGCGTGGCCACCGACATCGCCCGCCGCTACGGCGCCAATGGCGAATGGGGCATCCGCTTCAACGGGCTGCACCGCGACGGCGAGGCGACGATCGACGGCGGCAACCTGCAGAGCTATGTCGCCGCCCTCGGCCTCGACTATCGCGGCGAGCGGCTGCGCTGGTCGGTCGACGGCATCTTCCAGCGCGACAACACCAAGAACTTCCGGCCGCAGATTTCCCTTCTCTCGACCACGGCGGTGATTCCCGCGGCGCCGGATGCGCGCAGCAACTGGTATCCCGGCACCAACCTGCGGCAGCAGGACAGCACCATCGCCACCCGGCTGGAATACGACCTGACCGAGAACCTGACGGTCTATGGCGCCATCGGCTATCGCGACGGCTGGAACGAGCAGGTCTTCCCGGTCAGCGCCCAGGCGGTCGATGCGCTGGGCAATTTCCGCGTCGGCAACTCCTTCTACGATTCCTATTCGAAGACGGTCAGCGGCACGGTCGGCGCCAATTGGCGCTTCAGCACCTTCGGCGTCGGCCACACGCTGAATGCCGGCTATACCGGCTTCCAGCAGGAGGCCGGCAACGCCTATATCGCGCAGCCCGGCAACATCGCCTCGAACATCTACCGCCCCGTGGCGCTGCCGCTGATCACCCTGCCGCGCACCGATCCGCGCCGCGCCTCGGAGACCTCGCTGACCAGCTTCGCGCTGGCCGACACGCTGTCCTTCCTGGGCGACCGGCTGCTGCTGACCGGCGGCCTGCGCTACCAGCAGGTGCAGGTCGACAGCTACAGCACCGCGACCGGCGCGCGCACCAGCCGCTACGACGCCGACGCGACCACGCCGATGTTCGGCATCGTGGTCAAGCCGCTGCAGAACGTCTCGCTCTATGCCAACTACGCCGAGGGGCTGACGCGCGGCCAGATCGTCGGCGTCGGCTACAGCAATTTCGGCGAGGTGCTGGCGCCCTACAAGTCGCAGCAATACGAGGCCGGGGTGCGCGTCGACTGGGGCCGCGTGACCACCAGCGCCTCGGTCTTCCAGATCGCCCGGCCGAACGCGATCCGCACCGCCGCCAACGACCTGGCCTATGACGGCGAGCAGCGCAACCGCGGCCTCGAGCTCTCCGCCTACGGCGAGATCCTGCCCGGGCTGCGCGGCCTGGCCAGCGCCACCTTCATCAAGCCGGAGCTGACCAGCACCGCCAATGCCGCCGAGCGCGGCAACGACGCCCAGGGCGTGCCCGACCGCACCTTCTCCGGCGCGCTGGACTGGGACGTGCCGGGCGTCACCGGCCTCGCCGTCAATGGCCGCGTCATCTACACCTCGGGCGCTTATATCAACACGGCCAACACGGCGCGCTTCGACGCCTGGACGCGGGTCGATATCGGCGCGCGCTACCGCACCGAGATCCAGGGCAAGCCGGTGACCTTCCGCGCCAATCTCGAGAATCTCTTCGGCGAGGATTACTGGCTGACCACGGGCACCTATGTGACAGTGGGCTCGCCGCGCACCGTCATCGTCTCGGCCAGCTTCGACTTCTAGGACTTTGCCTGATCGCGTGATTCAGGCTTTTCGGTGATTCCACCTCAAGCCATCACGCTCTAAACGCCAAGGATGAAGCGCAGCCCGCGCTGAACCGCGACGGGGAAGGCCGACATATGGCCATCCCCGGGCAGCGTCTCGAAGCCGAGCTGCAGCCCCGGCACGGGGCGCAGCCGCTCGGCCATCTCCCGCGCATTGTCGACCATCCGCGTCATCGCCATGCGCGGCGCCCAGGCCGGGTCGTGCCAGGGCGCCGGCACCTGCTCATGCTCGCCGATGGTGATCAGCAGCCGCTTCGGCGCCGGGCGATCCGCCCGCGCGATGAAGCGCTCGGCCTCGGCCAGCAGCGCGCCATCCTGCCACCAGATCGACGGGCTGCCGGCGACATAGTCGCGAAACGCCGCCGGCCGGGTGAACAGCGCATGCAGGGTGAAGAGCCCGCCGAAGGAATGGCCGAGCAGCGCATGGCGCGACGCGTCGATCGGCGCCGCGCGCGCGGCCAGCGGCTTCACCTGCTCCTCGATGAAGTCGAGCAATTCGTCGGCGCCGCCGATGCGCCGCGCCGGGCGGCCGTCGGCCGCCGGCAGCTCGCGGATCGGCGGCGGCGTCAGGTCGAAGGAGCGGCGCGCGATGTCGTAGGGCCCCTCGCCGCGATAGCCGATGCCGGCGACCACCGCGGCCGAGCCGATGCCGGCCTCGCGCGGCAGGAAGGCGAGCACGCGAATGGTGTCGACGACGAGACCCATCACCGCATTGGCGTCGAGCAGGGTGATCATCGGCCAGCCCCCCGCCGGCGGCGTGCCGGCGGGGACATGCAGGAAGACGCGAAACGTCTGACCGCCGCGCGACTCCAGCTCGTGCTGGGTCGTCCCCGGCAGGGTCGCCGCCCCCTGCGCCCAGGCCGGGCCGGCGAGCCCGGCCAGCAGCGGCGCGAGGTGACGGCGGTGCAGCTTGACGGGCATGGCGCGATCCTCCGGTGGATGCCGCTGGCTTAGCAGCTTTGCCGGCGGCGATCCGCTCACATCGGCGGGGCGCCGATGCGGATGGCGCGCTCGATGCAGCGGGAGGCGCGCAGCACCAGATCCTCGCGGAACAGCGGCCCCACGATCTGCAGCCCGACGGGCAAGCCTTCCGCCAGCCCGCAGGGGATCGAGGCGGCCGGCTGGCGGCTGAGGTTGAAGGGCCAGCTGAACGGCGTCCAGTCGTACCAGCGCGGGAAGCGCGCCGGGTCGGGCGTGTTCAGCCCGGCGGCGAAGGCCGGGATCGGCAGGGTCGGCGTCACCAACAAATCGAAATCCTGGTGGAAGCGCTGCATCGCCTGGCAATGCGCCCGCGCCGCATCCTGCGCCGCCTGCAGCCGCGCCGCCGACAGGTCCTGCGCCGAGACCATCAGCGCCAGCAGGTCAGGCTCCAGCAGCTGCAGCGCGGCGCCGTCCAGATGCCGCAGCGCGCCGGCGAAGCCCGCGCGCCAGATCACATCCATCGCGTCGCGCAGCGGCGAGAAATCGAGATCGACCTCGGTCACCGTGGCGCCGGCGCGGCGCAGCTGCTCGACGCCCTGCTCGACGGCGGCGGCGACGCCGGGATGCACCACCGGGAAGCCCAGGTCGCGCGAAGAGGCGATGCGCAGCCCGGCGACGCCGCCCTCGAGCTGCGCCAGATAGTCGATGTCGCGCGGCGGCACGGCGAAGGCGTCGCGCCAGTCAGGCGCGGAGGCGATGCGCAGGAAGGCCGCGGTGTCGGCCACCGTCCGCGACAGCGCGCCGAAGACGCCGAGCCAGCCCAGCGAATGCGGCACGTTCGGCAGCAGCCCATAGGTCGGCTTCAGCCCATAGACGCCGCTGAAGCCGGCCGGGATGCGGATCGAGCCGCCGCCATCGCCGCCGGTGGCCAGCGACACCACCCCGGCCGCGACCAGCGCCGCCGAGCCTCCGCTGGACCCGCCCGGCGTGCGCGTGGGGTCCCAGGGGTTGCCGGTGACGCCGGTCAGCGGGCTGTGGGTGATGCCCTTCCAGCCCTGCTCGGGGGTGGTGGCCTTGCAGAAGAAGACGGCGCCGGCCTCGCGCAGCCGGGCGACGCCGGGGGTGTCGGCCGTGGCCGGCGTGGTCGGCGTCGGGCGCGAGCCGGCGCGTGTCGGCCAGCCGGCGACGCTGTTGGTGTCCTTCACCGCGACCGGCACGCCGTCCAGGGGCCCGAGCGGGCGGCCGTCGCGCCAGCGCGCGGCGGAGGCCTCGGCCATGCGGCGGCCGGTGTCGGCATCGACCAGCACCGTGGCGTTCAGCTTCGGCTCCACCTGGGCCAGGCGGTCGAGGGCGCGTTCCAGCACGGCGACCGGCGACAGCGTGCCGGCCGCGAAGCCACGGACCATGTCCAGGGCAGAGGATTCTTCGACATCGATCACAGCGGGGATTCCGGAAGCGGCCAGGGAAACGGCGTCGGGTCGGCGAAGCGGCGCACCACATTCTCCATCAGCCGCGCCAGCAGGTTTTCGTAATTGTCGATCGGCAGGGCGCCGATGAAGGACATCGAGCCCACGGAAAACACCGCGCCGCCGCCGGCGCTTTCGAAGAAGGTGATGTCGGAGCGGATGATCTCTTCCCGCGCGCCGGGCCATTCCTGGGTCAGGCGGTCCTCGTTGGCGGGCTCGAAGCTGGCATGCTGCGGCAGGCCGACGGCCAGCACCAGCGCGTGGCGCGGCGTGCCCAGCGCCTTGTCGGTGCGGTCGATCTCATGCCCCGCCGCGCCGCCACCCATCAGCCCGCGCTCGCCGAAAGCCGTGCCGGGGACAGCCTCCTCGAGACCCGCGCGCATGAAGGCCAGGCGCGGATCGTCGATGGCGTCGGTGAAGCGATAGGGCTCGGCGCGGTATTCGCCCTGGGCGGTGAAGCCCACGCCGACCAGCGCCTGGGGCGGCTTTCCGAGCCGCCGCCACAGCCCGCCATAGCTGCCGTCGAAAGCGTGGTAGCCCTCGCCCGGCTCGGCGGCCCAGGTGCGGATGCCGCCCTCGGCGCGGCGCAGCTCGACGGCCCAGGTCTCGCCCTGGAAGGGCACGATCTTCCAGTAAAAGCCATTGCCACCCAGGTACAGAAAACGCCCGCCGCCTGCGATGAACTCGGCGATGGCGCCGCGCGTCTCCTCGGTGTGGTATTCCGGATGCTGGCCGGTCAGCACGGCGCTGTAGCGGTTGAGCAGGCCGACGCCCTCGGCATGCAGGTCGTGGTCGGTGATGAGCTCGCACGCGATGCCGCGGCGGTCGAGCCAGTCGATCAGATAGGTGTCGGCCGCCAGCCAATAGGTGCCGGAGCCTTCCGGGCTTTCATCCAGCCGGTGGATCTGGTTGACCCGCTTGTCCGGCATCGGCCGCCGCATCGAGGTGATGGTGACGCCGCTGCCATCGGCATGGGTGTTGTAGGCGGACAGGCCATATTCCGGGTGGCGATGCGCCGGCTCCACCAGCGCGCCCCAGGCCTCGGCGCGCGGCAGCGAGGTCTCGGTGACCTCGCGGCGCGGATATTGCCCATAGATCTGGTAGGTCAGCGTCGGCAGCAGCAGCGCGACCCTGGCCTGCGACCCGGCCTCGGCCGCACGGATGACGAAGGGGATGTTGTCGCGGCCTTCGGCGGTCTCCAGGTGCAGCGCGTAGAGGCCGCTGGGCCAGTCGGCCGGCACGGTCAGCGCCAGCGACGGCGCCCAGCCGAGATCGCCGACATCATCGGCGTGGAAATGGATCGCGGCGTATTCGGCCGGCGCCTCGGTCCAGCGATGGTGCCGGCCGGACCAGGCAGCGCCGGTGACCGCGCGCGTCGGCAGGTTTTCCAGCGTGCCGTGGAAGCCATTCGGGCCGCGGTCGGTGATGCGGTCGGTGCCGATGCCCTCCGAAAAATCCCAGAGCGCGGCGGGGGCGATCGGCGCCGCGCCGCCGGCCTGCGCGTCCAGCAGCGCCGCCACTGGCCAGGCGCCGTCATAGACCGTCGGCCGCTCCAGCCGGCCACTGAAAGAAAGATCGCGCTGCAGGCTGGCGGCGAGCATCAGCTGGCCCTGGCCCAGCGACGCCGCCGGGCAGGATGTCTCGACGGCGGCGATGCGCGGCGCCGGGCCATAGCTGTCCGGGCGCGGCCGGCTGGCCAGGGTCAACACCCCGGCCGCCGCATCCCGCGCCAAGGCCAGGTCCTGCCAGCCTTCCGCAAGCGCGCGCCCGAGCACCGCCCGGGTCACGCCGGCGGGCGAGGCCAGCTCGGCCCGCAGCTGCCGCCCCTCGATCCAGAGGTGAAGGCTGGCGGAAAGTCCTTGCCATTGCAGCAGGGTTTGCGGCGCGGCCTCGTCCAGCAGCGTCGGCTTCAGCGTCAGCGCGACGGAAAAGGAAGTGGCCAGGTCGAGGCGCGGGACGAAGCCGCGGGAGCCGGGCCGCACCGGCTGCTCGGCCCCCGCATGCGCGCCCTCGATGCCGCAGGGCATGGCGCGCTCGCGATAGCCGGGCCCCTTCGGATTGGGATCGCCGCAGAAAATCCGGGCGAGCCGGGCGCGATAGGGCTGCGCGCCGCGGCTGCTGATCATGAAGCGGATGGTCTCGCCGGGGCGGACGCTCCAGCGATCCACATAGCCGGTGACAGGAAGCATCTCAGGGCTTCTCGATGTTCCAATAGGCGATCACCGGCGAATCCAGCACCCCGCGCAGGCTGCTGCGATAGGCGATGGGCGCGTCGAACTCGCCCAGCGGGATATAGGGGCGCACTTCTTCCAGCCGCGCCTGCAGCCGCTGCGTCACCGCCAGCCGCCCGGCCTGGTCGGGGGCGTCGACGAATTCCTGGCGCAGCGCCTCGGTCGTCTCGTCGCAGGGCCAGCCCATCCAGTTGCTGCCGTTGCAGACCATGTTGGTGCCGACATTGGTCATCGGATTGCTGGCGGTGATGCCGGAGGAATAGGTGATCTGCAGGTTCCAGCCGCCGGCCGAGGCCGGGCCCTTCTGCCCCTGCCGCCCGACCATGGTGCCCCAGTCGGTCCAGACCACGTCGAGGTTGACGCCGGCGCGGCGCAGCCCGTCGATCATCACCTCGCTCATCTGGCCGATCGGCGCCAGCTCCTTGGTGGCGACGACGGTCAGCGGCTGGCCGGCATAGCCGGCGGCGGCCAGCAGCGAACGGGCGCGGGCGATGTCGGGCTCGGCGATGGTGGCCGCCACCTGGCCATAGGGGCCGCCGCAGATGTAGTAGGCGCCGCAGCGATGCCAGCGCTCGGGGTCGCCGACGACGGCGGACATGTAGTCGCCCTGGCCGGCCAGCAGGGCCAGCGCCTGGCGCGCGCGCGGGTCGTTGAAGGGCGGCTGCAGCGCGTTCGGCCGCATGATGCCCTGGTTGTTCAGCTGGTTGATCTTGCGCACGGTGATGCCGCGATTGCCGCGCAGCGCCGGCAGCAGGTCGAGCAGCGGCGCCTCGACCAGGTCGACCTCGCCGGTCTGCAGCGCGGTGATGGCGGTGTTGGCGTCGGGCATGACATGCCATTCGACGCGGTCGACCTTGACCACGCGGCCGCCGGCCAGCCCGTCCGGCGGCTCGGCGCGCGGCTGGTAGTCGGCGTTGCGGCGGAACACGGCGCGCGAGCCGGAGACGCGGGCGGCATGGTCGAAGCGGAAGGGGCCGCTGCCGATCGCGGTGCTGACCGGGCGCTGCGGATCGCCGGCGAGGTCCGCCGCGCGCATGATCGCCGGGATCTGCCCGACCGCCGAGCCCAGCGCCCAGGGCAGAAAGGGGGCCGGCTTGCCCAAGCGGATGACGAAATTGCTGTCGTCCACGGCATCGATGCTGGCGACATAGGTCGCGACCTTCTGCCCCAGCACGTCGCGCGCCATCCAGCGCTTCAGCGAGGCGGCGACATCGGCGGTGGTGACCGGCGACCCGTCATGGAACTTCAGCCCCGGGCGCAGCGTGAAGGACCAGCTCAGCTGATCGGGCGCGGCGCTCCAGCGATCGACCATCTGCGGCTGCGGCTGCAGCTTGGAGTCCCAGGAGAACAGCGTCTCATAGACCATCAGGCTGTAGAGCCGGGTGATGATCACCGCCGAATACATCGGGTCGAGCACCGCCAGGTCGGCGCTGGGCGCCACCCGCAGCACGCGTTCCGGCGCCTGGGCGCGGGCGGCGCCCGCCATCATGCCCGTGGCCAGCAGCCCCGCCGCCAGGCCCAGCGCCGTCGCGCGCCGTCGCATTGTCGTCGTCATCCCGCATCGCTCCTTGGCCGGCGTGGCCGCCGCGCCGGTGCCGGCCGCGTCACGGCGTCGCCTCCTGTCCCGGGGGCGGATTGCAGGGCCTTGCTGGCCCGGGCACAAACGATATTAACTGAGCGGGTTCGCAGTTTTCATCGCACCCATCATCGCACGGGGCCGCCCTGGATGCGCCGCAAGCTTCCATCGACCATGGCCCTGCAGGCCTTCGAGGCTTCCGCGCGTCTGCAAAGCTTCACCGAGGCGGCGCGGGAATGCTGCCTGACGCCCGGCGCCATCAGCCGCCAGGTGCGGCTGCTGGAGGCGGAGCTGGGCATCAGCCTGTTCCAGCGCCAGCCCGGGCGGCTGGCGCTCAGCCGCGGCGGCGCCGCCTATCTGGAGCAGATCCGCGCAGCGCTGGCCTGCATCGAGCAGGCCGGGCTCAGCCTCGGCCGCGGCCCGCGCGACGGCGCCGAGCCGCTGAGCATCGCCACCCTGCCCGGCTTCGGCGCGCGCTGGCTGATGCCGCGCTACCCGGCCTTCGTCGCGGCGCAGCCGGAGGTCGCGATCCGCTTCTGCACCCGCACCCGACCGCTCGACTTCGAGGAGCATCATTGCGACGCGGCGATCTATTGCGGCGCGGCGCCGCCGGCGGGGATGCTGTCCGACTGGCTGACCGACGAGGAGCAGGTGGCGGTCTGCGCCCCCTCGGCGCGGCCGCCGGCGCGGCTGCCGATCGCCGAGGCGCTGGCGCGCTACCGGCTGTTCCCGCATGTCGACCGGCCGGCCGCCTGGGACGAATGGCTGGCCGAGCTCGGGCTGCGGCATGTCGCGACCCCGCAGGGCCCGATCTTCGAGCAGATGCATCTGATGATCGAGGCCGCCATGTCCGGCCTGGGCCTGGCGCTGGTGCCGCGCTTCATGGTGCATCATGAGCTCGCCGCCGGGCTGCTGGTGGAGCCTTTCGCCGAGCCGGTCTCCAGCCGCTGCAGCTACTGGATGGTCTATCCGGCGGCCTCCACCCGGCTGGGCTCCTTCCAGTCCTTCAAGGGCTGGCTGCTGCAGCAGGCGGGCGCGTCCGGCGGGCGCCCGTGACCGAGGACCCCCAGAGGGACCCCCAGAGGGACCCCCAGAGGGACGCCCAGGCGCTGCTGGACGAGGCGCTGATCCGCCGCGTGGTCGATGGCTTCTATGCCCGGGTGCGGCAGGATGCGCTGCTCGGCCCGGTGTTCCGCGGCGCCATTCCCGATGCGCGCTGGCCGCATCACCTGGCCACCATCGCCGATTTCTGGAGCGGCATCCTGCTGCGCAGCGGCCGCTACAACGGCCGGCCGCTGCCGAAGCACCTGGCGCTGGGGGCGATCGGCGACGCGCATTTCGCCCGCTGGCTGGCGCTGTTCCGCGTCACGGTGGACGAAGTTTGCCCGCCCGACCTGGCGGCGCTGTTCATGGACCGCGCCGGGCGGATCGCCGATTCCTTCCGCCTGGGGCTGCGCATCCATCGCGGCGAGGCGCCAGCGCCGCTGCCGCCGCTGCCGCCGGGCTGACCAGGCGGCGCGACACAGGAAAAAGGCCCGCCCGGGATTGCCGGGCGGGCCGTTTCGGCTCAGGCGGCCTGCAAGGACGCCAGGGCCTGCTTGTGGTTCATCCGCGTGACCACCTTGCCGTCGCGCACCTCCGCCACGGCGTCGAGCGCCAGGAAGTGGTGGCGTCCGTCGGCGCTGTCCTGCGCCGTCAGCTTGATGCGGCTGCCGTCGAGATGGTCCACGGTGCCCACATGATTGCCGCAGGAACCGACGACTTCCATGTGGTCGGCGATGTGCTTGGTATCGACCATGTCTGGTCTCCTCTTCTGCGTTGCGCCTGCAGGAACAACACAGGGCGGCGCCGGGGGTTCCCGGACCGCGCTATCCTTCCGCCAGCGACATCAGCACGCGGCGCAGCTCGGCCACCGCCTCCTCGCGGCCGATGTCGCCGCGGGTCGCGGCCTCCGACAGCGCATCGGCCGCGCCCAGCATGGCCCAGAGCCCGGCGGGCGCCAGCGGCCGGTCGCCGGCGAAAGGCGCCAGCACGGCGCGGCAGCGGGCGATGAAATCGGCCTGGTAGCGGCGCTTCAGCGCATCCATCTCCGGCGCGCCGGCCAGCGCCGCGGCGACGCCGGGAATTTCCTGCCGCTCGGTCAGCACGCAGCCGACATAGGCCTCGGCGATGACCGTGGCGCGCGCCGCGAGGCCGGGCTCGGCCGCGGCCAGGGCGGCCGCCATCACCGCCGTCTGGTGCCGGTCGTAATCGGCGTAGAGCGCCGCCAGCAGCCCCTCCCGCGTCGCGAAATGGTCGTAGACCACGGGCTTGGTGACGCCGGCCTGCCCGGCCAGGCGGCCCAGCGTCAGCGCATCCGTCCCCTCCGCCTGGACCAGCAGGCGGGCGGTGTCGAGCAGCTGCGCCAGGCGCTCCGGGCGGGACAGGCGGCGGCGGCCGGGCGGGGTCATGCTTGACAAACAACCTACCAAAGGTAACTTACTAAAAGTATATAGCGGCCCGCCCCGGTCGCCAAGAGGAGGTTCCGCCCATGCAGGCGCTGATCGTCACCGCCCATCCCGACCCTGGCTCGCTGACCCAGGCGGTCGCCCGCCAGGTGGCCGCCGGCATCGAGGCCACCCCCGGCCAGGCCGCGACCCTGGCCGACCTCGCCGCCGAGGGCTTCGACCCGCGCTACACCGCCGCCGACCACGGCCAGTTCCAGCGCCGCAACCCGGCGGCGCCCGATGTGCTGGCCGAGCAGCGGCGGCTCGACCAGGCCAGCGTGCTGGTGCTGGTCTATCCGGTCTATTGGTGGGCGATGCCCGGGCTGCTGAAGGGCTGGATCGACCGCGTCTTCGTCCAGGGCTGGGCCTATGGCGAGACGCCCGACGGCCGCATCGAGAAGCTGCTGGGGCGGCTGCCGGTGCAGCTGATCGGCCTGGGCGGCGCCGACCAGGGCACCTATGCCCGGCATGGCTACGACGTGGCGATGCGGACGCAGATCGAGCACGGCATCTTCGGCTATTGCGGCGCGCCGGTGGTGGGCTCCGACTTCCTGCTGCACAGCGACGAGGCCGCCCGCGCGGCGGCGCTGCGCCGCGGCTTCGCCATCGGCGCCGGGCTGCGCGAGGCCGTCGCCACAGTCAGCTGACGCTGCCCGCCACGGCGCCGAAGACGGCACGGTCGACACGCCGGCGCTCGGCCAGGACATGGTCGTAGAGCGGCCGGCAGGGCAGCGCGATCTTCTCGCTCGCCGTCTCGGGCACGACGTTGTTGAGGTACTGGTACAGCAGCAGGTCGGCATGCGGCAGCACGCCGCAGACGCTGAAGCCCAGCGCCTCGAAGGCCTCGCCCAGACCAGCGGTGGCCGGGTCGGCCAGCGGCAGCCGCAGCAGCGCCGTCGCCACCCCCTCCAGGCAGAAGGCGCGCAGGAAGCCGGCGACCGCCGCCACGGCATCGGCGCCATATTCCTCGACGGTCAGCGCGACCGCCCCCCATTCGGCCTGGTCCTTCGACACGGCCAGCCGCGTCTCGCCCCGGGCCAGCGCACCCGGCGCGAGGCGCACCGGCTCGGCCAGGGCGGCGTAGATCCCCGCCACCATCGCCGCATGCCGCGGCGGCGCATGCAGCACCCGCGCCGGGCCCGGCCGGAAGCCGCGGTAGAACAGCACCTCCGACTGGCGGGCGCCGCCGCCGGCCGGCGCGGCGCCGATCGCCCAGTCGGTGCTGACCGAGGCCAGCTGCACCTGCACCGGCACCCCGCCATAGCGCAGCGCGCCGCGCTGCGAGACGGTGTGCGCCGTCACCGCCTGCACCGTCCAGCCGCGGCAGCCGCGCGCCGCGGCCAGGGCCTGGCCGGCATCGAGCAGGCGGGCCAGCAGCAGCGGATGGCCGCGCCATTCCGGCAGCACCACCAGGTCGGTGCATTCCGGCACCTCGGGGCTGCCGGCGAAATCCAGGCAGCCATGGCCGATGATGCTGCCATCCTCCGCCTCGGCCACCAGGCTCTGGGTCAGCCCCTCGGCATGGCGGCGGACCAGGCCGGCCATGTCGTAGAGCGCGTTGTCCGGCCGGGTGTAGCCATAGGCGAGCCAGGCGCAGCGGGCGATGCCGGCGGCATCCGCATCGCGGAACGGCCGGATCGTGAAGGCGCCGCGGGCGCGGCCGGGCGCGGGCTCCTGCGCCGGCATGTCCGGCAGCGGCGCCGCGGGCAGGCGGAAGCAGAATTCGAAGACCTTGCCCTCGCGGCCGAGGGCGCGGTAGCGCGCCTCGTCGGCCATGCGGAAGGCCAGCAGCAGGCCGAGCCCGCCC
>NZ_CACSJM010000086.1 GCF_902706185.1 Roseomonas sp. 18066 | reverse complement strand
GTCTTGTGGGCTCGGAGATTTGTATAAGAGACAGACCTACTCCGCCTCGGTCGGGCTGGCGCGCGCCACCGGGGTGCTGTCGCGGCGCGTCGGCTTCGGAATCGCGGCGGGGTGGCTGCTGGTCGGGCTGGTGCCGGGCAGCGCGCGGCTGCTGCTGGCGATCCCGCTGCATGTGGTGGCGGCCTGCCTGTTCTTCGCGGCGACCCATATCGTGCTGGCGGGGATGGGCATCCTGACGCAGCGGGTGCTGGACACGCGGCGCATCCTGGTGATCGGGGCGGCGCTGATCCTGGGCCTGTCCTTCGACGCCCTGCCCGGCTTCTACAGTGGCCTGCCGGATTTCGCGCGCGGGCTGGTCAGTTCTTCCCTGGCGTTGTCGGTGGTGGTGGCGCTGGCGCTGAACGCGGTGCTGCAGATCGGCACGGCGCCGCGCAGCCGGGTGGACTGGCAGGCCGGCGACCCGCCGCCGGACCTGGCCGCGCTGACCGAGGGCGCCGCCCGCGGCTGGGGCCTGCGCGCCGACACCGCGACGCGGATGGCGATGGTGGCCAATGAGCTGGGCGAGGTGGCCGTGCTGCTGGCAGCACCCGCGACGCCGCTGCGGCTGGAGCTGGCGCAGCTGGGCACCACGGTGCGGATGACCCTGACCTGGCAGGGGGAGGCGCTGCCGGAGGCCGCCTGGCAAGGGGTCGAGTCGCTGGAGGAGGCGCGCGGCGCCATCGCCCTGGCGCGCCGCCTGCTGGAGCATCTGGCGGACCGGACCCAGGTCGGCCCCGGCCGGATCGTGGCGGAAATCGAGGATTAGGCCGGCTGGCCGGGCCGGGCAGACGGGACTAGCTTGGCACCAATAATTCCGCCGGCGGAGCCTGATGCCCCAGGAAGACGCGCTACCCGAACCGAAGATGCCCGACCCGCGGGTGATGGCCGCCATCGTCGCCAGCGCCCTGTTCATGCAGAACCTGGACAGCACGGTGGTGGCGACCGCCCTGCCCGCCATGGCGCGCTCGATGGGCGAGGACCCGCTGGTGATGGGGGTGGCCATCACCTCCTACCTGGTGGCGCTGACGGTGTTCATCCCGCTATCGGGCTGGGTCGCCGACCGCTTCGGGGCCAAGCAGGTGTTCATGGCGGCGATCGCCACCTTCACCATCGCCTCGGCCTTTTGCGGGCTGTCGGACGGGCTGGCGGAAATGGTGGCGGCCCGCGTGCTGCAGGGGCTGGGCGGCGCCATGATGGTGCCGGTCGGGCGGCTGCTGCTGCTGCGGCGGGTGCGCAAGGAAGAGCTGCTGTCGGTCACCACCTGGCTGACCATGCCGGGGCTGCTGGGGCCGCTGCTGGGGCCGCCGGTGGGCGGGCTGCTGACCGACCTGATCTCCTGGCGGGCGGTGTTCTGGATCAATGTGCCGGTCGGGCTGCTGGGGCTGCTGCTGGTCTGGCGCGTCATCCCGGCGCTGCCGCGCAGCCTGCCGCCGCCGCCGGACCTCGCCGGGCTGACGCTGGTCGGCGCCGCGCTGGCGGCGCTGATGTTCGCCTTCGAGACGCTGGGCCGCGGGCTGGTGGCGCCCTGGCTGGCCGAGGCCGCGCTCGTCGCCGGCCTGCTGCTGACCGTGATCGCGGTGCGGCATTGCCTGAAGGTCGCCAACCCGGCGCTCGACTTCTCCCTGCTGAAGATCCCGAGCTTCCTGGTGCCGAATGTCGCGGGCACGGTGTTCCGGGTCGGCGCCGGCGCGGTGCCCTTCCTGGTGCCGCTGACCTTGCAGCTGGGCTTCGGCGCCAGCGCGTCGCAGAGCGGCATGGTCAGCTTCGCGACCGCGCTCGGGGCCTTCGCCATGAAGCCGATGGCGAAATTCGCGCTGCGCCGCTTCGGCTTCCGCAACGTGCTGATCTGGAACGCGGTCTGCGCGGCGCTGACCATCGCGGCCTGCGGCGCCTTCCGCCCGGGCTGGCCGATGACCGCGGTCTTCCTGGTGCTGCTGATGGGCGGGCTGTTCCGCAGCCTGCATTTCACCACGCTGAACACCCTGGCCTATGCCGATGTGCCGCAGGACAAGCTGTCGGCGGCGACCAGCCTCTACAGCACGGCGCAGCAGCTGCCGCTGGCGCTGGGCGTGGTGGTGGCCTCGGCGGCGCTGCAGATCAGCGTGGCGATGGGCGGGCGCGAAGTGGCCGCGATGCCCGACTTCACCGCCGCCTTCCTGACCGGGGCGCTGCTCAGCCTGCTGGCGGCGCCACTCGCGCTGCGGCTGCCGAAGGATGCCGGCGAGGGCATCGTCCAGCGTTAGGCCGGGTTCGCCGCCAGGGCGGCGCCGTTCTTCGGCGCCGCGGCGGTCTCGGCATAGCCGCGGCCGTAATGCGCCTCCAGCCGGACCTGCACCAGGTTCCACAGCGTCGTCAGCACCAGGTAGTAGACGGCGGCGACGCAATAGAGCTCCAGCACCTCGAAGCGCTCCTGCATCAGCACCTGGCTGCGGCGCATCAGCTCCTCCAGCGAGATCACCGAGGCCAGCGACGTCGCCTTCAGCAGGCCGTTGAGCGAATTGCCCAGCGGCGGGATGATCAGCCGCGCCACCTGCGGCATCAGCACCAGCCGCAGCGTGTTCCAGCGCGACAGGCCCAGCGCATGGGCGGCCTCGCGCTGGCCCTTGGCCACGCCGTTGAAGCCGCCGCGGATGGTCTCCGACAGATAGGCGGCCTCGTTCAGGCTGAGCGCCAGCAGCGCCGAGGGCAGCACCCCCAGCTTGATGCCCAGCTGCGGCAGGCCGGTATAGATCAGCACCAGCTGCACCAGCAGCGGCGTGCCGCGGAAGATCCAGACATAGAAGCGCGCCGGCGCCGAGACCCAGTAGCTGGGCGCCATGCGCAGCAAGGCGAGCCCGGTGCCGAGGATCAGGCCGATGATCATGGTGGCGACGGTCAGCCCGATCGTCACCAGCACGCCCTGCAGCAGATAGGCGTTGGTCAGATAGGACAGGAAGGCGTTCACGTCGAACATCGGCCGGGTCCTCTGCTGGCGCCTCAGCTGCCGCCGGGGCCGGGGCCGCGGATGGCGAAGCTGGCGCCGGTCAGCCGGGTCATGCCGAACTTCTCGAACAGGCGGTCATAGGTGCCGTCGGCCTTCAGCGCGGTCAGCGCCTGGGCGAAAGCCTCGGCCATCACCCGGTCGCGGAAGGCGAAGGTGATGTCGGTGCCGAACATGCCGCTCAGATGAATTTTCGCGACCTTCTTCTGCACCAGGTCGTTGGCGGTCTCGTCGATGTTGATGGCGGCTTCCAGCTGGCCGGCGCGCAGCGCGGCGACCGTCTCGCTGGCAGTGGAGAAGGTGCGGAAGTCGATCGGCTTCAACCCGCGCGCCACCATCTCGGCATTGACCTCGCGCGACTTGCGCTCCTGGTAGGTCGCGCTCTCGATGCCGACGACGCGGCCGGCGAGATCGTCGAACTTGCCGATGGTCAGCGTGCTGGTGGGCAGCGTGTAGACGCTGATCGCCTGCTGCGCGTGGGGGACCATGTAGAAGAGCTTCGAGCGCTCCTCGGTCCAGAACAGGCCGGTGTTGATGGTGTCGAACCGGTTGGCGCGCAGGCCGGGCACCATCGGCGGGAAGTCCATGCGCAGGAAGACCGGCTCCAGGCACATCTTCGCGGCGGCGGCGCGGGCGAGCTCGACATTCAGCCCCTGCAGCTCACCGCTGCGATCGACAAATTGCTGCGGCGGCAGCGTCGGGTTGATCGACATCTGCCACTTGCCGGCTTCCAGCAGGTTGGCGGCGGGCACGGCCGGCGTGCAGGTCTGCGCCTGGGCCGTGCCGGCCAGCAGGAGGGCGCCGGCAAGGCCGACGAAAAGGCGTCGCATCAGCATGGCTTGTATCCCGTTGCTTGAATTGCCTGGCCACCCCTGACGACGCGGCCACCACTCACGACAGGAATCAACTGGTCCAGCAATCCGCGTGCCATCGACACGCGGCTTCGCCCATCACCCCCGGGCGAGAAGCAGGGAAACATGCTCGGCATCGATGACGATCTCGCCATCCTGGTTGACCAGCTCAAGAAACTCGGTGACCAGGCCGCGGCCGGGCTGGCGGCTGGGGCGCGCCGCGGTGAAGCGGAAGCGCAGATGCAGCACGTCGCCGGCCAGCACCGCCTTGCGGAAGCGCACCTTGTCCCAGCCCATCGAGGCGATCGAGCTGCGCTCGTAAAGCCGCAGGCCGGTCTTCAGCCCTTCCATCAGCGCCAGGCCGTAGAGCCCATGCGCGATGACGGTGGGGAAGCCCCTTTCGCGGCAGTAAGCCTCATCATTGTGCAGCGGGTGCTCGTCCCGGGTCAGGCGGCCGAAGAACAGGATGTCGTTGGCGGTGACACGATGCTCGGCCGTCTGCCATTGCTGGCCGATGACGATGTCCTCGAGGAACAGGCTGTCCGCGGGCGGCTGGGTCAGGCGCATTTCTTCGGCCTCCGCGGCCGCGCCGCCTGGCGCAGGAATTCGTCGCGAATGCCCATCGGGCCGGGGCCGAACAGGCGGCTGTCCATCGGCCTGAGGTTCGGGCTGACCGCCGGCAGAAATTCCATCTGGTCGAGCACGTCTTCCTGCAGCCGGATGCCCGGCGCGATCTCGGTCAGCAGCAGGCCATCATCCACCAGCTCGAAGACGGCGCGCTCGGTGACGAAGCTGACCTGCTGGCCTTTCTTCCGCGCCAGCGCGGCGCTGAAGCTGACCTGCTCCACCGCGCCCAGGAATTTTTTGATCTTTCCCTCGCGGGTGATGGCGATGCCCGCGTCGGTGACGGAGAGATCCAGCCCGCCGCCGGTCAGCGTGCCGCTGAAAACCAGGCGCCGCGTGTTCTGGGTGATGTCGATGAAGCCGCCGGAGCCCGCGAAGCGGTTGCCGAAGCGCGTGACATTGACGTTGCCGTGCACATCCACCTGCGCAAACGACAGGAAGGCGCAGGACAGCCCGCCGCCATCGTAGAAGTCGAACTGGTAGCCCTGGTCGAGGATCGCCCGCGGATTGATCGCCGTGCCGAATTCGCGGGCATGGCCGGGCACGCCGCCGATCACCCCGGCCTCGACGGTCAGGGTGATCAGGTCCTCGATGCCTTCCTCGGCGGCGACATTGGGGATCATCGCCGAGACGCCGACGCCCAGATTGACCACGTCGCCTGGGCGCAATTCCAGCGCGGCACGGCGGGCCATGACGCGGCGCTCGCTCATCGGGTCGGGCAGGATGGCGGAGGTGGGCACCCGCGTCTCGCCGCAGCGGCTGGGGTCGAAGACGGTGCCGAAGGTCTGCATCTGCCCCGGCTCGACGACCAGGACATCGACGAGGAAGCCGGGGATCTTGACCATCTGCGGATGCAGGCTGCCGCGGCGGACCATGCGCTTGACCTGGCAGATGACGATGCCGCCGGCATTGTGCACCGCCTGGGCGATGGACAGGTCCTCGCGCGTGGTGGCCTCGTGCTCCATGCTGACATAGCCGTCCTCATCGGCCGTGGTGCCGCGCAGGATGGCGACGCGCGGCGTCTCGGCCACGCGATAGAACAGGAATTCCTGGCCGCGCAGCGCGACGGTCTCGACCAGCTCCTCGGTCGTGCGCGGATTCATCCGGCCGCCGCCCAGGCGCGGATCCATGTAGGTGTCGAGCCCGACATGGGTCAGCACCCCCGGCTGCCCGGCCGCCAGCGCGCGGCACAGCCCGGTCATCACGCCCTGGGGGAAGTTGTAGGCCTCGATATGGTTGCCGTCGATCAGCGCCATGAAGGGCACCTGCAGCCCGTAATGGCCGCCATAGACGCGCTTCACCAACCCCTGATGCGCGAAATGGCACATGCCATGCTCGCTGACCGCGCCGATGCCGGTGACGTGGAACAGCGTCAGGTCATGCGGGCCGAGGCCGCCGAGGAAGCGGCGCTCCACCGCCTCGATCACCGCCTCCGGCGTGCCGGTGCCGCCATTGCCGCCAACGAACAGAAAATCGCCATCCTGCACCAGCGCGGCGGCGGCCTCGGCCGAGAGGATGCGCGGGCCAGCGGCGCCCATCAGGCCATGTCCTTCTCGACCTGGCGGGCGATGATCAGCCGCTGGATCTGGTTGGTGCCCTCGTAGATCTGCGCCAGCCGCACGTCGCGGAACAGCCGCTCGATGCGGTATTCGCGGGAATAGCCGTTGCCGCCATGGATCTGCAGCGCGTTGGAGACGTGCTTCATCGCCATGTCGGTGGTGAAGAGCTTCGCCTGGGCCGCTTCCTTGGCGATGGCATGGCCGGCGTCGCAAAGCCGCGCCGCATGGTGGATCAGCAGCCGCGCGGCGGCGATGTCGGTGGACATGTCGGCCAGCATGAACTGCACCGCCTGGAAGCCGATGATCGGCCCGCCAAACTGCTTTCTCGATTTCGCATAGGCGACGGCGTCCTCGAAGGCCGCCTGCGCCATGCCCAAGGCCATCGCCGACATCATCAACCGGGAGAAGTTGAAGTTGCCCATGGCCATCTTGAAGGCGCCGTTCTCGGGGCCGACCACCGCATCGGCCGGCGCGCGCACGCCGTCCAGGGTGATCATGCAATCCTCGAGCCCGTGCATGCCGAGCAGCTCTTCGTTCTTGCCGCGGATCAGCCCGGGCGAGCCGCCATCCAGCAGAAAGCAGCTGATCGCCTTGTGGCCGCCTTCCGTGCCGCTGCGGGCGAAGACCATCAGCGCATCGACCACGCCACCCAGCGTCACCCAGGCCTTGGTGCCGTTCAGCACCCAGCCCTCGCCGTCGCGCCGGGCCGTGGTGCGCAGCCCGGCGACGTCGGAGCCATGGTCGGGCTCGGTCACGGCGGTCGCCGGGATGATGTCGCCCGCCAGAATTCCCGGGATCAGCGCGCGATGCCGCGCATTGCCGTGCTGGTGCAGGAACAGCACCGCCTCGACCGGGATGGCGAAGGCATTGGCGACGGCGCCGGAGCAGCGCGCCAGCTCCTCCATGGCGATGCAGGCGCCGATCGCGCCCATGCCGGAGCCGCCCGCCTCCTCGTCCAGCGCCACGCCGAACAGGCCGAGCTCGGCGAGCCCCTTGTACAGGCCGCGATCGAAGCGGTCCTCGCGGTCGATCGCCGCGGCGCGGGGGAGGATTTCCTTTTCCGCGAAGCGCCGCGCGGTGTCGCGCAGGGCGGTCTCGGACTCGGTCATGAAACGGTGCATGCCCAATCAGCCTGGCTCGGCGTCGCTGGACAGGGTGCCGCCATGCGCCACCTCGTCCAGCGCGCGGTCGAAGAAATAGACGGCGAGCGTCTGCGCCGGCACGCCGTAATGGCGCGCCAGCAGCGGGGTCAGCAGCCCGGCCGCGCGCCGCCGCGCCGCGGCGTCACGGCGATAGGCATGCAGCTTGGCGAAGATGCGCTGCGGCCCGGCATCGCCCATGCGGCCGGCATGGCCGTAATGCGAGGCGGCGACGTCGAGAAAATAGACCGAGACGGTCTCCACCCCGACGTCGAAGGCCGTGCAGATGGCAGCCGTCGCCTCGGCCACCACCGCGGCGCGGGTCGCGGGGTCGATGGGCGGGGCCAGCAGCTCGAGATAGGGCATGTCAGTCCTCCAGCCGGCGGCAGGATTGGCGCTCGATCAGCCGCGCGCCGATGCGGTATTCGCGCGCGGCGCGGCTGCCGCCCTCGCCGCGCAGCCGCTGCAGCAGGCGGTCGGCGGCGAGCTCCGCCATGGCCTCGGCGCCGCTGTCGACGACGCTGATCGCCGGGCGCTGCCAGGCGAAGCCGGGCATGTCCTCGTAGCAGAGCAGCGACAGATGCTCGGGCACCAGGATGTCGCGCTCGGCCAGGCCCCGCAGCACGCCGAGTGCGGATTCGTGGTTGGCGACGAACAAGGCGGTGGGCCGGTCGTCGCGGTCCAGCAGCTGCCGGCAGCCGGCGAGCCCCGTCTCGGGGGCGTAGCGGCCCTCATGCACCAGGCTGGCGTCGAAGCCGATGCCCGCCTCCTCCAGCGCGCGGCGATAGCCGGACAGGCGCTCGCGGCCCGAGGTGGTCTCCTGCCGCCCGACCACCAGCCCGATGCGGCGATGGCCGAGGCCGAGCAGATGCTGCGTGCCGGCATAGGCGCCCTCGGGATCGGCGGCCAGCACCGTCTCCAGCCGGGTGCCCTCGTCGCGGCGGACGACGCAGGTGACGGGCACGCCGGCCTGCTCGAGGGCCGCCAGCTGCGCGCCGTTCTGCCCCGTCGGGCAGATGATCAGCCCGTCGACCCGCTGGTCGGAGAGCGTCGCGATGGTCGCCGCCTCCTGCTCGGCATCGTCGGCGGTGATGCAGAGGATCGCCTGGTAGCCGGCGGCGCGCAGCCGCTGCTGCACCACCTCGGCGAGGACGCGGAAGGAAGCGTTGGTCAGGTTGTGCACCACCAGCCCGACCAGCCGCGACGAGCGCGTCTTCAGCCCGCGCGCCAGGGTGTTGGGGCGATAGCCCATCTCGGCGGCGATGCGCTGCAGCCGCTGCTCGGTGGCGCGGCTGGTCAGCCCGCCGGCCAGCGCGCGGGAGGCCGTGCTGACCGACACCTTGGCCGCCCGCGCCACGTCGCGCAGCGTCACCGCGCCCTGGAGGGTGGGGGGAAGCGTCTCCTGCATGGCGCCGAGCATCGCCCGCAATCGTTTGCGGAGGCAAGCCCGAATCACCGGGCCGGCTTCGTAAACTCGCTTGACCATGCGGCATGAAATGACTTTGACTGGCGCCGCAAACGTTTGCGAGCATTTCCGAAAGGCGGGGCATGGACCTGACCGGCATTGGCGGCATCTGGCCCGCCTCCCTCACCCCCTTCGCGCCGGATGGCAGCATCGACGCCGCGGCGCTGGCCGCCCATCTGGCGCAGCTGGCGCGCGTGCCCGGCGTGCGCGCGCTGGTGGTGAACGGCCATGCCGGCGAGGCGACCGCGCTGGATGCTGGCGAGCGCGCTGCCGTGATCCGCGTCGCGCGGCAGGTCGCCGGCGACCGCGTCGGCGTCGTCGCCGGCATCGTCGCCGACGACACCCGCGGCGCCTGCGCGCTGGCCCGCGACGCGGCGGCGGCCGGGGCGGATGCGCTGCTGCTCTTCCCGCCCGCGCTCTTCGCCCAGGGCGCCGAGGCGCGGCCGGAAATGGCGCTGGCCTTCGTCAAGGCCGTGGCGGCGGCGACGCCCTTGCCGATCGTGCTGTTCCAGCTGTCGCGCGCCTCGGGCCTCGGCTACGCCACCGAGCTGCTGGCGCGGCTGGTGGCGGAGGTGCCGCAGATCATCGCGGTGAAGGAAGGCAGCGACATCCCCGCCATCTACGAGGACAATCTGCGCGCCCTGCGCCGCTGCGGCCGGCCGGTCACCGTGCTGACCACCAACAATGGCTGGCTCTTCGCCTCGCTGAGCTATGGCGCCGACGGCATCCTGTCGGGCATCGGCAGCGTCGCCTCCGACATCCTGGCCGCGATGTTCGCCGCCAGCCAGGCGGGCGACATCGCCGGGGCGCGGGCGGCCAATGACCGGCTGCTGCCGCTGGCCCGCGTCTTCTACCGCCGGCCCGGCCTCGACATGCACAACCGGATGAAGACGGCGCTGCATCTGCTGGGCCGGCTGCCGCATCCCGATCCGCGCCCGCCGCTGCTGCCGATCACCGCCGCCGAACGGGCGGAAATCCGCGCGGCGCTGGTGGCCGCTGACCTGCTCACCGCCTGAAGGGGATCGACGCGATGACCAAGCCATTCCGCGGCACCTACACGGTGATGATCACCCCCTTCACCGAAGGGGGCGAGCTGGACCTGCCGGCGCTGCGCGACTTCGTCGATTGGCAGATCGCGCAGGGCATCCACGGCCTGATCCCCCTCGGCTCCACCGGCGAGTTTTTGTCGTTGTCCGATGACGAGCATGTCGCGGTGGCGGAGACGGTGATCCGGCAGGCCGCCGGCCGCGTGCCGGTGCTGGTTGGGACCGGCGCGGAGGACACGCGGGAAGTGGTGCGCCTCAGCCGTCGCGCGGAAAGCCTCGGCGCCGACGGGGTGATGATCATCCCGCCCTTCTATTCGACGCCGACCGACGACGAGCTGTTCCACCACTACAAGACGGTCGGCGACGCCATCGGCCTGCCGATCATGGTCTACAACAACCCGGCGACCGCCAATGTCGACCTGAAGCCGGCGCTGGTCGCCCGCCTCGCCGAAATCCCGAACTGCCTCTACATCAAGGAATCGACGCTGGAGGTGACGCGGGTGCGCGACATCATCCGGCTCTGCGGCGACCGCATGACGGTCTTCGGCGGCATCCTCGGCTTCGAGAGCTTCGTCGAAGGCGCCGAGGGCTGGGTCGCCGTCGCCTCCAACCTGGCGCCGGGTCCGCTGGCCAAGCTTTTTTCTCTTGTCGCCGACGAGCAGAAATTGCTGGAGGCACGGGCGCTGTACCTCCGCTACCTGCCGCTGATCGAGTTCGTCGGCGGGCAGTACTATGTCGCCGGCACCAAGGCGCTGCTGCGCCATATGGGCCGGCCGGTCGGCGCGCCGCGCCCGCCGCGGCTGCCGCTGCCGGCGGATCGCGATCGCCTCGCGCAGGAGATCGTCACGGCGCTGGGGCTTTAAGCGCCGGCCCTGGCCTGGACAGCCGCATCCCGCCAGGCCGAGACTGCGGCTTTCCGCAGAGAGGATCAGGCGAGATGGGCACAGTGCTGGTGACGGGCGCGCAGCAGGGCATCGGCCGGGCGGTGGCGCTGGCCTTCGCCGCGAGCGGCGCCGATGTCGCGGTCAACTACCTCGACGACGCCGCCGCCGCCGAGGCGGTCTGCGAGGAGATCCGCGCCCGCGGCCGCCGCGCGCTCGCTTTGCCCGGCGATGTGCGCGACGTCGCCACCGGCCGCGCCCTGGTCGCACGCACCACCGAGGCGCTCGGCGTGCCGCAGGTGCTGGTCAACAATGCCGGCATCTTCCCGCGCGTGCCCTTCCTGGAGATGGAGGAGGCCGAATGGGACGCGGTGCTCGACGTCAACCTGAAGGGCAGCGCCTTCTGCGGCCAGGCGGCGGCGCGGGCCATGGTGGCGGCGGGGCTGCCGGGCTGCATCATCAACCTCTCCTCCGGCGCGGTGCGCGGCAATCCGCTGGGGGCACATTATTCCTCCAGCAAGGCCGGGCTGATTGGATTGACCCGCGCCATGGCCCTCGCCTTGGCGCCACACGACATCCGGGTGAACGCCATCGCCCCGGGCCTGACCGACACCGCCCAGCCGCGCTTCGGCAATGACGAGGCGGAGCTGGCGGAGATGGCGCGCGCCCTGCCGCTCGGCCGCATGGGACGGCCGGAGGAGATCGCGGCGATGGCGGTGTATCTCGCCTCGGCGGCGGCCGGCTGGATCACCGGGCAGGTCTATCACATCAATGGTGGCAGCTATATGCCGTAGTACTTACTTAACATTCGCCGACATAAGTCGACATTTCGTCAATTCTCGACAAATCCTTGGCCGCCACAATGGCCAAGGAACCGCTGGGGTAACGAGGTATTCACGAATAGTTGCTTTGATGCGGGCGACGGGCATTGCACCCCCTGCAAGACCCCTGCCCCCGCCAAAAAAGGCAAAGCCCGTGGCCTCTCATCACGACATCAGCGATCGCCTGCGCTTCCTCGGCATCGACGCGGCCACCCGCAGCGCCCTGGCCGAGTTCCTGCCGGTCATCCAGCGCGAGCTGCCGGGCGTGCTGAAGGCCTTTTACGCGCATCTCGCCGCCTGGCCGGACCTGTCGCGGATGTTCGACGGCCCGGCCGCCACCGCGCGGGCCGAGAAGGCGCAGGGCGACCACTGGATGAAGCTGTTCTCCGGCCGCTTCGACGAGGGCTACACCGAGAGCGTGCGCCGCATCGGCCTGATGCACAGCCGCATCGGGCTGGAGCCGCGCTTCTATATCGGCGGCTATGCCTTCATCCTGAACCTGCTCTACGGCGTCGCCTGCCGCACCTATGCCAGCCGCATGAACCCGGCCGCCGCCCAGGCCCGCACCGCGGCGCTGCTGCGCGCGCTGAACCAGGCGGTGATGCTGGACATGGACCTGGCGATCTCGATCTATATCGAGGAGAACAAGAATGTCTTCGATCGCAAGATCGGCGGGCTGTCGGAATCATTCGAAAGCCGCGTGGGTCCCCTGGTCGGCGAGGTCGCCAGCCAGGCCGCGGTGCTGAAGGGCGCGGCCGAGACCATGACCGCCACCGCCCGGCAGACCGCGCACCAGGCCGGGCTGGTCGCCAGCGCGGCGCGGGAGGCCTCGGGCGGCGTCAGCACCGTCGCCGCCGCCGCCGAGCAGCTGGCCAGCTCGGTCGACGAGATCTCCCGCCAGGTGGCGCATTCCACCGCCATGACCCAGCAGGCGGTGGAGACCACCCACCGCACCGACGGCTTCGTCCGGGCGCTGGCGACGGGCGCGCAGAAGATCGGCGAGGTGGTAGGGCTGATCGACACCGTCGCCGCCCAGACCAACCTGCTGGCGCTGAACGCCACCATCGAGGCCGCCCGCGCCGGCGAGGCCGGCAAGGGCTTCGCCGTGGTGGCGTCGGAGGTGAAGTCGCTGGCCGGCCAGACCCGCTCGGCGACCGAGGTGATCGGCCAGCAGGTGACCGAGATGCAGGTCGCCACCCGCGACGTGGTCGAGGCGATCGGCGGCATCACCGCCGCCATCAGCGAGCTGAACAAGGTCGCCACCGCCATCGCCGCCGCGGTCGAGCAGCAGGGCGCCGCCACCCGCGAGATCTCCCGCAGCGTGCAGGAGACGGCGGCCGGCACCCGCCAGGTGACCGACAACATCGCCCGCGTCGGCGAGGGCGTGCACGAGACCGGCGAGGCCGCCGCCGAGGCGCTGCGCGTCGCCGAGAACCAGGAGCGCCAGGCGGCCAATCTGCGCAGCGAGGTCGCTGCCTTCATCGGCCAGATCCGCGCGGCATAGGCGAAAGGCCAGGCTGCCGCTTGCCGCCGGTTTTTGGCGATCGCGGCCGGCTGGGCTAGACATCGCGGCAGCCCGCCCTCCCCCTGCCCGCCGACGAAAGCCCGGATGCCGCTGCCGAGTTCGACCGACACCACTGCCGAGGAGCATACGGAAGCCGTCTCGCCGACGCCTTCCCCGCCGGCTCCCGACACGGTGGCGGCGGCGCCGAAGGACGAGGCGCATGGCCCGCGCCATGCCTTCGGCAGCTACGAGGCCGAATTCGTCGAGGGCGACGCGGCCGACTGCCTGGTCATCGCCGTCAGCGGCGTGCGCGGCGGCACGCCGATCACCGGCTTCGACTTCTATTTCGGCCTGCTGCGCCGGCCGCAGGCCGACCGGCTGTTCCTGCGCGACCAGAAGCGCAGCTGGTACAATACCGCGGAAGGCTGGGACGATCTCGCCAGCTTCATCGCCGCCCTGGCGGCCGCCAAGCCCTACCGGCGCATCGCGGTGATCGGCGTCAGCATGGGCGCCTATGGCGCGCTGCTGCTGGGGGCGCTGCTGCCGCAGGCGGTGGTGGTGGCCATGGCGCCGCCGATCGGCGTCGATACCGCCCGCTTCGGCCGCTATGCCGTGCGCTACAAGCAATGGCTGGACCTGGGCGAGGCGCTGCCGCGCGGCGCCGCCCTGCTCACCGGCGATCCGGCGCGCCATCTGCTGCTGTTCGGCGACCAGGATGTGATCGACCTGGAGAATGCCCGGCGCTTCCATGCGGCCGGCTGGCCCGGCCTGTTCATGCTGCCCGACGGGCCGCATGCGCTGTCGGTGCAGCTGCAGCAGCGGCGCCAGCTCGACCCGTTCCTCGACGCGCTGATCGCCGGCGCCCCCACCGCGGAGCTCGCCGCCCTCTGCGGCGCCCATGCGGTGCATGCGCATTGCCAGGCCTTCCGCCTGCTGGCGGCGCGCGACCATCTTTTCGCCGGCGAATGGGCCGCCGCCGACACGGCGCTGGCCGATGCCGCCGCCGCCCCCTGGGCGCCGCAGCAGCTGGCGGTGATGCGGCTGCTGCGGCTCGGCCTCGGCGCCGTCGGGCCGCGGCAGCTGGCGGCCTTCGCCGCGCTGCCGGCCACGCCGGTCACCCTGACGCTCGACAATGGCTGGCAGGTCGAGGCCACCAGCGCCGAATCCCGGGTGATCGGCAGCCTGCTGCTGCTCGGCCCCCTGGCACGGCTGGTGCTGCGCGCGCCCGACCCGGCCATGACCGGGCGGGTGCGGTTCAGCGCCCTGCCCGGCGCGCCCCCGGTGGTCAATCGCGGCGGGCGGCAGCGCATCAACGCCCTGGCCCGCGGCAAGGCCGGCGCCGAGGTGCTGGCCTTCGCCCAGACCCCGGCCGAGACGCTGCGGGTCGAGCGCCCGCTGGCGCGCGGCGAGGCGGTGCTCTGGCTGCACCGCCGCAGCTTCTATTCGGATTTCGACGCCCGCCGCTCGGAGCAGCGCATCACCTGGTCGATGAAGCTCAGCCAGATCGCCGTGACGCCGGTCGAAGACAGCGCGTGATGGCTTGAGGCTTGAATCGCGGGGAGGCCTGAATCACGCGATCGAACAAGGCGCCGGGGTGAGTTGTCTTCGTCTTTCCGACGACAACCCACCCTAGCCCAGCCGGACCTCGTCCAGCGGCGCGGCCAGCTCGGCCCGCAGCCCTTCGGCCAGGAAGTCGAGCTGCGTGCCGCCCTCGCCCAGCAGGCCACGGCGGATCAGCATCGAGCCGAAGCCGCGCTCCGTCGGCGGCGCCACCGGCGGGCCGCCGCTTTCCTGCCAGGTCACCACCAGCTCGGCCGCGGCGCCCTCGCCGCGCACCGCCCAGCTGAGCGCCACGCGCCCGCCCTCGGTCGAGAGCGCGCCGTATTTCAGCGCATTGGTGCCGAGCTCATGCAGCAGCAGCGAGAAGGCCAGGGCGCAGCGCGGCCCCAGCGCCAGCTCCGGCCCCCCGACGACAATCCGGTCGCGCTGGCCGATCAGCCCGGTCACCTGGTCGATCACCGCGTCGATCCGCGCCGCCCGCCACTGCTGCTGCAGCAGCACGGCATGCGCCGCCCCCAGCGCCTGGATGCGGCTCTCCAGCGCCTCCACCGGCGCGCGCGGCGCCACGCCGCGCAGGGTCTGCGCGGCGATCGCCTGCACCATGGTCAGGCTGTTCTTCAGCCGGTGGCTCAGCTCGTGGTTCAGCACCGCCTGGGCCGCCTCGGTGCGCAGCCGGTCGAGCGCGGCATGGCAGCGGTCGGCGACGCCGCGGGCGAAGTCGATCTCGCCCTGCGACCAGCGGCGCGGCTGGCCGTCCTGCACGAACAGCGCCGCGGTCAGCTCGCCCCGCCGGCGCAGCGGCACGGTCACCTGCGCCCGCACGCCCATGGCGGCGAAGCCCGCGCGGTCGGCGGCCAGGGCCGGGTCGGCCTCGCTGTCGGCCATCGCCTCGACCTGGCCGGCGGCCAGCCGCGCCACCAGCGTGGCGAAGCCGGCCAGCGAGCGCGGGCCGGCCAGGCTGGCCACCCCGGCCGCCACCCAGTCCTGGTGCAGCAGCGCGGTGCCGGCGCGCAGGTCGATCTCGGCATAGCCGGCGCGCAGCGCCCCCAGCCCGTCGCCCAGCGTCGCCGTCGCCGCCCGCAGCACCTCGGCATCGGTGGTGGCGTCGCGCAGCGCGTCGCCCAGCGCCACCTTGGCCGCCAGGCGAATCTGGTCCAGCTTGCGCTCGGTGATGTCGTGCACGGTGCCGAACATGGCGACCACCTGGCCGGCGGCATCGTGGCGGAAGGCCGAGCGGCGGCTGAGCCAGCGCAGCGCCCCGTCATCGGCGCGGTGGATGCGATACTCGACCCCGCCCTCGGCCGAGCCGTCGCGGCGACTGGCGTCGCTGGAGCGGCGGGCGCGGTCGGCCGGCAGCACCAGCGCCTCCAGCACCGCGGCGTCGCAGGAAGCAAGCTCGGGCAGGCCGAACAGCCGGCAGAACTCGGCCGAGACCTGCATCCGGCCGCTGGCCACCGCCATCTCGAAGGTGCCGATGCCGCCGGCCTCCTGGGCGATGCGGGCGCGCGCCTCGGCTTCCAGCGCGCGCAGCCGGCCGGCCTCGCTGCGGGCGGCGCGCTCGCTGGCGGCGGCATTGGCGCGGCGCGCGGCATTGGCGATGCGGCCGCGGTCATGCGCCTCGCCGCGCAGATCCAGCAGCGCCATCACCTGGGCCGCCAGCGCCTCCAGCGCGAAGGCCTGCTCGGCGGTCAGCCCGGCCGGCCGCGGCACCAGGTCGATGACGCAAAGCGTGCCCAGCGCCTGGCCGGTGCGGTTGCGCAGCGGCGCCCCGGCGTAGAAGCGCATGCCCGGCGCGCCGGTGACCAGCGGGTTGTCGCGGGTGCGCGGATCGAGGGTCATGTCGGGGATCACCAGCAGCCCCTCGCCGCGGATGGCATGGGCGCAGACCGCCTGGCCGATCGGCGTCTCGCAGGCTTCCACCCCGATGCGGGCCTTGAACCATTGTCGCTGCTCGGCGACCAGGCTGACGAGGGCGACCGGCGTGGCGCAAAGCCGCGCCGCCAGCTGCACGATGCCGTCGAAGGCCGGCTCCGGCGGGGTGTCCAGCACCGCGTAATCGTCCAGCGCGGCCAGGCGGGCGGCTTCGGCGGCGTCGGGCACGGTGGAAGGGAGGTCGTGGCTTCTTTTCATCGCGATGGCCATGGCCCGGGGGTAGGTCCGCGCCTTGGGCTGCTTGTGGCAGGCCGGCGGCCGGGAATCCAGCGAATCCGCGCGCCCGCGGCCGGGTAACACGCGGCGCGCTTCTGGCCTAGACTGCGCCGGCGGCAGCGGCCTCGAGCGCGGCCGCGCGACAGATCCCGCGCGCGCGGCCGCGCGACAAACCCCGCGCGCCGCCGCGCGACAAAGAAGGAAGCCTCGCCATGGAGATCACGCGCAGCGGCAGCCAGGCCTCGGGCATCGGCCCGGCCGACTGGTTCACCGGAAGGGTCCGCATCGACCCGCTGTTCCAGGCCCCGGGCCCGGCCACCGGCGCCGGCGCCCTGGTCACCTTCGAGCCCGGCGCCCGCACCGTCTGGCACACCCATCCGCTGGGCCAGACGCTGATCGTCACCGCCGGCTGCGGCCTGGTGCAGCGCGAGGGCGGACCGCTGGAAGAAATCCGCCCCGGCGACGTCGTCTGGTTCCCGCCCGGCGAGAAGCACTGGCATGGCGCCGGCCCGACCACCGCCATGTCGCATATCGCCATCCAGGAACGGCTGGACGGCCGCGCCGTCGACTGGCTGGAGCCCGTGGCCGACGCGGATTACGCCGGCGGCCGCTAGGCCAGCACGACGCCCTCCGGCAGCAGGAATTCGAGGCCGAGCGGCGCGCCCGAGGCGCCCTCGGCCAGCAGCCGCCGGCCTTCCTGCCGCCAGCGCGCCACGGCGCTGTCGGCCAGGTGCAGGTGGAAATCGGCCTGGATCAGGTTCTGATGGCCGCCCATCTCGCGCGATTCCGGCAGCAGCCCTTCGTAATGCTGCACCACCGTGGCCGTCCGCAACGTCACCCGCAGCGGCACATCCAGCGCCCGCAGCGCCGCCAGCATCCGCGCTGGCTCCGGCGAGGCGGCGCCCTCCTCGACAACGTCGGCCAGCACCCGCGGCGGCGCCACCTCCCCCGCCACCGGGCCCAGCGCGGCGTCGAAGCCCTCGCCGCCATCGAGGCCATGCAGCGTCATCAGCGACACGCCATCGGCGCCCTGCAGCTCGACCCGCGGCAGCGGCTTGTCGCGCATCCTCGGCGTGCGGTCGAAGACCACCGCCGCCAGCGCGTCCCGCCGCAGCCGCGCGGTGTGCGACGGGCCGCGGAACTCCAGCCAGCCATCCACCTCGACGACCGCCTCCAGCGTGCCGATCCGCTCCAGCAGCACCCCCGGCCCGGACAGCACCGCCATCACCCGCCCGGCACCGGACAGCCGCGACAGGGCAACCGCAGGGTCGCCGCTGAGGAAAAAACGATCGGGGAGGTCGGTCATGCCAGGGAATCCTCGAGAGCACGGGGAACAAGCCCGCTGGCGGCGACCGGTCGGCCGCCCGCCAGCGTCAGGGTGTCGTCGGCCAGGGCCGCGGCGATGCGCAGGTCGTGGGTGACCAGCAGGCAGGCGAAGGACCGCTCGGCCTGCAGCCGGGTCAGCAGGGCCACCACCTCGGCCTCGACGCTGCGGTCCAGCGCCGAGGTCGGCTCGTCCAGCAGCAGCAGCGCCGGCTCGGTGACCAGGGCGCGGGCCAGCGCCACCCGCTGCCGCTGCCCGCCCGACAGCCGCGCCGGCATCCGCCCGCCGAATTCCTGCGGGTCGAGCTCCACCGCGGCCAAAGCCTCTCGCGCCCGGGCGAGGCGGGACCGGCGGTCGCCCATGCGGTGGATCGCCAGCGGCTCGGCGACGATGTCCAGCACCTTCATCCGCGGCGACAGGGCCGTCGCCGGGTTCTGGAACACCACGCCGATGCGGGCGCGCCACTCGGCGCCGGGCGGCAGGGGGTGGCCGTCCATCAGCACCTCGCCCTCGGCGGGGACCAGGCGCAGCAGGCCGGCGATCAGGCTGGACTTGCCGCTGCCCGAGGCGCCGAGCACCGCCAGCGTCCGCCCGGCGCGCAGCTCCAGGTCGAGCCCCGACAGCGCCCGCACCGGCCCGGCGCCACCCCGCCCGGGATAGCTGACGGAAAGCCCGCGCACCGAGAGCAGCGCCGGCCGCGCCGAGCGCAGCGCCGAGGCCGGCCGCCGCGGCAGCACCGGCCGCAGCAGGCGGGCCAGCTCCGGGTCACCCTCGCCTGCCGCTTCGGCCTGGGCCTCCACCGCGGCGGCCGGCAGGTCGGCGACGATGCGCCCCGCCCGCATCACGGCGATACGGTCGGCCACCGCCCGCGCCGCCTCGACGTCATGGGTGACCAGCAGCAGCGCGGCGCCGCGGCGGCGACGCTCCTGGTCCAGCAGCCGCAGCACGGCGCCGCGCAGGGCGGGGTCCAGGCTGGCGGTGGGCTCGTCGGCGATGATCAGCATCGGGTCGCGCGCCAGCGCCATGGCCAGCACCGCGCGCTGCTGCTGCCCGCCGCTGAGCTCATGCGGGAAGGCGCGCGGCCGGTCGCGCAGCACCGAGAGCGCCAGCCCGTCGAGCAGCGCGTCCATCCGGCGGCCGGGCTGGGCGCCGATCGCCTCCTGCAATTGCCGCAGCACGGCGCGGGTCGGGTTCAGCGCCGCGCCGGCTTCCTGGAAGACCATGCCCAGCGCGGCGAAGCGCAGTTTTCTCGATTGTTCCGCCGGGGCGGCGATGATCTCGACCCCGTTCAGCCGGACGCTGCCCGAGAGCCGGGTCGCCTGCGGCGGCGGCAGCGCGGCGGCGAGGGCAGCGGTGGCCGACTTGCCGCCGCCGGAATCGCCGAGCAGCGCCACCGCCTCGCCGCGACCGATGCGCAGGGACGCGCCGCGCACCGCCTCGACGGGGCCGAAGGACAGGTGCAGGCCCGTGATCTGCAACGCCGCCTCGGGATCAGGCGTGGTGGCGACAGGGATTTCCTCGCGCCGCGCCGGCAGCAGCCGCGGGTCGAAGGCGTCGCGCAGCGCCTGGCCCAGCTGGGTCGCCAGCAGCAGCAGCAGGGTCAGCATGCCGACCGCGGCCCCGGCCAGCCAGGGCGCGTGCAGGTTGTTGCGCGCCTGGGCCAGCATCTCGCCCAGCGACGGCGTGCCCGCCGGCATGCCGAGCCCCAGCAGGTCCAGCCCCGCCAGCGCCGTCAGCCCGCCGGCAAACAGGAAGGGCGCCGAGGCCAGCACGGGTGCGACGGCATTGGGCAGGATGTGGCGCCGCATGATCCGCCGCCAGGACGCCCCCGCCGCGCGGGCGGAACGCACGAAATCCTGGTTGCGCAGGCGCAGGCTTTCGGTGCGGGTGAAGGAGGCGACGCCCATCCAGGTGAAGGCCGCCATGGCGCCGGCCAGCACCCAGAAGCCCGGCGCCAGGACGGATGAAAGGATCATCAGCAGCATCAGCAGCGGCACCGCGCCCCAGATTTCCGTCAGCCGCTGCCCGATCAGGTCGATGCGGCCGGCCAGCGTGCCCTGGATCACTCCCAGCGGCAGGCCGATCACCAGGGAGAACAGCGTCAGCGCCAGGCCGAAGCCGAGCGACAGCCGCGTGCCCCAGATCAGGCGGGCCAGCACGTCGCGGCCCTGCTCGTCGGTGCCGAGCCAGTGGCGGGCCGAGGGCGGGGTCGGCGCGGTGCCGTCCAGGTCATGCACCGGATCGACCGGGTTGCTGCGCACCGGCGGCCACAGCGTCCAGGCGCCCTGCTCGGCCAGCAGCCGCGTCACCAGCGGATCGTGGAAATCCGCCGGCAGCGACAGGGTGCCGCCGAGATCGCGCTCGGTCGGGCGGGCGATCACCGGGGACGAAAGCTGCCCGTCCCTCCAGAGCAGCACCGGCCGGTCGTTGGCCAGGAACTCGGCCGGGGCCACCAGCAGCGCCAAGGCGAGCAGCAGAAAACCGGCCCGCCAGGCGCGGCGGGTGGCGGCGGGGCGGGGGCGCGACAGGCGCTCAGCCACGGGCGGCGGCCTGGAAGCCGATGCGGGGGTCGAGGGCCGCCGCCAGCAGGTCGCCCGCCAGGTGCAGCACCAGGCCCAGCAGCGTGAAGAGCCAGAGCGTGCCGAAGATCACCGGATAGTCGCGGCTGGAAATCGCCTCGAAGCCGAGCAGCCCGATGCCGTCCAGGCCGAAGACCACCTCGACCAGCAGCCCGCCGCCGAAGAGCAGCCCGATCAGCGCCGAGGGCAGCCCCGCCAGCACCACCAGCATGGCGTTGGGAAAGACATGGCGGAACAGCACGCGCCGCCCGGCCAGGCCCTTGGCCAAAGCGAGCTGGACGTAAGGCTTGCCGATCTCCTCGAGGAACAGGCTGCGGGTCATCAGCGCCAGGCTGGCGAAGCCGCCCAGCACCAGCGCGGTGACCGGCAGCACCAGGTGCCAGAGCCAGTCGAGGATGCGCGCGCCCCAGGTGAGGTCCTGCCAATGGGCGGAGACCAGCCCCTCGGTCGGGAACCAGGCGAAGACGCGGCCGCCGGCGAAGAGCACCAGCAGCGCCACCGCCACCACCACGCCCGGGATGGCATGGGCCAGCGCGATGGCGAAGGTCGCGCCGCGGTCCAGCCCCGTCCCCCGCCGCACGGCGAGGATGATCCCCAGCGGCAGGGCGATGCCGTAGGTCAAAAAGGTCGACCAGGCGCCGAGCGAGGCGGAGACCGGCAGGCGCTGCCACAGCAGCTCGGCCACCGGCCGGTCGAGGAACAGGCTGCGACCGAGATCGAAGCTAAGGAAGCGTTTCAGCATCAGCCAGAAGCGCTCCAGCGGCGGGCGGTCGAAGCCGAACATGCGCTCGATCTCGGCGATGGTCGCCGCATCCAGCCGGTCGGCGCCGCGGTAGCGCATCGTCGGGTCGAGGTCGGGGGCCAGCGCGGTGGGCGAGCCCAGCACCCGCGCCGCGCCGCCGGAATCGTCGTTGCCGGGGGTGAGCTGGGCGATCAGATGCTCGACCGGGCCGCCGGGGGCGAGCTGCGTCACCGCCACATTGATCAGCAGGATGGCCAGCAGCGTCGGCGGCACCAGCAGCAGGCGCCGCGCCGCGTAGCGCAAGAGAGGATGGCGGAGGCGAAGCGGCATCGTCGGGTCTTGCGGCCTTTGCGGCGGGCGGGGAGAATATGAGAATGACTCTCAACCGCATGTATCCGCGAAAGCGGGGCCTCGGCAAGGCGCTGTCGGCGGCCCTGCTCGTCAGCCTGGCCACGGCGCCGGCGACGCTGGCGCGCAGCGACGCCTTCTCGATGCACGGCACCCCTGCCCTGCCCGAGGGGTTTTCCCACTTCCCGCATGTGGACCCCGACGCGCCGCTGGGGTCCTGCAGCCTGCGCAGCGTGCTGCAGGGCAGCTTCGACACGCTGAACCCTTTCACTCTGCGCGGCCGCTTCGTGATGGGGGTGTGGAACTGGGTCTACGAGACGCTGATGGTCGACAGCCCGGAGGAGCCGCTGGTCGCCTATGGCCACCTGGCCGAGAAGGCGGAGCTCGACGAGGCCGCCGGCGTGATCCGCTTCACCCTGCGGCGCGAGGCGCGCTGGCATGACGGCCAGCCGGTGACCGCCGAGGACCTGGTGTTCAGCGCCAGCCTGCTGGGGTCGAAGGGCCGCCCGCATTTCCGCGTCGCGATGGCCGGGGTGCGGCTGGAGGCGCTCGACGGCAGGTCAGTGGCCTTCCACCTGCCCGCGGGGTCGACGGTGGCGCAGATGCGCGACCGGATGCAGCGGCTGGGCGCGCTCTTCGTGCTGCCGAAGCATTACTGGGAGGGGCGCGACTTCACCGCCCTGACCATGGACCCGCCGCTGGGCAGCGGGCCCTATCGCGTCAGCGGCGTCGAGCCGGGGCGGCGTGTCATCTTCGACCGCGTCGAGGACTGGTGGGCGCGCGACCTGCCGACGGGGCGCGGGCGCTGGACCATCGCGCGGATGGAGGTGCAGTACCTGCGCGACCGGGTGGCGTCGCTGGAAGCCGTGCTGGCCGACCGCGCCGACATGATGCGGGAGATGGATCCGCGGCGCTGGGCCACCGGCTATGATTCGGAAGCCGTGCGCAGCGGCGCGGTGCGCAAGGTCGAGCAGCCGCATTGGTATGTGACGGGGATGAACGGCTTCGCCTTCAACCTGCGGCGCCAGCCCTTCGACGATGTGCGGGTGCGGCAGGCGCTGACCGGGCTGTTGGATTTCGACTGGGCCAACAAGGCGCTGTTCCACGGCGCCTTCCGCCGCACGTCTTCGTACTTCAGCAATTCGCCGATGGCGGCCGTGGCGCCGCCCGACGCGGCCGAGCGCGCCGCCATGGCGGAATTTCCGGCGCTGTTCCCGCCCGAGGCCTATGACGCCGCCTGGACGCCGCCGCCGACCGATGGCAGCGGGCGGGACCGGGCGGCGCTGGAAAAGGCGCTGGCGCTGCTGGAGCAGGCGGGCTGGGTGCTGGACGCGCGTGGCCGGATGGTCAACCGCGTGACCGGCGCGCCGCTGCGCTTCAGCGTGCTGGCGCAGTCGACGGCGCAGCAGGCGCTGCTGACGGTGTGGTTCCGGGGGTTGCGGCGCATCGGCATCGAGCCGTCGCTGGAGGTGCTGGATGCGGCGGCCTTCACCGACCGGCAGCGGAAGCGCGATTACGACCTGATCTATCGCTTCATCATCGGCTCCGCCTGGCCCGGGGAGGAGCAGCGCAGCTACTGGGGATCCGGCGGGTCCAACAATCTTTCGGGTTTTTCTTCTGTTGGCGTCGACCGCCTGCTGGATCGGTTGGTGCGGGCCGAGACGTCCGAGGAGATGCAGTTGTCCGCGCGGCTTTTGGACCGTGCCTTGCAATGGCAGTGGCTGACGGTGCCGTCCTATTACGAGCCGAACCGGCTGACGGCGTTGCGGGATCGTTATGCCTGGCCCGCCCGCGCGCCCGCCTACGCCTATGGCGATGATGCCTGGTGGTGCAAAGAAAACTGAGGGGGTCTGGGGGAGCTGCGCTCCCCCAGCCTTGCTTGCTTAGAAGATCACCCGCGCCCCAAACCGCAGCCAGCGCCCCGGCGCGACCTGCAGCTCGATCGGGTTGGTCGACTTCACCGCCGCGGTGGCGAACTGGCTCTGGTCGTAGCCGGTCACGTCCTGCGGGATGTAGCGGGCGTCGAAGAGGTTGAAGATGCCGAGGTTGAGCTCGACATTCTCCACCGGCCGCCAGGTCGCGACGGTGTCGAAGACCTGGTAGGCGCGGGTGCGGTAGCGCTGCGCGGTCGAGGCCTCGTCGGCGGCGGCGGCGAAGGTGCCGGTGACGTCGAGGCTGGTGCGCCACTCCGGCTGGGTCCAGTTGACGCCGGAGACGACCTTCAGCGGGCGGGCGCCGTCGAAGGGGGTGCTGGCGCTGTTCTGCGTCGCGCGCTGGCGGCCGCGCTGCCAGGAGGCGGCGGCCTGCAGCGTCCAGTTCTGCACCACCTCATAGGCGCCGGCGAGCTCGATGCCCCAGACCTTGACCGAGGAGAGGTTGCGGCTGGTGTAGTCGACGGTGCCGGGGAGGTTCACCAGGGATTCGATGAAGTCCTCGTACTGGGCGTTGAAGGCCGAGAGGCTGAGATAGCCGCGCGGCAGGCGCATGCGGATGCCGCCTTCGTAGGAGCGGACGCTTTCCGGCTTCAGGTCGGGGTTGGGCACCAGGTTGAAGCTGGCGCCGGGCAGCGAGGTGAAGAGCTGCTCGGCGGTCGGCATCTTGAAGCCTTCGCCGTAATTGCCGAAGAGCGACCAGGTCTCGTCGAGGCGCAGCACGGCGCCGAGCTTCAGCGCCAGGTCGTCGGCGTCGAGCGTGGTCGGCTCGGCGCCGGGCGAGGCGCGGTAGTCGGCATCCGGCTGCGGGGTGATGCGGTAGGTCGAATAGCGTAACCCCGGCGTCACCGTCAGCCGGTTGCTCAGGACAGAAATCTCGTCCTGGATGTAGCCATCCAGCCGGCGGGTGTCGGCATTGGCGAAGTTGAAGCCGCCGGCGCGGGCGACGGTGGAGACGCCGGTGGTCAGGTTGGTGGTGACGTCGCGGCGGGCATAGTCGGTCTCGGTGAAGCTGCCCTGGAAGCCATAGGTCAGGGCGTGCCGCATGCCGAGGACACTGAACGACGAGTTCAGCTGCAGGTCGCCCTGCCAGAAGTCCTCGCTGTATTGCAGCTCGTCCTCGATGCGGCTGAGCTGGCCATTGGCCAGGCGGCGCATCTGCACGCCGGTGCGGCGCAGCTCCTGCGGGTGGTAGCCGACCTGCCAGCGCACGGCGTCCAGCCAGCCCCAGCCCGGGGTCCATTCCTGGTCGAGGCCGAGGCGGTAGCGGTCGAGGAACTGCTTGCGCTCGCGCGACAGGTTGGTGATGCCGCCGGTCACCGGGCCCAGGTCGTAGCGCTGGTCGACGGTGGTGACGCGCTGCATGCTCTCGGCGGTCAGGCGGATGCGGTTGTTGGGCGCCGCGTTCCAGACCAGCTTGCCGAGCAGCGAATCCGAGTTGATGTCGGCCGGGTTCAGCCGGTTGCAGGGCAGCGCCACGGCAGCGCGGGTGCAGTTCCAGATGCCGTCGGGCGAGCGCGCGTTGTTGCGGTTCTGCTCATGCGCCTGGCGGCGCTGATAGGCGATCATGCCTTCGAACTCGCCGGCCCGCCAGGCGCCGGTGACGCGGCTGCGCCAGCCGCGGTCGAGGGTGGAGTAGTCCGAATCGGCCTCCGCCCCCCAGTTGCGGCCGGGCTGGATATAGTCGGCCGGGTCGCGGGTGACGAACTGCACCACGCCGCCCAGCGCGTCGGAGCCCCAGAGCGTCGAGGCCGGGCCGCGCACGACCTCGACCCGCTTCAGGTGCCAGGGCTCGACGACGTCGCGGGTCTGGTCGGTGATGCGCTCCATGGTGCGGGCGCCGTCGATGATGGTCAGCACGCGGTTGCCGCCGACGCCGCGGACGCTGACGCCGCCCAGGCTGCCGAAGGGATCGGTGCCGCTGGTCTGCTGGTTGACGCTGACGCCGGGCGTGTAGCGGAAGACGTCCTGGATGTCGCGCGCCATGCGGCGCTCCAGGTCGCGGCCGGGGATGATGTCGACCACCGCCGGCGTGTCGAAGAGCAGCCGGCTGTTGCGGGTCGCCGTCGTGTTGACGCCGGGCAGGACGGTCGGCGCCAGCGCCTCCAGCCCCTGCCCTGGATCGTCGACCTGGACGGGCTGCGGCTCGGGGGCGGGGGTCGTCTGGGCGAAGGCGGGCAGCGCCAGGCAGGTGCCGAGCAGCGCCAGGCGCAACGAAGAGCGGAACATGGAAACCCTGTGTGACGTTCTGATGCGAATGTTACTTAGAATCATTCGCAACAATTCGCCAGAGGCCAAGGCCGCGCTTCGGGCGGGTTTCCGCCGGCTCATTTGGCCTCTCAGTTCAGGCGGAAATGCACCTGCACCTCGACCCAGGCATGCACCGGGCGGCCGCCGACGCTGGCCGCGCGGAACTGCCAGCGCTGCACCGCCGCCAGCGCCGCCTGGTCGAGCAGCGAGGAGCCGGAGGAGCGGTGCACCCGGGTGGTCCGCGTCTCGCCATCCGGGGCGACCAGGGCGCGCAGCGTGACGCTGCCGGTCTGGCCCATCTCCAGCGCGCGGCCGGGATAGTCGGCGGGCTGCGGCCGGGCGCGGAAGCCGGGATTGGTGACCAGGACCGGCTGGTCGGCATCGCCGGGGCGGGAGCCGCCGCCGGCGCTGTTTTCGGTCGCGCCATCGCGGGGGGAAGCGCCCTCCCCGGCCGCGACGCCGGCGCCGGTCGCGGGGCCGGCGGTGGCGGTGGCCGCCTGGGCGCCGGCGGCTGCCGCGGCGCCCAGGCGGCC
>NZ_CACSJM010000085.1 GCF_902706185.1 Roseomonas sp. 18066 | reverse complement strand
CCGGTGCATGAGCTGGCGCATCTGACGGTCGAGCACCGCTCCATGGCCGCCGCTTAACTAATCAGCAATCAGATGCGCCGCCGCCATGCTGGCGCGCCGCGGCGACTGGGTCAGGCTGCGCGACAAGCTGATGGCCGCCCTGCCCGGCCTGGCGCCCGAGGCGATCCACCCGCGCAGCTTCCTGCACCTGGCGACGGCGGCGCTGGAGACCGGGTCGGAACCGGCGCTGCAGGTCGCCATCGCCGCCGGGCTGCGCGCCAGCCTGCCGCCGGTGACGCGGATCGAGCTGGCGCGCCGGCTGGCGATCGGCGACCGCGCGGCGGCGGGGCTGGCGGTGTTCCTGGCCGATCCTGCGCTGATGCAGGCGCCGGAACTGGCCGGCAAATGCCTGATGGCGCTAAAGGTGATCGGCGGGCCGCGGCAGTCGCCGGCGCTGCAATCCTGCGCCGAGGCGCTGCGGCGGATGCTGATCGGCGAGCAGAGGCCGGCGACCCCGCCGGCCGTGGCCGATTTCGCCTTCCCCGCCCTCGCCGTGCCCCACCATCCGGCGACGCCGCTAAACATCCTGAACCCGGAGGCGGTGCCGGCCGCCGACCTCGCCGATATCCGCGGCCACGAGGCCGCCTTCGCCGAGCGGATGACGCGGGCGCGCCGCCCGCGGGTGCGGCTCTACGAGGATGTCTTCGTCAACCGCCGCGGCCAGGTCTGGCAGGCCGACGGCACGGTGCTGGATGGCGGCGGCCGGCCGATCGACCCGGCCAGCCGCGCCGCCGAGGCCGATGCGCCGGTGGTGGCCGAGGCGGTCAGCGCGCTGGAGGCCTCGGGCTTCTACCACTGGTTCGCCGAATGGATGCCGTCGCTGTTCTGGACGCTGCAGGGCGAGGCGCGCGCCCTGCCCTATCTGCTGGCCGACAATGCGCCCGCCTATCAGGCGCCGATGCTGGCCCTGCTGCGGGGTGCGGCGCCCGAGACGTGGTCGGTCGGCGACGCGCTGCGGGTGGAAAGGCTGTACATGGCCAGCCGCGAGACGGTCGGGCTGGTGCATTGGGGCGCCTATCAGGCAGGGTTCGCGCGGCTGGCGGCCCAGGCGGCGCCCAGCCGCCACAAGCTGCTCTACCTGTCGCGCCGCGACGTGCCGAAGCGGGCGATGGGCAACGAGGCGGCGCTGGAAGAGCGGCTGTCGCGCGCCGGCTTCCATTGCATCGCTTTCATGGGCCTGAGCACCGCCGAGAAGATCGGGCTGGTGCAGGATGCGGCGCTGGTGGTGGCCCCCCATGGGGCCGGCCTCGCGCATCTGCTGGGCACCCGCCGCGGCATCCGGGTGCTGGAGCTGATGCCGGTGATCCCGAGCGGCATCTCGCTGCGGCATTGCTTCGCGCGGATTTCCGCCCTGCGCGGCCACCACCATGCGCAGTACCTGGTGCGGCCCAACCCCTCGACCCAGGCCTGGTCGGTCGATGTCGAGGCGGTGGCCGCGGCCGCCGAGCGGATGGCGGAAGAGGCGCTGCGGCTGGCCGAGGCCGCTTAGGCCGGCAGCCGGATATGCGCGCGCAAGCCTCCTAGCGGGCTGGCCTCCAGCGCGATGTCGCCGCCATGGGCGCGGGCGATGTCGCGGGCGATGGCGAGGCCAAGGCCAGTGCCGCCGGCCGAGTAGCTGGTGAAGGGCTTGAAGGCCTCCTCGCGCGAGGCGCCGGGGATGCCGGGGCCGTCATCGTCGATGGTGATATGGACCCAGCGGCCGGCCGGGCGGCCGCCCTCGGCGCGCGGGCTTTCGGTCAGCGCGACCGCGATGCGGCGGGCATGGCGGCGGGCATTGTCGAGGATATTGCCGAGGCACCGGCGCAGCGCGTCGATGCGCAGCGGCAGCACCAGGCTGTCGGGGGCCTCGACGCTGACCTCGGCGCCGTCGCGGCGGATGCGGCGGGCCATGTCCATCACCAGCTCGACCAGGTCGGAGGGCTGGCTCTGCTCCAGCCCCTCGCCGCGGGCGAAGGCCAGGTAGGTAGCGATCATCCGCTCCATCTCGGCTACGTCCTCGGTCATCTCGGCCGCGTCCTGCTCGGCGCCAGCGGGCAGCATGGCGAGGCCGAGGCGCAGCCGGGTCAAGGGCGTGCGCAGGTCGTGGCTGATGCCGGCCAGCATCTCGGTGCGCTGGTTGATGAAGCGGCGGATGCGGTTCTGCATCTGGTTGAAGGCGGCCGCCGCCTGGCGGACCTCGGCCGCACCCTCGGGCTTGATCGGGCCGAGCTCGCGGCCCAGGCCGAAGGCTTCCGCCGCGCTGGCCAGGCGGCGGATCGAGCGCACCTGGTTCTTCATGAAGAGCGCGGCGACGATGAAGAGCAGCAGCGAGGTGCCGACCAGCCAGATGACGAAGAGATAGAGCGTGCCGAAGAAGAGGCGCTTCCGCGGCGCCTCGACATGCAGCACGCCGTCGGGGGTCTGGACGCGGATGATGACGCTGCGCGGGTCGGACTGCCAGTCGGTGTCGAAGGGCAGGCCGACGCGCTCGCGCAGGGCGTGGGACAGGTCGTCCTCCAGCGGCAGGATCGGCATCCAGCTGGAGCGCTGGCCGGGCATGCCCATCGTCGCCCCGGGCTCGAAGGCGAGCGACAGATCCAGCCGCCAGGCCGCCTCGCGGAAGATCCAGTCGCGTTCGTGCTCGGTGGGGTGGCGGGTGAGGAGCTCGGTGACCATGCCGACGTCGCCGGCGACGCCGCCGGCGAGGCGGCGGGAGATGACGTCGAGGTGTCCGCCGTAGAAGAGCTGCAGGGCGACGCCCTGGAGGATGAGCAGCGGCAGCAGGATGATGAGCAGCGCGCGCCCGAGCAGTCCGCGCGGCAGCAGCCAGCGGAAGGGTGCCGCCAGCAGTCGCAGGACGGGTCGCAGGGGCTGGGGGGTCGGTTTCATGCGGGTGCCGCGAGTTCCTGCCGGTTCATGTGGCGCTGCGCCGTAAACGGCCAACTGACAAAAAGAAGATGGGGGCCTGGGGGAATTCTTCCCCCAGCCTTTATGTCCCAGGCTTCAGCACATACCCCCGATGCCGCACTGTCTGCAGAAAGCGCGGCTCCCGCGGATCCGGCTCGATCTTGCGGCGCAGGCGGGTGACCTGGACGTCGACCGCGCGTTCGCCGGCTTCGGGCGTGCCGAGGGCGGCGGCGATTTCTTCCCGGGTCAGCACCTCCCCCGCCCGGCGGGCGAGGGCCGAGAGGAGCGCCGCCTCGCCCCCGGTCAGGCGGTGGGTGCCGTCCTGGCCGCGCAGCTCGCCGCGCTCGGGGTCGTACCAGTGTGGCCCGAGCTGGACCGGGGCCAACGGCAGGCTGGGCGGCAGCGCCGGCGTGCTGCGCTTGAGGATGGTGCGGATGCGCAGCGCCAGCTCGCGCGGGTCGAAGGGCTTTGCCAGGTAGTCGTCGGCGCCGCGCTCGAAGCCGGCGATGCGGTCATCGGGGGCGCCGGCCGCGGTCAGCATCAGGATCGGCACGTCCTGGCCTTCGCGGCGCAGGCCCTCGGTCAGGTCGAGGCCAGATTCGCCCGGCATCATGACGTCGAGCACCAGCAGGTCGAAGGCCATGCTGTGCAGCGCCTGGCGCGCGGCGGCGGCGTCGGCGGCGGCGGTGACGCGGAAGCCCTGCTCGGACAGGAAGCGCTGCAGCAGGTTGCGCAGGCGGGCGTCGTCGTCGACGACCAGCAGATGCGGCTCGCCCCCGGTCATGCGGCGCTCCGCGGCTTCGGCGCGCCGGGCGTCGCGGCGGGCTGGGCGCGGTCCAGCTGGGCGCGGGCCTCGGGGCCCATCAGCCCCAGCATGACGCGCCGAAAGCCTTCGACGGCGACGGGGCCGGCCTCGCGATAGGCGCGCATGACCCATTCGCGCTGCCGCTCGAAAAGCCGCTTCTCCATGGCCTCCCCTTTCTCGGTCAGCGACAGCAGGCGCTGGCGGCGGTCGTTGCGGCCGGGCGCCTGGGTGACATAGCCGTCCTCGACCAGCGGCGTCAGCACGCGGCCGAGCGACTGCTTGGTGATGCCGAGGATGGAGAGCAGGTCGCCCACCGTGATCCCCGGCCGGCGGCCGACGAAATGCAGCACCCGGTGATGGGCGCGGCCCATGCCGAGCTCGGCCAGGATGGCGTCGGGGCCGGCGGTGAAGTCGCGATAGCCGAAGAACAGCAGGTCCTGGGCGAGGCGCAGCTCCTCCTCGCGCAGGAAGAGGAGCTGGCGGCCGGCGCCGACGGGCTTGGACTCCGGGGCTTCGGACATGGCTGGCATGCTTCCCTTTTGGGTCAGCGTCATTGACGTTTCTTCGTTGAAAGTTTTACGGTCTGGCTATCCCACGAAACAAAATTTCGTGGAACCCCTTTGAAGGATGGCACACATGGCGCTGGCTCCTTTCGACGACCGCGACGGCTGGATCTGGATGGACGGGCAGATGCTGCCCTGGCGGGAAGCGAAGCTGCACGTTTTGACCCACGGGCTGCATTATGCCAGCAGCGTCTTCGAGGGCGAACGGGCCTATGGCGGAAATATCTTCCGGCTGCGGGCGCATACCGAGCGGCTGATCGCCTCGGCCGGCTTCCTGGGCATGGCGATGCCCTGGAGCGCGGAGGAGATCGACGCCGCCTGCGTGGCGGTGATGGCGGCGAACGGGCTGACGGATGCCTATCTGCGGCCGCTGGCCTGGCGCGGGACGGAGATGCTGGCGGTGTCGGCGCAGAACACGACGACACACCTCGCCATTGCCTGCTGGGCCTGGCCGAATCTTTTCGGCGATGCGCGGATGAAGGGCATCCGGCTGGGGCATGCCGAATGGCGCCGGCCCTCGCCGCAGAGCGCGCCGACCCAGGCCAAGGCGGGCAGCCTCTACACCATCGGCACGCTGTCCAAGCACAAGGCGGAGGCGGAAGGCTTCGACGACGCGCTGATGCTCGACCATCGCGGCGCCGTGGCCGAGGCGACGGGCGCCAATATCTTCTTCGTCATGGACGGCGCGCTGCACACGCCGGAGCCGGACGGCTTCCTCAACGGCATCACGCGGCAGACGGTGATGGCGCTGGCGAAGCAGCAGCAGATTCCTGTCGTGGAGCGGATGATCGCGCCCGAGGAGATCGCCCGCGCCAGCGAGGTCTTCGTCACCGGCACGGCGGCGGAGGTGACGCCGGTGCGCGCTATCGGCGACCTGGCCTTCACGCCGGGGCGGATCACCACGGCGCTGATGGACGATTATTCGGCGCTGGTGATGCAGGACCCGGCGGCGGTGGCGCGGCGGCTGGGGTGATCGGCCCGAGGAATGGGGGGCGCCCGACGGCGCCTCCCCGATGACCCCCCCTGGCCGGCGGAAGCCGGCCGGGCCAGAATGGTTCCGACCGCCGGAGGAAAAGCCGCCCCATGTCCTGGACCGACGCCACTGCCCGCGACGCGCTGCGGCGCCTGTTCGACACGGCGATCCGGGCGGCCGATCCGCGCGCCATCCTGGCCAGCCATCTGCCGGAACCGCCGAAGGATGGCCGCATCGTCGTCGTCGGCGCCGGCAAGTCGGCCGCCGTCATGGCCGCCGCCGTCGAGGACGCCTGGCCGGACCAGAGGCTGTCGGGGCTGGTGATCACCCGCTATGGCCATGCGGTGCCGACGCGGCGCATCGAGGTGGTCGAGGCCTCGCATCCGGTGCCGGACGCCGCCGGCGAGGCCGCCGCCGCGCGCGTGCTGGCCGCGGTCGAAGGGCTGACGGAGCGCGACCTGGTGCTGGCGCTGATCTCGGGCGGCGGCTCGGCGCTGATGGCGCTGCCGGCGTCAGGGCTGACGCTGGCCGACAAGCAGGCGGTGAACCGCGCGCTGCTGGCCTCGGGCGCCACCATCCAGGAGATGAACTGCCTCCGCCGCCATCTGTCGGCGATCAAGGGCGGGCGGCTGGCGGCGGCGGCGCATCCGGCGCGGGTGGTGACGCTGGCCATTTCCGACGTGCCGGGCGACGACCCGACCGTGATCGCCTCCGGCCCCACCGTGCCCGACCCGTCGAGCTTCGCCGAGGCGCGCGCCCTGGTCGCGCATTACGGCATCGACCTGCCGCCGGCCGTGGCCGCGCATCTACAGGCCGCCGCCGAGGAGACGCCGAAGCCCGGCGACGCGCGGCTGGCGCGGGCCGAATACCGCATGATCGCGACGCCGCAGCTGGCCCTCGAGGCCGCCGCCGCCGAGGCCCGCAAGCTCGGCCTGACGCCGCTGCTGCTGGGCGACGCGCTGGAGGGCGAGGCCTCGGTGCTCGGCACCGCGCTGGCCGGCATCGCCCGCAGCGTGCGCGCGCATGGCCAGCCGGTCGCGGGCCCCGCGGTGCTGCTGTCCGGCGGCGAGACCACGGTGACCATCCGCGCCGGGCAGAAGCCGGGGCGCGGCGGGCGCAACACCGAATGCCTGCTCGGCCTGGCGCTGGCCGCAGCGACCGCGCCGGAGCTCGCCGAAAAAATCTGGGCGCTGATGGGCGACACCGACGGGATCGATGGGTCGGAGGCCAATGCCGGCGCGCTGCTCGGCCCCGACAGCCTGGCCCGGGCGCGGCAGCTCGGGCTCGACCCGCGTGCCATGCTGGCCAGCCATGACAGCCAGAGCTTGTTCGATCGCCTGGGTGACTGCATCGTGACCGGTCCGACGCTGACGAATGTGAATGATTTCCGGGCGATATTGATCGCCTGACGCCTGGCCCCACCTCTCGGGGCATTGAATTGCAGACTGAAGGAAGACACCTTGGCCCCGCGCATCCCGCTCCGCCGCCACCGCCGCACCAAAATCGTGGCCACCCTCGGCCCGGCCAGCTCCACGCCCGAGGTGATCGAGCGCCTGTATCGCGGCGGCGCCGATGTCTTCCGCCTGAACTTCAGCCATGGCAGCCATGAGGACCATGCCGCGCGCATCGTCATGATCCGCGAGCTGGAGAAGAAGGTCGGCCGCCCGATCGGCATCCTGGCCGATGTGCAGGGCCCGAAGCTGCGCGTCGGCCGCTTCCAGGGCGGGCGGGTGCAGCTGCAGACCGGCCAGCGCTTCCGCCTCGACATGAGCGCGACGCCCGGAGATGTCCGCCGCGTGCAGCTGCCGCATGCGGAGATCATGGAGGCCGCGCGCATCGGCACCACGCTGCTGCTCGACGACGGCAAGCTGCGGCTGCGCGTGGTGCACAAGCGCGACGACCACCTGGAGACCGAGATCCTGGTCGGCGGCGCGCTGTCCGACCGCAAGGGTGTGAACGTTCCCGACGTGGCGCTGGCGATCCCGGCGCTGACCGAGAAGGACCGCGCCGACCTCGATTTCGTGCTGCCGCTGGGTATCGAATATATCGGCCTGTCCTTCGTGCAGCGCCCCGAGGACGTGGCCGAGGCCAAGGCCATCGCCGATGGCCGCGCCTGGGTCATGGTGAAGATGGAGAAGCCGCAGGCGGTCGAGAACCTGGAAGGCATCCTGGACCTGACCGACTGCGTCATGGTGGCGCGCGGCGATCTCGGCGTCGAATGCCCGCCCGAGGAAGTGCCGCTGATCCAGAAGCGCATCGTCCGCGAGGCGCGCGCCCGCGGCCTGCCGGTCGTCGTCGCCACGCAGATGCTGGAGAGCATGATCTCCGCCCCGGCGCCGACCCGCGCCGAGGCCTCGGATGTCGCCACCGCCGTCTTCGATGGCGCCGATGCGGTGATGCTCTCGGCGGAATCGGCCGCCGGCCAGTTCCCCTTCGAGGCGGTCAACATGATGGACCGCATCCTGTCCCGCGTGGAGCAGGATGCCGGCTGGCGCCAGATCACCGACGCCGCCCGGCCCGCGCCGGAGAAGAACTCCGCCGGCGCCATCGCCGCCGCCGCCCGCCAGGTGGCCGAGACCATCGAGGCGGAGGCGATCGCCACCTTCACCTCCACCGGCTCGACCACGCTGCGCGTGGCGCGGGAACGCCCGGCCTCGCCGATCCTGGGCCTGACCAGCAGCGAGGCCACCGCCCGCCGCATGGCCGTGGTCTGGGGCGTCCACCCGCTGGTCTCGGCCGAGCCGCATTCGATGACCGACATGGTCGCCAAGGCGGTGCGCGCCACCCAGGCGGAAGGCTTCGCCCAGCCGGGGGACGAGATCGTCGTGACCGCGGGCGTGCCTTTCGGCACGCCGGGGACGACGAACGCGCTGCGGGTCGCCGCGGTCAAGTAAGTCTTTCTGTCAGGGTCAGCCGCCGATGGCGGCTGGCTCGGCTTACTCCCGACGTTTCGCCAGGGCCGCCACCTGCCGCTGCGCCTCGCGCAGGGCCGGCGCATGGAGCAGACGGGTGATCCACTCGGTCTCCAGCCAATAGGCGACACCGTCCGGCGCCAGCAGCGCCCGGTTCATCACCGCGGCGCGGTGCAGCGCATGGCTGGTGTTGCTGTAGCCGTCATAGCCGCCCGAGCCGACGCCGGTCGGCAGCCAGCCTGTCTGCAGCATCCGCGCCAGCACCGGCAGCCGCGCCGGCGCCTCGATGAACAGCCAGGTCAGCCGCGTGCCATGGGCGACCGTGTAGTGCTCGAGATCCTGCAGGAACCAGTCCACCTGCGGATGGCTGTTCGAATAGAGGTGCAGGTTCCACCGCGCCATCGCCGCGGCCATGGCCGCCGCGAAGCGCGGCTGGTCGCGCCCGAAAGCCGAGATGCGCAGCACATCCTCCAGCCCCTGCCGGCTCTGGAAGATCAGCGACAGCACCTCGGGCAAATCCGCGATGCCGAAATGCGCCGCCGCCGCCGCGCGCAGCGCAGGACGGTCGAAGGTGGAGAGCATGGCCATCACCGGATCGGCGCGCTCGGCCGGCCAGCCGCGCAACCGGTCGAGGATTGTCTCCTGATGCCCTGACCGCAGCATCATCCAGGTCAGCGTCACATAGTCGCCGGCATGGGCGTCGTTGCAGCAGAAGCCGTCCGGCGGCTCGGCCAGGCGCTGCGCCCTGCCCTGCAGCCAGTGGAAACGCATCGGGTTCACCGGGGCCTCGGTGATGCAAGCGAGGAAGGCATCGACGTCGAAGCCGCCGCCCTCGCCGAGATCGAACAGGAAGGCGGCGGCGGCGGGCGCATCCAGCGCGGCGCGCGCGCCACGGTGCCGCGGCCGGGCGAAATCGGCGGCGGCATAGCCATCGGCCCGGTGCCGGTCGCGCCAGGGGGCGAGATCGGAGGCCTCGAACGCCTCCAGCGCGGCGATGGCCGGCGTGTCCTGGAGATGCTCGTGGAACAGGCGGAAGCGGATCACCGGCTCGCCGGGCGCGATCAGCCGGCGCGACAGGGCGCAGCGCTTGCGCGTCTTGCCACCCAGCGTGTCCTGCCAGACCGACTTGAAGGGGCCGGGATGCGGAGTCTTGCCCGCCGGCGGCACCGGGCCGAGCTGGGCGGCGCGCAAGGCCGCGAAGCCGGGCGCATCCTCCAGCGGCGCCAGCCAGTCGAGCTGGCCGGTGGCCCTGGTCCAGGGCATCTGCTCGACCGCCTCGCGGTTGAAGCGCCAGAGCAGGTCATACCCGCGGCGGATCAGCTCGCGCGCCGCCGCCACCGCCTGTTCCGCGGGCGCGGTGGAGGCCAGGACGCAAAGGGCATTGAAGCCGTAATGGCTGCGATCCTCGACCGGCCAGGCTTCCTCGGCGTGGCGTTCGACGAAGGCGCGCGCCTCCCCGGTGGCCCCTGTCTTCAGGGCGACGATCAGAAAATCGGCGCGGAGCGACCAGGTGGTGGATTTGCGCGGGTCCAGCCGGCCGGGGGCGCAGAGCTGTCGCAGCTGCGCCGCCTGCCAGGCCGCGTCGTGCCAGAGCGGGCCGAGCGGATGGTCCCGCAGCAGCGCCGGGTCCAGATGCGACGGGCTGTCGTGGCGCAGTGCGGCGGTGGAGAGGTCGGCCATGGCCTGGGCGGCCTCGGGCCAGCGTTGCGCGGCGATGAGCGCCTCGACCACCACCAGGCGCAGGTTGTTATAGGCGCCCAGCGCGTCACCGAGCGCCGAGCTCCAGACGTAGTGGCGATGGCCCGCGGGATGGGCGCGGGCATAGGCCTCGATGGCGGCTTCGATCCAGTCCCAGGCCTCGGCGCCGCGGCCGCCGCGCAGCAGGACCCGGGCGCCGAGGAAGATGCCCAGCGCGCCGTCAGGCGGCAGGCGGGGCTGCTCCGGGTCGCCGCGCTCGAGGGCCGGCGGCAGGGCGGTGAGCCAGTCGAGGTCCCGGGTCAGGGCCTCGGGGGGCGTGGGCAGGCTGGCGAGGGCGGTCTCGGTCATGCGCCCGGCAGGATAGGCAGGGCGCCCGCCCCGGCAACCGCGGCCGGGTCACGATGCCGCAAGCAGGATCAGACCCGGCCCGCCATCGAGGTGGTGATCGAGTGCATGTTGTCCATCGCGGCCTGCATTGCCGCCTGGATGGCTTCCAGCGCGGCGGCCATCGCGGGGTCCATGCCGCCAGACACGCCATCCAGCTCGGCATCGGTCAGCGGCTTCTCGACCGATGGGGGATAGCCGTGGCGGGCCAGGATGGCGCTGACCTCCTCGACATCGCTGGCCTGGGCCAGGTCGAGGCCGAGCGCGGCGGGGGCGCCTTCAGTTTCGCGCAGCAGGGCGGCCAGGCGCCAGACTTCTTCCATGACCATGGTGGAACTCCTTTGAGCCTCAGCCTAGCCGAAACCGATGACCAGGTGCTTTGCGCCGCGTCTCGAAGGCTGTGCGGCTCGCCCGGATCAGGCGTCCTCGCCGGTGACCTTGGTGTTGAGGCGCTTCAGGCGCTCGGCGGCGCCGGACATGCGGGGGTGGATGGTCACCGCTTCCTGCATCGAGCGGAGCGCGCCTTCGTTGTCGCCGAGCTGCTCCTGGAAGGCGGAGAGCACGGCGAGCGCGCCGAAATGGCGCGGCTCCAGCACCAGGACCTGGCGCAGGTCGCGCAGCGCCGCCTGCATGTCGCCGGTGGCGGCCTGGGCCTGGGCGCGCAGCAGCCAGGATTCGGCGTGGTCGGGCTGCAGGGTCAGGGCCGCGTCGAAGTCTTCCACCGCGTCGGCCGGGGCTTCGCTTTCCATGTTGCGGGCGCCGCGGCGGAGCAGCAGCAGCACCGCCGGCGAGGCGCCCTGGGACCAGAGGCCACGGATGCGGGCTTCGAGGGCGGAGGCGGCGGTCTCGTCGGGGGCGGCAGGCAGGGCGTCGAGCAGGCGGTTGAGCTCGGTGCGGCGGGCGTCGGCCGAGGGCGCGGGCTGGGCCAGCGCCATGGGGGCGGCGGTGAGCAGGAGGATGGCGAGGGCTGCTGCGCGCATGGGGTAAAGTTTGGCCCTGAGGTCGTGCCGCGCAAGTTTATTCGGTGCTTTTAAGAGTCAGAAAAAAGATGGGGTCCAGGGGAATTCCTTCCCCTGGCCTTACTTGTTCTTGTCGCTCCTGGGATCGAGCGCGTCCCTCAGCCCGTCGCCGACGAGGTTGAAGGCGAGCACCACGAGGAAGATGGCGAGCCCCGGATAGATGGCCATCCAGGGTGCCTGGGTGAGGAAGCGCTGGGCCGCGTTGAGCATCGACCCCCAGGAGGGCGAAGGCGGCTGCTGGCCGAGGCCGAGGAAGGAGAGCGAGGCCTCGGCGATGATGGCCTCGGCGATGGCGAGCGTGCCTTGCACCAGCAGCGGCGGGACGATGTTGGGCAGGACGTGACGGAGCGCGGTGCGCCAGGGCGGGTTGCCGAGGGCGCGGGCGGCCTCGACCCAGTCGGTCGCTTTGGCCTCGAGGGCCATGCCGCGGGCCAGGCGGACGAAGATGGGCGTCGCCGAGATGGCGATGGCCAGCATGGCGTTCTCGAGCGCCGGGCCCAGGAAGGCGGCGAGCGCGATGGCCAGGATCAGGAAGGGCACCGAGAGCATGGCGTCGGCCACCCGGCTGATCACCGCGTCGACCCAGCCGCCGGCCAGGCCCGCCCAGAGGCCGAAGGGCACGCCGAGCCCGACCGCGGCGACCACCGAGACCACGCCTGCCATCAGCGAGGCGCGCGCCCCCCAGATGACGCGGGAGAGGATGTCGCGGCCATTCTCGTCGGTGCCGAACCAGAAGGCGCCGGAAGGCGCTTTCCGGATGCGGGCCCAGGAGGTGGCGATGGGGTCGTAGGGGGCGACCAGCGGCGCCAGCAGGGCCACGACCACGAAGAGGGTGACGATGACCAGGCCGAGCATGGCCAGGCGGTGGCGGGCGAAGCGGCGCAGGGCGCGGCGGCCGGGGCTGTCGCGCTCGGGCCTGGGCGCCACTTTCGGCGGCGGCGGCTCGGGCGGGGGTGCCGCGGCCTGGCGCAGCTTCTCGAGGGTGGAGCTCATGGCGCCCTCAGCCGCGGGTTGATCGCCATGTAGAGCAGGTCGGCCAGCAGCGAGAGCAGGACGAAGATCAGGGCGGTGGCCATGACCACGCCCTGCACCACCGGGTAGTCGCGGTTGAAGACGGCGTCGACGATCAGCTTGCCGAAGCCCGGGATGGTGAAGATCTGCTCGGTCAGCACGGCGCCGGCCAGCAGGCGGCCGAGCTCGATGGTGCCGAGCGTCACCACCGGGATCAGCGCGTTGCGCAGCGCGTGCTTGACCACGACCATGCGCTCGGTGAGGCCCTTGGCGCGGGCGGTGCGGACATAGTCCTGGCTGAGCGCGGTCAGCATGGCGGCGCGGGTGTGGCGCATCAGCACGCCGGCGATGGAATTGCCCAGCACGAAGGCCGGCATGATGGTGGTGGCCAGTGACTGCCAGGGGTCCTCGAAGATCGAGACATAGCCCGAGGGCGGCAGCCAGCCGAGCTGCACGCTGAACAGCAGGATCAGCATGATGCCGAGCCAGAAGTTCGGCGTGGAGATGCCGGCGAGCGCCACCCCGTTGGCGGCCCAGTCGACCGGCTTGTCCTTCCAGACGGCGGAGACAATGCCGAGCGGCACGCCGATCAGCACGGCGATGACGAAGGCCATCAGGCCGAGCTGCAGGGTGACCGGCAGCTTCTCCAGGATCAGCTGCGCCACCGGCATGCGGATGCGCCAGGAGAAGCCGAAATCGCCGGTCAGCACGCGGCCGAGCCAGGCCAGGTATTGCTGCCAGAGCGGCCGGTCGAGCATCAGCTCGGCGCGGATCTCGGCCAGCACCTGGGGGTCGCCGCGCTCCTCGCCGGCCAGGATCAGCGCGGGGTCGCCGGGCATCAGCTGCTGCAGGCCGAAGATCAGCACCGAGAGGATCAGCAGGGTGGGGACGATCTGCCCCAGCCGCCGCAGCAGCCAGATACCCATTTTTCTGTTCGTTCCGTCAGTTCAGCCGGATGCCCTGGGGGCGGATGATGCCGTCGGGCAGCAGGGAAAAATCGGTCACGCGGGCGGCGTAGCCCATGATGATCTCGCGGTGCCAGAGATAGGCGCGGACGCGGTCCTGGCGCAGCGCGATGGCCCAGACCTGGGCGTAGAGGGCGCGGCGCTTCGCCGTGTCGGTCTCCTCGCGGGCGGCGTCGAGCAGGCGGTCGACCTCCGGGTTGGCCGACTTGCCGTCATTCTGCGCGCCGCGGCTGTGCAGGAAGGCCCAGGTGTTGCCGTCGGGGTCGGGCCGGCCGGACCAGGCCGACAGATACGTCTGGAACTCGCCGCGCTGCGCCGCCTGCAAGGAGGAAGCAAATTCCATGGTGGCGATGCGCAGCTCGAAGCCGGCCTCCTTGACCATGGCCTGGATCACCTCGGCCGCCTGGCGCAGCTCGGGGTTGGTCGGCACGGTCATCTCGACCACCACCGGCAGGGTGACGCCGGCCTGCTTCAGCAGCGCCTGGGCGCGGGCGACGTCGCGCGGCTCGGGCTTGTAGCTCGGGTCGTGGAAGGGGCTGCCGGGGGGGACGGGCTGGGCGGTGGGGACCATCAGCCCCTCGAAGACCACCTGGTTCAGCGCGTCGCGGTCGATGGCGAGCTCGAAGGCGGTGCGCACCCGGGGATCGCGGCCGAAGGGCGTGTCGGCGCGCGGCCCGTTGCCGACATTGTAGATGATGCTCTGGTAGCCGAGGTCCTCGCGCAGGGCGGTGCGCAGGCGGCGGTTCGACTTGACCGCCGGCAGGTCGGAGGGCGCGATCTCGACGATGTCCAGCGCGCCGGATTGCAGGTTGGCGACGCGGACCGAGCTGTCGGGGATCGGCAGGTAGCTGATGCGGTTGATGTGGATGCGCCCGGCATCCCAGTAGTCGGCGAATTTCTCGACGACGATGCGGTCCTGCGCGACGCGCTCGACGAAGCGGTACGGGCCGGCGCAGATCGGGCGGGCGCCGAACTCACGCCCCGCCGCCTCGGCGGCCTTCGGGCTGACGATCATGCCGGCGCGGTCGGTCAGCTGCGAGACGAAGGGCGAGGAGGGCGTCTTGAGGCGGATGCGGACCGTCAGCGGGTCGACCACCTCGATGGCGTCGATGGTGCCGATCTCGCTGCGGCGGAAGCTGCCCTGCATGGTGAGATGCCGGTTGAGCGAATAGCGCACGGCCTCCGCATCCATCGGCTCGCCGTCATGGAACTTCACGCCGGGGCGCAGCGTGATGCGCAGCGTCTTCGGGTCTTCCCAGGAATAGCCGGTGGCCAGCTGGGGGACGATCTCCAGCTTCTCGTTGATGTCGAACAGCTTGTCGCAAAGGCTGGCGAAGACGATGCGGCCGACGAAGGTGCGGGCCAGCGTCGGGTCCATGATGTCGGGGTCTTCGCGCAGCCCGATGCGCAGCTGCGAGGCGGGCTGAGCGGTGGCCACGCCGCCTGAGATCAGGCCCCCTGAAACAAAGCTTAGGCCGAGCGCCAGGGCGGCAAGGAAAGGTCGGCTCATCGGGATGCTCCGGCATGCGGCCTGGCGGCCTGGGTATCGGGGTTGAAGAAGGCTTGCAGCCGCTGCAGCCGCGCCCCGCCGGGCGAGGCCTCGACGGGCGGGATGGCGGGCGGCAGGCTGTCCTGCAGGTGGCAGGCGGCGGCATGCAGCGCCACGGGCAGCGCGGGCGTCTCGGCCCGGCAGCGGTCGACCGCATGCGGGCAGCGGGTGTGGAAGCGGCAACCGGCGGGCGGGTCGATCGGGCTCGGCATGTCGCCGGCCAGCGGGGCGGCCGGACGCCCCTGCCCCGGCACCGCCGCCAGCAGCGCCCGCGTGTATGGGTGGCGCGGATTGGAAAAAACCTCGGCCGCGGGGCCGGCCTCGACGATGCGGCCGAGATACATGACGGCGACGCGGTCGGCGACATGGCGGACCACGGCCAGGTCGTGGCTGATCAGCACGAAGGTCAGGCCGAGCTCGCGGATCAACCCCTGCAGCAGGTTGATCACCTGGGCCTGGACCGAGACGTCGAGCGCCGAGACCGGCTCGTCGCCCACCACCAGCGCGGGACCCGAGGCCAGGGCGCGGGCGATGGCGACCCGCTGCCGCTGCCCGCCGGAGAATTCATGCGGCCAGCGCCCCGCCAGCTCCGGCCGCAGCCCGACGCGCTGCAGCAGCGAGGCGACACGGGCGGGAATTTCCGCGCGGGGGACGGTGCGGTGCAGGATCAGCGGCTCGGCCACCGCCTGCTCCACCGTCATGCGCGGGTCCAGGCTGGCATAGGGGTCCTGGAAGATCAGCTGCATGTCGCGGCGCCGCGCCCGCAGCGCCTTGGCCGACAGTTTCCCGAGGGTGTCGCCGCGGAAGCGGACCTCGCCGGCATCGGGCTCGATCAGGCCCAGCATCAGCCGGCCCAGCGTCGACTTGCCGCAGCCGCTTTCGCCGACGACGGCCAGCACCTCGCCGGGGCGGATGGTCAGGTCGACGCCATCCACCGCATGCACGGCACCGCGCTTCCGGCCCAGCGCGTCGCGCACCGGGAAATGCTTCTTCAGGTTGGACAGCTCGAGGATCGGCCCCGTCCTGACATCGGTCATGCCGCCTCTCCCAGGATGGCCGAGAGCGGCGCGCGGTGGCAGGCCGCCTGGTGGCCGGGGGCCAGGGTGCGCAAGGGCGGCGGCGTCAGGTGGCAGAGGGTGACGGCGAAGGGGCAGCGGGCGGCGAAGCGGCAGCCGCCCGGCGGTGCCATCAGATCGGGCACGGTGCCCTCGATGCTGGCAAGCCGGCCGCGCCCGCCGGTCAGCCGCGGCGCCGCGCCGAGCAGGCCGACGGTGTAGGGATGCTCGGGGTTGGCGAAGAGCCGGGCAGCGGGCGCGCGCTCCACCACCTGGCCGGCATACATGACGACGACCTCGTCGGCCTGGTCGGCGACCACGCCCAGGTCATGGGTGATCAGGACGGTGGCCGTCCCCGTCTCCCGCTTCAGCTCGGCGAGGAGGGAAAGGATCTGCGCCTGGACGGTGACGTCGAGGGCGGTGGTCGGCTCGTCGGCGATCAGCAGCCTGGGCCGGCAGGCCAGGGCGATGGCGATCATCACCCGCTGCCGCATGCCGCCCGACAGCTGGTGCGGGTATTGCGCGGCGCGGCGGCCGGGCTCGGGGATATGCACCTGCTCCAGGGCGGCCACGGCGGCGGCGGCGGCCTTGCCGCGGCTCAACCCGCGATGCAGGCGCAGCGCCTCGGCCACCTGCTCGCCGGCGGTGAAGGCCGGGTTCAGGCTGGTCATCGGCTCCTGGAAGATCATCGCCATGGCCGGGCCGCGCAGGCGGCGGCGCGGCTCGGGCGGCAGCTCGGCGATCTCCTGGCCCGCCAGGCGGATGCTGCCGGTTATGCGGGCGCTGTCGGGCAGCAGGCCCATGATGGCCAGGCTGGTGGCCGACTTGCCGCAGCCGCTCTCGCCGACGATGGCCAGCGTCCGGCCGGGGTCGACCGCGAAGGACACGCCCTGCACCGCCCTGAACGGGCCACGGTCGGTGCGGAAGGTGATGGCGAGGTCGATGACCTCCAGCGCAGGCGTCATGGGCCCCGGGTGCTTGCACGTTTCGCGCCAGAGGCTGTCACCGCCCCGCAACGACCGCAAGCCCGGCGCAAATTCCCGTGCCCGGCGGTTGAAGCGCCAGCATCGCCGCGGCTCCGGAAAAGTTTTCCGAAGTTCAAACCATCGCTATTGGACGCGGCACGCCCCTGCGGGACAGAACAACCGGGTCCACGAACGAGACAAGGAAGGAAAATCCATGCTGGATGGAGACAGCGGCGACAACATCACCGTCTGGAACGCCGAGGGTTTCTGGGGAAACGACCTGGTCCCGATGCCCGATCCGGTGGAAAGCCCGGAGCAGGACGCCTTCCAGGCGGCGATGATCGGCTATTACTATGAGAATGCCTTCGACATGGCCGGCACCCCGGGCGGCAGCATGGGGGCGCTGATGCTGGGCGGCTGGGCCGCGGGCCATGTCGGCGACAGCGGCGGCGGCAGCGTCGGCACCGTGACCATCGGCCCGATCGAGACCGTCTCGGTCGAGGAAGCCGCCGAATAGGTTTCTGTTCGGGCGGGGGGATCGAGCCCCCGCCCCTCAGGCGCTTAGGCGTCCTGCGGCATCCCGCTCGGCACCACCGTCTTGACCAGCGTGCTGTCGAGCGCCTCGTACTCGTGATAGCGGATGGTCTCGTAGAGCTGCGCCCGGGTCTGCATGCGCGGCAGCATGTTGTGGGTGCCGCCATCGGATTTGATGGCGCCGTAGAGCTCCTCCATCGCGCGCGCCGCGACGCGCAGATGGCTGACCGGCCAGATCACCATGGAATAGCCCATGGCCTCGAATTCCTCCGCGGTGAAGAAGGGCGTGCGGCCGAACTCGGTCATGTTGGCCAGCAGCTTCACCCCCGGCATGCGGCGGGCGAATTCGACGAACATCTCTTTCGTGGTCAGCGCTTCCGGGAAGATCGCGTCGGCGCCGGCCTCGAGATACAGCTTGGCCCGCGCCACGGCGCCGTCCATGCCTTCGCTCGCCGCCGCATCGGTGCGGGCGATCAGGTACAGGTGGCGGCGCGCCTTGCGGGCGGCGGCGACCTTGGCGGCCATGTCATGCGCGTCGGCCAGCTTCTTGTCGTTCAAATGGCCGCATTTCTTCGGCAGCAGCTGGTCTTCCAGATGCACCGCGGCGGCGCCGGCCTCCTCGAAGCTGCGCACCATGTGCATGACGTTCAGCGCCTCGCCATAGCCGGTGTCGCCATCGACCAGCACCGGCAGGGCGCTGGCGCGGGCGACCTGGCGGATATGCCAGGCGACGTCGTCCACCGTGATCATGCCGAGGTCGGGCAGCCCCATGGTGGCCGACATGGCGGCGCCCGACATGTAGAGCGCCTCGAACCCCGCCTGCTTGGCCAGCAGCGCCGCGATGCCCAGATGCGCGCCGGGCATGCGCAGGATCCGCGGCCGCTCCAGCAGGGCGCGGAAGCGCTGGCCGGCGGGGGCCTCGGGCAGGTCGTCGGCGATGACATAGGGCATTGGACGTTTTTTCCCTGTTTCGTTCAGACGAAGAAGATCAGCGTGGCCAGGGCGAAGACCGGCACCAGGAAGACCAGCGCCCAGCCAAGGTAGCCGAAGAAGGCCGGCATCTTCACACCCTGCGCCTCGGCAATGGCCTTGACCATGAAGTTGGGCGCATTGCCGATATACGAATTGGCGCCCATGAAGACCGCGCCGGCCGAGATCGCCGCCAGCACCGGGGCGCCCTCGGCCATCAGCCGGGCGGCGTCGCCCCCGGCCAGGTTGAAGAAGACCAGGTAGGTCGGCGCATTGTCGAGGAAGCTCGACAACCCGCCGGTCAGCCAGAAATAGACCCAGGGGATCGGCGCGCCGCCAGGGTCGGAGGTCAGCGCCACCAGCCCCGCCATCGGCCCCGCCGTGCCGGCCTGCAGCATGGCCAGCACCGGCGCCATGGTGACGAAGATGGCGGCGAAGAGCCGCGCCACCTCCAGCATGGCGCCCCACGAAAAATCATTCTCGACCCGCAGCGCCCGCGGCGTCAGCGCCATCGAGGCGGCGGCGATGGCAAGGAACAGCGCCATGGCCAGCAGCCGCTCGGCGCCCACCGCCTGGCCGAGCACCGCCACCGCCCCCGGCTGCCAGATCCCCTGCATCAGCACGGTGGCCACCACGCCGCCGATCAGCGCCAGGTTGACCGTGCCGCGCAGCCCCAGCCGCTGCGGCGCCGCCGGTGGCATGGCGGGCGCGGCTTCCCGCCGGTAGTGCCAGGAATCCAGCAGGTAGAAGGCGACCAGGAGCAGGCCGGCGATGAACAGCACCGGCAGCAGCAGATGCCGCAGCGGCCAGAAGAAGGAAACCCCCTGCAGGAAGCCGAGATAGAGCGGCGGGTCGCCCAGCGGGCTCAGCGCGCCGCCGACATTGCCGACCAGGAAGATGAAGAAGACGACGATATGCACCTGGCGCCGGCGCCCGGCATTGGCGCGCAGCAGCGGGCGGATCAGCAGCATGCAGGCGCCGGTGGTGCCCATGATGCTGGCCAGCGCCGTGCCCAGCGCCAGCAGGCCCAGATTGGCCGCCGGCGTGCCCGGCAGCCGCCCCTGCAGCACCACGCCGCCGCCGGTGACGTAGAGCGCCAGCAGCAGGGTGATGAAGGGCAGGTATTCGCCCAGCATGACATGGGCCAGCCCGTCGAAGGCCGCCCCCGGCCCGGCGGTCAGCGCGAAGGGGACGAGGAACAGCGCCGCCCAGAGCGCCGCGACCTTGCCGTCATGGTGGTGCCACAGCCGGGGCGCCAGCAGCGGCAGCAGCGCGATCGACAGCAGCAGCCCGGCGAAAGGCAGGCCCCAGGCCAGGCCCGGCGCCGCCCCCGGCACCGCCGCCAGGGCCGCGCCAGGCACCAAAAACATCGCCGCCGCCGCCATCCATCCCCGCATCGCCACCCCCGTCGCTGTCAAAACCGACCCTGACCTACACCAGGGGCGCCATCGCGGGCAGCCCCGCCCTTCCCCAAGCCGCCCGGGCGCCTTAGCTTCCCCCCAGGACGCGGGACTGCATTTCGGGGAGATCAGGTGATGGAAATGACGGGTGAACGGCGCATCGAGGCGCCCCGCCAGACCGTCTGGGAAGGTCTGAACGACCCCGAGGTGCTGCGCGCCTCGATCCCCGGCTGCGAATCGGTCGACCGCACGGCGGAGGACGCCTTCCAGGCGCGCGTCGGGCTGAAGATCGGCCCGATGGCGGCCAAGTTCACCGGCAAGGTGCAGCTGTCCAACATCAACGCTCCCGCCGGCTACACCATCTCGGGCGAGGGCAATGGCGGCGCCATGGGCTTCGCCAAGGGCGGCGCCGACGTGGCGCTGGAGGAGGACGGGCCCTCCGCCACCATCCTGAAGTATCAGGTCAAGGCCCAGGTCGGCGGCAAGATGGCGCAGCTCGGCGCCCGGCTGATCGACAGCACCGCCAAGCAGATGGCCGACCAGTTCTTCGACCGCTTCGCCGCCACCGTGGCGGTGCCGGTGGCCGCGGCCCCGGTGGCAGCGGCGCCGATCGCGGCGGCCGGCTCCGACCTGGCGCCGGCCACCCCGGTCATGGCCACCCCGGTCATGGCCACCCCGGTCGCAGCGCCGCCGCCGCCAGTCCGCGCGCCGCTGCCCGCCGCCGCGCCGATCTCGATCCTGGCCCTGGTGCCCTCGGAGCTCTTCGGCCTGCCGCTGCTGTTCTGGGGCGGTTCGGCGATCTTCATGGTGGTGCTGTTCCTGCTCTTCGTGCTGGGCTGAGGCGTGGCCGGCCCCTTCCCGAGCTCGGTTGCCGAGACCGAGCGGCTGCTGGCGGCCGGCGGCTATGTCGCGGACCGGGCGCTGGCCACCACGGTCTTCCTGGCGCTGTCGATGGGCCGGCCGCTCTTCCTCGAGGGCGAGCCCGGCACCGGCAAGACCGAGATCGCCAAGGTGCTGGCGGGCGGCCTCGGCCGCCGGCTGGTGCGGCTGCAATGCTATGACGGGCTGGACCTCTCGGCCGCGGCCTATGAGTGGAACCATGCCCGCCAGCTGATGGCGATCCGCTTGGCGGAAGCCGGCGGCGAGGCCTCCAGCGAGGCCGGCATCTACGACCGCCGCTTCCTGCAGGAGCGGCCGCTGCTGGCAGCGCTGTCCGGCCCGCCTTCAGTGCTGCTGATCGACGAGCTCGACCGCGCCGACGAGCCTTTCGAGGCGTTTCTTCTCGAAATCCTGGCCGACTTCCAGCTGTCGATCCCGGAGCTCGGCACCATCCGCGCCGAGACCCCGCCGATCGTGGTGCTGACCAGCAACCGCACGCGGGAGGTGCATGACGCCATCCGCCGGCGCTGCCTCTACCAATGGGTCGACTACCCCGACGCGGCGCGGGAACGCGCCATCCTGGCGCAGCGGATGCCTGGCCTGCCGGCGGCGCTGTCGGCCCAGGTGGTGGATTTCGTCCAGCAGGTGCGCGGCGGCGACTTCTTCAAGTTCCCGGGCGTGGCCGAGACGCTGGACTGGGCCGCCGCCCTGTCCTCGCTGGACGCCACCGAGCTGGAGCCGGTGCTGGTCGACGAGACCCTGGGCGCCCTGCTGAAATACCAGGACGACATCGCCAAGCTGCGCGGCGCCGAGGCCGCGCGCCTGGTCGAGGCGGTGAAGCAGGCCCCCGCCGCGGCCCTGCCCTTCTGATGGACGCCCCCTGATGGACGCGCGGGCGGAGGGCGGCCGGCTCGCCGCCAACCTGCTGGGCTTCGCCCGGCTGCTGCGCCGCGCCGGCGTGCCGGTGGGCCCGGCCGAGCTGCTGGCCGGCGCCGAGGCGCTGACCCGCATCGAGCTCGGCGACCGCGCCCAGGTGCAGGCCGCCCTGCGCGCCACCCTGGTCCACCGCGCCGAGTTTTTCTTCCTGTTCGACCATGCCTTCGGGCTGTGGTGGCGGGCGCCGTCCAACCCGGACCTGGCGGGCGACGACGAGGAAGCGTCCGACAGCAAGCCGGGCGCCGGCGCGCGGCGGCTGGCGGAAGCCCTGGGCGGCATGGCGCCCCCGCCGCCGCCCCCGCCGGAAGCCGAGAAAAGAATCGACGCCAGCCTGAGCGTCAGCGCTGGCGAGGCGCTGAAAAAAATGGATTTCGAGGCGATGGACGCGGCGCAGCTGGCCGCCGCGCGCCAGGAAATCCGCCGCCTCGCCCTGCCGCTGGATGCCCGGCCGACCCGGCGCTTCCGCCCCGACCCCGCCGGCCGCCGCGCCGACCTGCGCGCGACGCTGCGCGCCAGCCTGCGCCAGGGCGGCGACATCGTCGCCCTGTGCCATGCCGATCGGGTCGAGCGGCCGCCGCCGCTGGTGGCGCTCTGCGACATCTCGGGCAGCATGGGGCGCTATGCCCAGGTGCTGCTGACCTTCCTGCATGCCGTCGCCAATGACCGCGAGCGGGTCACCACCTTTCTCTTCGGCACCCGGCTCACCAATATCAGCCGGCAGCTGCGCCACCGCGATGCCGAGGTCGCCTTCCAGATGGTCGGCCAGATCGTGCCCGACTGGTCGGGCGGCACCCGGATCGGCGCGGCGCTGGACCGGTTCAACCGGGAATGGGGCCGGCGGGTGCTGGGCCAGGGGGCCGTCGTGCTGCTGATCACCGACGGGCTGGAGCGGGGCGATGCCGAGGACCTGGCGCGCCTGGCTGCGGCCACCGACCGGCTGCGCCATTCCTGCCGCCGGCTGATCTGGCTGAACCCGCTGCTGCGCTTCTCCGGCTTCCAGCCGCGGCCGCAGGGGGTGCGGACCATGCTGCCCCTGGTGCATGAGCACCGGCCGGTCCACAACATCGACAGCCTGCGCGCGCTGGTGGCCAGCCTCTCGGCCGCCCCGCCGCGCCCTTTCAAAGGATCGGGTGCATGAGCGACCAGGACGATATTTTTTCCACTGTCGCCGGCTGGATGGCGGAGGGCGAGACCGTGGCGCTGGCGACGGTCGTCGAGACCTGGGGGTCCTCCCCGCGCCCGGCCGGATCGCAGCTGGCGGTCACCGCCTCCGGCAAGCTGGCCGGCAGCGTCTCCGGCGGCTGCATCGAAGGCGCCGTGGCCGAGGTCGCCCAGAAGACCATGGCCAGCGGCGCGCCGCAGCTGCTGGACTTCGGCATCAGCGACGAGCGCGCCTGGGAAGTGGGCCTGGCCTGCGGCGGCAAGCTGAAGGTCTTCGTGGAGAAGCTGGCATGAAGGCCGAGACCTTTGCCCGGCTGCAGGCCGCCCGCGCCGAGGGCCGCCCGGTCGCGCTGCTGACCAGCCTGCCCGACGGCGCCCAGCTGCTTTTTCCGGATGACACCCTGCCGCCCGCCCTGGCCGAGGCGGCCGCCGCGGCGCTCGCCGCCGACGCCGCGCGGAACCTCTCCGTCGAAGGGCAGGAATGGTTCATCCAGCCGCACAACCCGCCGCTGCGGCTGATCGTGGTCGGCGCCGTGCATGTTGCCCAGGCGCTGGTGCCGATGGCCGCCGGCCTTGGTTACGCGGTGACCGTGGTCGACCCGCGCCGCGCCTTCGCCACGGAAGAAAGGTTCAGCGGCCGCGTCACCCTGGTCGATGACTGGCCGGACGAGGCCATGGCGCGCCTGGCCCCCGACACCCGCACCGCCATCGTCACCCTGACCCACGACCCCAAGCTGGACGACCCCGCCCTCGAGGTCGCGCTGCGCAGCCCGGCCTTCTATATCGGCGCGCTGGGCAGCCGGAAGACCCATGCCAAGCGCCTGGCCCGCCTGGCCGAGGCCGGGCTGACCGAGGCCGAATGCGCCCGCATCGCCGCCCCGGTGGGCCTGGCCATCGGCGCCGTCACCGCGCCTGAGATCGCGCTGTCCGTCATGGCCGAGGTGGTCGCCGCCCGGCGCGGCGCGGCGCTGGCGAAGCGCGCGCCCGCGCCTGCACTGGAAGAAAAATGATCTTCGGCCCGACCCGGCTGGACGACGCCCAGGGCGCGGTGCTGGCGCATACCCAGCGCCTGCCCGGCCGCGTGCTGAAGAAGGGCACGGTGCTGGATGCCGAGGCGATCGCGGCGCTGCGCGAGGCCGGCAAGCGCGAGGTCATCGCCGCCCGCCTGGAGCCCGGCGACGTCCCCGAGAACGAGGCCGCCCACCGGCTGGGCGAGGCGCTGCTGGCCCCGCTCCTGGCCCGTTCCCGCGCCGCCACCGGCCGGGTCAACATTCTGGCGGATTCCGCCGGGCTGCTGGTGGTCGATGCGGCGCTGGTCGACCGGCTGAACGCGCTGGACGAAAGCGTCACCCTGGCGACGCTGCCGAACTACACCCCCGTCACAGCCCGCGAGATGCTGGCCACCGTCAAGGTCATCCCCTTCGCCGTGCCGGGGCTGGTGCTGCAGGTGGCGGAAGCGGTGATTCGCGGCGGCACCGCGCTGCGCGTGCATCCCTTCCGCCCGCTGAAGGTGGGCCTGGTGCTGAGCGAGCTGCCGGGCCTGAAGGAAAGCATCATGGAGGGGGCCGTCGAGGCCACCACCGAGCGCGTCGTGGGCCTCACCGGCACCATGCTGCCGCCCGAGCGCTGCCGCCATGACGAGGCCGCCATCGCCGAGGCCCTGGCCCGGCTGCAGAAGGCCGGCGCCGAGCTGCTGCTGGTCGCCGGCGCCTCGGCCGTGGTCGACCGCCGCGATGCCGGGCCGGCGGCGATCGTCCGCGCCGGCGGGCGGATCGTCCATTTCGGCATGCCGGTCGATCCCGGCAACCTGATCTGCCTGGGCCGGATCGGCACCACCCCGGCGCTCGTCCTGCCCGGCTGCGCCCGCAGCCCGAAGCTGAACGGCTTCGACTGGGTGCTGCAGCGCCTTTTCGCGGGCCTGCCCGTCGGCAGCCGCGAGGTCGCCGGCATGGGCGTCGGCGGCCTGCTGAAGGAGATCGAGCTGCGCCCGCTGCCGCGCGAGGCCGCGCCGCGCAACGCCCCTGGCCCCGGCAAGGCGCCGCGCCGGCCGCGCCAGGTGGCGGCGCTGGTGCTGGCCGCCGGCCGGTCCCGCCGCATGGCGCCGCTGAACAAGCTGCTGGTCGAGGATCGCGAGGGCCGCGCCATGGTCTCCCGCGTCGTCGCCCATGTGCTGGACAGCCGCGCCCGCCCGGTGGTCGTCGTCACCGGCCATGAGCGCGCGCGGGTGGAAGAAGCCCTGCAGGGCCGCGGCGTCATCTTCGCCGAGGCGGAGGATTACGCCGAGGGGCTGTCGGCCTCGCTGAAGGCGGGCCTCGCCGCGCTGCCGCCGGAGGCCGAGGGCGTCCTGGTCTGCCTGGGCGACATGCCGCTGGTGACGGGGGCCATGCTGGACCGGATGCTGGCCGCCTTCGACCCCGAGGAAGGCCGCGCCATCGTCATGCCGACCTTCCGCGGCAAGCAGGGCAATCCGATGCTCTGGGCCCGCGAATTCATCCCCGAGATGCTCGCCCTGACCGGCGATGTCGGCGCCCGGCATCTCGCCGCCCGCCATGCCGAGCGGGTGGTCGAGGTGGAGATGGGCGACGACGCCGTGCTGCGCGACTTCGACACGCCGGAGGCGCTGAAGACCGCGCCGGATTTTTCTGGCTCATGATCCTGGTCGCGCTCGGCGCCAACCTGCCCGGCACCGACGGCCGCGCCCCGCGCGCCAGCTGCGATGCCGCCGTCCAGGCCATCGCCGCCATCCCCGGGCTGCGGCTGGTCGCCGTCTCCCGCTGGTGGCAGACCGCGCCCGACCCGCCGATGCCGGGCGCGCCCTGGTACGTCAACGGCCTGGTCCGCTGCGAAGGGACGCTGACGCCCGAGGCGCTGCTGGAAGCGCTGCAGGCGATCGAGCAGGCCGCCGGCCGCGAGCGGCCCTTTCCCAATGCGCCGCGCAGCCTCGACCTCGACATCATCGCCATGGGCGACACGGTGCGCGACCACCCCGACCCGATCCTGCCGCATCCGCGCGCCCATCTGCGCCGCTTCGTGCTGCAGCCGCTGGCCGAGCTGGCCCCCGGCTGGATCCATCCGGCGCGGGGCCAAAGCGTCGAGGCGCTGCTGGAGTCGCTGCCCGGGGCGGCCATGCTGGCGCTCTGACCCTGGGCTGCGCCGGGGCCGCCTGCCACCAGCGCGCTTGCCTTTCGCGGGTGCGGTGGCTATCTGACCAGTTCCGTCGGTATTGAAGTTGGAGGCCGCCCCATGGCCCGCGTTACGGTCGAAGACTGCATCCTGAAGATTCCGAACCGCTTCGAGCTGGTTCTGATCGCTGCCCAGCGCGCCCGCAACATCAGCCGCGGCGAAGAGCTGACGGTCGATCGCGACAACGACAAGAACCCGGTCGTGGCGCTGCGCGAGATCGCCGACGAGACCGTCTCGCTGGGCGAGCTGGAGCAGGACCTGATCAAGTCCCTGCTGCGCGCGCCGGAGCCGGAGCCGGTCGAGGAAGAGGTGATCGACCTGATCGCCACCGACGAGAACATCTTCGGCGTGATGGACGTGAACGACGAGCCGCTGCAGGACGCCGCCGGCCTCGAGGACCTGTCGCCCGACGACATCGAGGCGGCCATCGCCGCCGAGCTCGCCGGCGGCCGCCGCTGAGCCGGGGGCGCGCTTGAAAGCCGGCGTCGGGATCGATCCTACCCCGGCGCCCAGCGCGCCCGAAGGGCTGGCCGGCACCCCGGCCACCC
>NZ_CACSJM010000084.1 GCF_902706185.1 Roseomonas sp. 18066 | reverse complement strand
CTTCAATCGAATGAAGCACTTCCGACGCATCGCCACCCGCTTCGACAAGCTCTCGCGCAACTACCTCGCTGCCCTACACCTTGTCGGGTCAAGGCTATGGCTGCGGCATTATGAGTCCGTGACCTAGCCCTCGGATTTACGGTCAGGCGGCGATTCGCGGCCGGAGAGTTTCGCCCCGCGCTGCGATCCGGCAGGAAAGCCCCCCCGCCGCCCCGCCCTGGCTCGGGGGAAGTTTCCGGCGCTGCAGGGGAGGCATGCGGAAAAAAACCGGGTCACGTCCCAGAAAACTCTTTGCGTCGGCGGCGCGGGTCTCTATATGCCGCCGCAGACGCAGTACGCACGTGCCTCTGGCCCCAGGCCGATCCTTATCGGCCAAAGGTTTACGCAACGACGTCAAGCGTTCTGGCAACCCCGGTGGGGGGCTTCTAGCGCCCTTCGCCGGCCTCTCTTGGTCGCTGGTTCGTTCGACCGTTTCGTCAACTTGGGGCCGCGCCTGTCGCTGACAGGCCGGTCCTCCCCTATCGGATGGAGGGTGTGCGATGACCTCGAAGGTCTCCCGCTTCCTGCGCGACGTCGCCCCGGCGACCCCGTGCCTCGTTGTCGACGTTGATCGCGTCGCCGAGAACTATGGCCGGCTGAAGGCCGCGATCCCGGCCGCCCGCATCTATTATGCGGTCAAGGCCAATCCGGCGGCGCCGATCCTCGGCCGGCTGGTGGACCTGCAGTCCAGCTTCGACGCCGCCTCGCTCGAGGAGGTGCAGATGTGCCTGGACGCCGGCGCGGCGCCCGAGGCGGTCTCCTTCGGCAACACGGTGAAGAAGGAGAGCGCCATCAAGGCCGCCTTCGAGGCCGGGGTGCGGATGTTCGCCTTCGACTCCGAGCCGGAGCTGCGCAAGCTGGCCCGCTCGGCGCCGGGCGCCAAGGTCTATTGCCGCATCCTGGTCGGCAATGTCGGCGCCGAATGGCCGCTGTCGAAGAAGTTCGGCTGCGAGGCCGAGATGGCCAAGGAGCTGATGGTGCAGGCGCGTGACCTGGGCCTCGACCCCTATGGCATCTCCTTCCATGTCGGCAGCCAGCAGACCCGCACCGACGCCTACCAGGCGGCGATCGCCCGCGTGGCGATGGTGTTCAGCGACCTGAAGGACGCCGGCATCAACCTGCGCATGGCCAATCTGGGCGGCGGCTATCCGGTCCGCTACCGCCAGGAAGTGCCCGAGATCAACGACTTCGGCGATGCCATCATGGGCGCCATGGTCGAGCATTTCGGCAATGCCCTGCCGGAGATCCTGATCGAGCCGGGCCGCTTCATGGTGGGCGATGCCGGCATCCTGTCCTCCGAGGTCGTGCTGGTCTCCCGCAAGGAGAAGAACGACCCGGTGCGCTGGGTCTATCTCGACATCGGCCGTTTCGGCGGCCTGGCCGAGACCGAGGGCGAAGCCATCAAGTATGCCTTCCGCACGCCGCATGACGGCGGCGCCGAGGGCCCGGTGACCATCGCCGGCCCAACCTGCGACAGCACCGACACGCTGTACGAGAAGTCGAACTACCGCCTGCCGCTGGCGCTGGACAGCGGCGACCGGGTCGAGCTGCTGTCGACCGGCGCCTATGTGACGACCTATGCCAGCCAGGGCTTCAACGGCTTCGCGCCGCTGAAGGAATACTACATCTAATCGATGCGCCGCCCCGAGGGGCTGGTGGCCAAACGGCCGGAAGGGGCAGCCCTTCCGGCCGTTTGTGCTTTTTACGTTTCAAAAAGACTGGCCACGGTGACGACGCGCCGGATAAACTCGCGTCATGGACGTCATTGACCGGAACATTCTCGTTGCCCTGCAGGATAACGGGGCGGCGGGGCTTGCTGAGCTCGCCAAGGTCGCGGGGCTGTCGGTCTCGGCGACGGCCGAGCGGGTGAAGCGGCTGGAGGAGCGCGGCACGATCCGCGGCTGGCGTGCCGACCTGGATCCGGGGGCGATCGGCTGTCCGCTGCTGGCCTTCGTCTTCGTGTCGCTGCGGCCGGGCCCGGAGGAGAGCGCCTTCCGCATCGCCATGCGCGCCGCCGAGCCGGTGCTGGAATGCCACCATGTCACCGGCGCCTGGACCTTCCTGTTGAAGATCCGGCTGCCAGACCTGTCGGCGCTGGAGCGGTTCGTGGCGGATTTCGTGCGGGCGCAGCCTGGCGTCGAGCGGAGCGAGACGATCCTGGCGATCACGTCGGCGAAGGAGACCGCGATCCTGCCGGTGGCCGAGGCGACGGAAGAATAATCGGCGGGGTCCGGGGGGATACTATCCCCCCGGCGGGAGAGGTCCGGAGAGGGCGGCGCCCTCTCTGGGCGGCAGGCTGGTCGCCGGGGCTAATGGCTGCACCCCGTTTGCCGCATCGACGCAGGCGCGGATGGCTGGCGCGCAGACGGCATCGGGCGCCACCGCCAGGTCCTTGTCGCCGCTGAACCCGACCCGGGTCACCCGCGAATCCATCAGCTCGAAGGTGGCGCGGCAGTAGCCGGCCGAGCCGGTCAGGTTCAGCGCCCCCACGACGGGCAGGGTCAGGTTCAGGCCGCTGCTGTTGCCGCCCCCCACCTCGTAGGTCAGCATTTCCCGCGTGGCGTCGATCTGCTCGCGCTTGGAGGGGAAGCCGGCGCAGAGATAGAGGTCGGCGCGGCTCATGCCGACCAGGGAGCCACGGGCCTCCTGGACGCGCTGGCCATCCTCGACGGCGCAGGCGGCCAGCAGCAGGGGCAGCGCGAGAAGCATCGGACGGATCATGCCGGCTCCACGATTTTGTCGGGTCGCGTGATTCAGGCTTTCGGTGCTTCCACCTCGAGCCATCACGCGCCGGTTGCTCAAAGAAAAAGCCGGGGGACAGGGTCCACCGGCTCTCGGGCCTCTTGGCGAGGAGAATGGCGAGGCCGGCCGGGGCATGACACCCCTGCCGGCCTCAACTCTTGTTCACGCCTGGTCGTTCAGGTGGCAGGCGCTCTTGTGGCCGGAGGCGACCTCGCGCAGCTTCGGCCGCTCGATCTTGCAGCGCTCGAAGGCATGCGGGCAGCGCGGGTGGAAGTGGCAGCCCGGCGGCGGGTTCAGCGGCGAGGGGATCTCGCCCTTGATGCCGGCGAACTGCTTCTTGCGCGCCTCGATGCGCGGCACCTCGGACAGCAGCGCCTGGGTATAGGGGTGGTTGGCGCGGGAGAAGATCTCCTCCGCCGGCGCCTCCTCCACCACCCGGCCCAGATACATGATCACCACGCGGTCCGAGAGATGCTCGACCACCCCGAGGTCATGGCTGATGAACAGGTAGGTCAGGTCGAGCTCGCGGCGGAGATCCATGAACAGGTTCAGGATCTGCGCCTGGATCGACACGTCGAGGGCGGCCACCGCCTCGTCGCAGACGATGAATTCCGGCTGCACCGCCAGGGCCCGGGCGATGCCGATGCGCTGGCGCTGGCCGCCGGAGAACTGGTGCGGGTAGCGGCGCTTCAGCGTGGGGTCGAGGCCGGCGCGGCGCAGCTGGCCGTCGACATAGCTTTCATACTCGCCGCGCGGCACCAGGCCATGCACCTGCGGCGCCTCGCCGACGATGTCGGCCACCCGCATGCGCGGGTTCAGCGAGGCATAGGGATCCTGGAAGATCATCTGCGTCTGCAGCTTCGCCTTCCGGGCGTCGGCGCTGTTCAGCGTCGACATCTCGCGGCCGCGCCAGAAGATCTCGCCGTTGGAGGCGGGCATGATGCCGGCGACCATGCGGCCGAGGGTCGACTTGCCGCAGCCGGATTCACCGACCAGGCCGACGACCTCGCCACGGCGGACGGTCAGGTCGACGCCGTCGACGGCATGGACCGTCTCGTCCTTCACCGGCATGCCCAGCTTCTGGGCGATGCGGCCGGCGAAGTCGAGGGTCTTGGAAAAGCGCTTGGAGACGCCCTTGAGCTCGATGATCGCGTCGTTCATGCCGCGGCCTCCGGAAGATGGGGACGGAAGCAGCGGGCGTCGCGCTCCGGCAGCAGGCGCTCCAGGCTCGGCGTCTGGTGGCAGATATCGGCGGCCTTGGGGCAGCGCGACTGGAAGGCGCAGCCCTGCGGCAGGCTGAGCAGCGAGGGCGTCATGCCCGGGATCTGCCGCAGCGGCTCGCCGCGCTTGTTGCGGCTGGGGACGCTGCCGATCAGGCCTTCGGTATAGGGGTGCAGCGGGGTGTCGAGCACCTCGCTGACCGGGCCGCGCTCGACCACCTTGCCGGCATACATGACGGCGATGTCGTCGGCGAGGCCGGCGACGACGGAGAGGTCATGGGTGATCCAGATCATCGCCGTGCCGGTTTCGGCGCAGAGCTTCTGGACCTCGGCGAGGATCTGGGCCTGGATCGTCACGTCGAGCGCGGTGGTGGGCTCGTCGGCGACGATCAGCTCGGGGCGGTGCAGGAGCGCGATGGCGATGGCCACGCGCTGGCGCATGCCGCCGGAAAACTGGTGCGGATAGCTCTTCAGCCGCTCGTCCGGGCTGGGGATGCCGACCAGGCCCAGCGTGTCGCGGGCGCGCTGGCGGGCGACCTCGCGGCTGACCTTCTCATGCGCCTGGACCGTCTCGATCATCTGCGTGTCGACCCGGAGCACCGGGTTCAGCGTCATCATCGGGTCCTGGAAGATCATGGCGATGCGGTTGCCGCGCAGGCGCCGCATCTCCTCCTCGCGCAGGCTGGCGAGGTTCTGTCCGTGGAACAGGATCTCGCCGCCGACGACGCGGCCGGGGGCATCGACCAGGCCGAGGATCGAGAAGCCGGTGACGGTCTTGCCGGAGCCGGATTCACCGACCAGCCCCAGCACCTTGCCACGGCCGACGGTGAAGGAGACGCCGTCGACCGCCTTCACCACGCCCGCGCGGGTGAAGAAATGGGTCTGGAGGTTGCGAACCTCCAGCGTGGGCGCGCCGGCGGGGGCAGCCGCCGCATACGCCGAACGAGACTGGACCACAGGGGATTGGGCCATGGAAAAGCGCGTCCCTTACTTCTTGAGCCGCGGGTTGAGCACGTCGCGCAGCTGGTCGCCGACCAGGTTGATGGAGACGATGGTCACCAGCAGGGCGATGCCCGGGTAGAAGCTGATCCAGTACTTGCCGGACAGCATGTACTCGTAGCCGTTCGAGATCAGCAGGCCGAGCGAGGGCTCGGTGATCGGCACGCCGAGGCCGAGGAAGGACAGGGTCGCCTCCAGCGCGATGGCGCGGGCGATCTGCATGGTGCCGACGACGATCAGCGGCGGCAGGCAGTTCGGCAGCAGGTGGCGGAAGATCACCCGGTGCGTCGGCAGGGCCAGGCACTGCGCCGCCTCGATGTATTCGCGGCGACGCTCGACCAGGGCGGTGCCGCGCACGGTGCGGGCGTAGTAGGCCCATTCCACGATCACCAGGGCCAGGACGACGTTGAACACGCCCTTGCCCAGGAAGGCCAGGATCATCAGCGCGGCCAGGATCGACGGGAAGGACAGCTGCAGGTCGACGAGGCGCATGATGACGGTGTCGGTGCGCTTGCCGGCATAGGCGGCCAGCAGGCCGAGCGAGGCGCCGAAGGCGCAGGCGATGATCGCCGAGCCGGCGCCGACCAGCAGCGAGATGCGCAGGCCGTACATGATGCCGGACAGCATGTCGCGGCCCTGGTCGTCGGTGCCGAGCCAGTAGGTGAAGCCGGCGCCGCCCACCGTGCCGGGCTCCATGCGCCCGTCCATGATGTCGAGCTGCGCCAGGTCATAGGGGTTCTGCGGCGTGATCAGCGGCGCGAAGACCGCGATCAGCACGATGATGGCGAAGATCACCAGGCCGACGACGGCGGTCTTGCTCTCGCAGAACTCCGACGCCATGCGGCGGAAGGGCGTCTCGACCTTCGGCGGCTGGACGACGACAGGGGTTGGGACGGGGGCGGTGGTCGCGCTCATCTCACTTGTTCTCCAGCCGCACCCGCGGATCGAGCGCCGAATAGGCGAGGTCGACCAGCAGATTGATGGTGATGAACATCAGCACGATGATCATCAGGTAGGCGACGATCACCGGGCGGTCGAGCACGTTGATGCTGTCGATGATCAGCTTGCCCATGCCCGGCCAGGCGAAGACGCTCTCGGTGACCACCGAGAAGGCGATGGTCGAGCCCAGCTCCAGCCCGACCACGGTGACGACCGGGATCAGGATGTTCTTGAAGACATGGACATAGGTCACGCGCGCCGGGGACAGGCCCTTGGCGCGGGCGAACTTGACGTAGTCCATCAGCATGGTCTCGCGCACGCCGGCGCGGGTCAGGCGGATCACCAGGCTGATCTTGAACAGCGCCAGGTTCAGCGCCGGCATCGCCAGGTGGCGCAACCCGTCCCAGGTCAGGAAGGACCAGCGCAGGCCGAAGACGTCGACGGTGGTGCCGCGGCCGGTCGAGGGCAGCCAGCCGAGCTGCACGGCGAAGACCATAATCAGCATCAGCCCGACCCAGAAGGTCGGCAGCGAGAAGCCCAGGATGGAGCCGGTCATGACGACCTTGGCGCCCATCGAGTTCGGCTTCAGCCCGGCATAGAGGCCGAGCGGCAGGCCGATCAGCAGCGCGATGAACATCGCGCCGAAGGCCAGCTCCAGCGTCGCCGGCATGCGCTGCAGGATCAGCTGCAGGGCGGGCTCGTTGAAGACGAAGCTGCGGCCCAGGTCGCCGCGCAACGCATTGCCCAGGAATGACAGGTATTGCATCCACAGGGGCAGGTCGAGGCCGAGCGCCTTGATGGCGCGCTCCCGTTCGATCTGGTCGGCATCCGGCGAGATCAGGATCTCGACCGGGTCGCCGATGGCGTAGACGCCCACGAACACGATGACCGACATCGCCAGCATGACCAGCAGAGACTGGAACAGCCGGCGGAGGAGGTAGACGCTCATGCCTCAGCCTTTCGTCAGCGCGCGGGCGCCGGGCGCACATCCTGCGCGCGGGTCAGCTCGTCCGCACGGGAATCATGCACCAGCGTCGGGCGCATGGCCCAGACGTTCTTCTGGATGTGAATGGGGATGATCGCGATGTCGTCCATCGCCGTCTTGGTGGCCTCGCGCAGCAGCGCCTCGCGCTTCGCGTCGTCCAGCTCGCGGAGCGCGAGCTCGAGCTTGGCGTCGATCGCGGGGTTGCTGTAGCGGCCGCGGTTGGAGGTGCCGAAGCCCTTGTCGCGGTCGTAGCTGGCGATCAGCGAGCGCAGCGGGTTCGACGCCTCGCCCGAGGAGATGCCCCAGCCGACCAGGAAGGCCGAGAGCTCCTGCTTGCCGGCGCGGCCGATGAAGGTGGTCCAGGGCTGCGCGTCGACATTGGTGCGCACGCCGATCCGGGTCCACATCTGGCCGACCGCCTGGATGATGCGCGCATCATTCATGTAGCGGTCGTTCGGACCGTTCAGCGTGATGCGGAAGCCTTCCGGATAGCCGGCCTCGGCCAGAAGCTTCTTCGCCGCCTCCGCATCGGTGCGCGGGGCGCCGAGGTCGGGGATGGCGCCGAAGGCGGAGGGCGGCAGGAACTGGCCGGAGGGCTGCGCCGTGCCTTCCATCACCCGGGTGGCGATGGCCGGCCGGTCGATGGCGATCGACAGCGCGCGGCGGACGCGCAGGTCGTGCAGCGGGTTGCGCGCCAGCGGCTTGCCGTCATTGCCGGTGATCAGCGGCGAGCCCTGCGGGTGCTGGTGGTCCAGCGCCAGGAAGATGATGCGCAGACCATCCTTCTCGGCGATGCGGACGCGGTCGCTGCGGCGCAGGTTGGTCAGGTCCGAGGTCGGCACCTGGTCGATGAAGTCGACGTCGCCGGCCAGCAGCGCCGCGGTGCGCGTCGCGTCGTTCGGCAGGATGCGGTAATGCACCTGCTGCCAATGCGGCTTGTCGCCCCAATAGGCGTCGTTGCGCGTCAGCTCCAGCCGGTCGCCCGAGCGGAAGCTCGCATAGCGGAACGGGCCGGTGCCGATGGCGACCTTGCCGGAATTGAAGTCGTCGGTGGTCGCGCCCTCATGCGTCTCGCGGTCGAGGATCGCGACCTGCGCCAGGTCGGTCGGCAGCAGCGGATAGGGCGCGCGGGTGTGGAAGCGCACCGTCAGCGGGTCGACCACCTCCACCCGCTCGATCGCGCGGGTGTAGATCGCGTAGGAGGACGGGCTGTTCAGCACGGCCGGCACGCGGGCGATGGTGAAGGCGACGTCCTCGGCGGTGAAGGGATTGCCGTTGTGGAACTTCACGCCCGCACGCAGCTTGAATTCCCACACCGTCTCGCCGACCGGCTTCCAGCTCTCGGCCAGGCCCGGCTCCAGCCGCGCTTCCGAGTCAAACTGGGTCAGCGCGTCGAAGATCATCGTGGCCACGGCGTAGTTGGGCGACAGCGCGTGGTAGTGGGGATCCAACGAAGTAACCTGGGCGCCGACCGCCATGGTCAGGCTCTGCGCCGCGGCGGGAACCGCCGTGGCGAGCGCCAACGCCGAAACGGCGGCCATCGCGGCCGCCCGCATAGTGCTGATCTGCAGCATACCGTCCCCCGGGAGGTTATGACCTCTTCACGGGGCAGTGTAGCAGGCGGGGACCCTTGTCGCTAGGTTGCGCGCCTCGCCTACCGGGAAACGGAAACCTCCATGTCACACAATAACCACAATCCGGACCACCGGACGTGCTTCCGCGCGCGCCACGCAGCGGCAATCACCTCTTTGATTTTAAGCGGTTTTCTGGCGGCTGGCAGCGGTTCGGCCGCGGCCCAGGCGACGCCTGGCACCAATGCCAGCCTCAATATCGGCATCGGCGGCGCGGTCACCTCGATCGATCCGCATTTCTACAACGCGGCGCCCAACAACGCCCTGGCGATGCATCTCTTCGACTTCCTGGTCGGCCGCGACGCGAAGGCGCAGCCCTATCCGGGCCTGGCCGAGAGCTGGCGCGCGGTCGAGCCGACAGTCTGGGAATTCAAGCTGCGCGCCGGCGTGAAGTGGCATGACGGGCGCGACTTCACCGCCGACGACGTGGCCTTCACCCTGTCCCGCGCCCCCAACGTGCCGAACAGCCCGGGCGGCATGGGCGGCTTCGTCCGCGCCATCACCCGGGTCGAGGTGGTCGACCCGCTGACCATCCGGCTGCACACCGCGCAGCCGCATCCGCTGCTGCCGGTGGAGATGGGCGCCGTCTCGGTGATCTCCCGCCATGCCGGCGAAGGGGCGTCCACCGAGGACTACAACAGCGGCAAGGCCGCGATCGGCACCGGCCCCTATCGCCTGCGCAGCTACCGCCCTGGCGACCGCGCCGAGCTGGTGCGCAACGACACCTATTGGGGCGGGCGCGAGCCCTGGCAGGCGGTGAACTACCGCTTCATCGCCAGCGACGGCGCCCGCACGGCGGCGATCCTGGCCGGCGACGTCGATGTCATCGACCAGGTGCCGTCGACCGACCTGGAGCGGCTGAAGCGCGACGCCCGCCTTTCGGTGCCTGAGATCCAGGGCGTGCGCCTGATCTACCTGATGGCCGATTTCTCCCGCACGGGCGCCACGCCCTTCGCGACCGACAACGCCGGCAAGCCGTTCGACAGGAATCCGTTCCAGGACCTGCGGGTGCGGCGCGCTTTGTCGATGGCGATCCAGCGCGAGGCCCTGGCCGAGCGGGTCATGGAGGGCACCGCCCTGGCCACCGGCCAATGGCTGCCGCCCGGCACCTTCGGCTACAACCCGGCCGTCCGCACCCCCGCCTTCGACGCCGCCGGCGCCCGCGCCCTGCTGGCCGAGGCCGGCTTCCCGAACGGCTTCCGCCTGACCCTGCACAGCCCGAACGACCGCTATCCCAACGACGCCAAGACCGCCCAGGCCATCGCCCAGATGTGGACCCGCATCGGCGTGCAGACCCAGGTGGAGGCGCTGCCCTGGGCCAGCTTCTCGGTGCGCAGCAACCGGCAGGAATTCTCCATGCGCCTGGCCGGCTGGGGCAGCACCACCGGCGAGGCCTCCTACATGCTGGTGAACGTCCTCGGCACGCATGACCGCGACCGCCGCACGGGGGCCAGCAACCCGGGCCGCTACAGCAACCCCGAGCTCGACGCGCTGACCGCCCGCGCCGCCGCGACGCTGGACGACAAGGCGCGCGAGGCGCTGCTGCAGGAAGGCGTGAAGCTGGCGATGGACGATCTCGGCATCATCCCGCTGTACCAGCTGGTCAACAGCTGGGCGGTGCGGAAGGGCCTGCGCTACGAGCCGCGGATGGACGAGCGCACCATCGCCATGAGCGTCCGCCCGGAGTGATTCTGTCAGTTCCGGGGCGGCGTTGCCGCCCCGGGGCGTCGCTCAGACGGTGAACTGCTCGGCGATGATCCGCTCCGACAGCCCGTGATCGGGGTCGAAGAGCATGGTCATCGCCAGGCTGCGATCCTCGCGGATCTCCACCGAGCGGATGTTGCGGACCTCGACATTGTCGGCCACCGCCGCGACCGGGCGCTTCGCCGCCTCGAGGATCTCGAAGACCACCACCGCTTCCGAGGGCAGCAGCGCCCCGCGCCAGCGCCGCGGCCGGAAGGCGGAAATCGGCGTCATCGGCAGCAAGTTGGCGCCCAGCGGCACGATCGGCCCGGCCGCCGACAGGTTGTAGGCGGTGCTGCCGGCGGGGGTGGAGACCAGGATGCCGTCGCAGATCAGCTCCTCCAGCCGTTCCTTGCCATCGACCAGGATGCGGATCTTGGCGGCCTGGCGGGTCTCGCGCAGCAGCGAGACCTCGTTGATCGCCAGCGCCTCGCGCAGGCCCCCGGCCTGGGTCACCGCCTTCATCCGCAGCGGATGCAGCGTCGCCGCCTGGGCACGGGCCAGCCGCGCCGGCAGGTCCTCGGCGCCGAAGTCGTTCATCAGGAAGCCGACGCTGCCGCAATTCATGCCGTAGATCGGCCGGTTGGCGCCGAGATAGCGGTGCTGCGTCTCCAGCATGAAGCCGTCGCCGCCCAGCGCCACGATCACCGCCGCCTCCTCCGGCGCGGCATCGCCATGGGCGGCGGCCAGGCAGTCGCGCGCGGCCTCGGCCTTGTCCCCGCTGGCGGACAGAAACGAAATGCGGCCATGCAGGTCAGCCGGCAGCTCGACCCCGTCGCCCATGGCGCCGCCCTGGCTGAACAGCGCGGCGGTCATGCCCAGCCCATGCCCGCGGCGGCGCGATGCTCCAGCAGCGGCATGTCGCGGCGGATGCGGGCCGTCAGCGCGGCGTCGATGCGGGCGGCGGCCCAGCCGGTGCCGTCGCTGGCGCTGGCCACCACCTGGCCCCAGGGATCGACCACCAGCGCATGCCCATAGGTCTGCCGCGGCCCCGATCTTTCCTCGTGCTGGCCCCAGGTGGCCGGCGCCGCCATCCAGCACTGCGTCTCGATGGCGCGCGCCCGCAGCAGCGGCTCCCAATGGTCGCGGCCGGTCTGCAGGGTGAAGGCCGAGGGCAGCATGATCACCTCCGCCCCCTGCCGCCGCAGCGCCTGGAACAGTTCTGGAAAACGCAGGTCGTAGCAGATGGCGCAGCCGATCCGGGTCTCGCCGGCCTGGTAGGTGACCACGGCGTCGCCGGCGCCATAGGCCGCGCTCTCGCGGAAGCCGCGCCCGTCGGGGGTGACGATGTCGAACAGGAAGATCTTGCGGTAGCGGGCGAGCTCAGTGCCGTCGGGGGCGAAGGCCAAGGTGGTGTTCAGGTGCTTCTCCGGCCCGGCCTCGATGATGCTGCCGCCATGAAGAAAGATGCCGTGGCGGCGGGCCATGCCGCGCATCGCCTCATAGGCGGCGCCGCCTTCCGCGCCGGGCTCGGGCAGCGCCTCGGCCGCCGCGGCGCGGGCGGCGCGGTCGCCGCCCAGGCAGTCCCAGAGCTCCGGCAGGGCCACCAGCGCCGGGCGCTCGGCGGCGACGGCCTCGGCCACCAGCCGCTCGGCGGCGGCGATATTGGCCGCCTTGTCGTGCCCGGGATTCATCTGCACCACGGCCAGCCGCATGGCGGGCGATCCTTTGCTCAGCCTGCGGTCCCCAAGGGACCCGGCCGGCATCAAGCCCGGCGCGGCGCGGCACCGCAAGAGGCAGGGCGGTGACAGGTGGACAAAGCAAAAGGGCGGATGGTTTCCCATCCGCCCCCTTGAACGCTGTGGCTGGAAAGCCGGTCGCAGCTTACGCCGCGTCCTGCTCGCCCTCGGCTTCCGGCGCGACCTGCTTCGGACCCGAATCCAGGCCCTTGGCAGCAACATCGCGCTCGACCAGCTCGATCACGGCCATGTCCGCGGCATCGCCGTAGCGCATGCCGGCCTTCAGCACGCGGGTATAGCCACCCTGGCGCGCCTTGTAGCGGTCGGCGATGGTGGTGAACAGCTTGTCCACCACCTTCGGGTCCATGATCTGAGCATAGGCCTGCCGACGCGCATGCAGGTCGCCACGCTTGCCCAGGGTGATGATGCGCTCCACGTAGGGGCGCAGCTCCTTCGCCTTGGGCAGGGTCGTGGTGATCTGCTCGTGCTTGAGCAGGCTGGTCGCCATATTGCGAAGCATCGCAATACGGTGGGTGGAGGTGACGCCGAGCTTCCGGCCGGCAACCCCGTGACGCATGGGTCTATTCCTTCAGGTGGCCGAAAATCAGAACGGCTCTTCGATCTTCTTCGCGAGGTCCTCGATGTTCTCAGGCGGCCAGCCCGGCACGGTCATGCCGAGGGACAGCCCCATGGAAGCGAGGACTTCCTTGATCTCATTCAGCGACTTGCGGCCGAAGTTCGGAGTGCGGAGCATCTCCTGCTCCGTCTTCTGCACCAGGTCGCCGATATAGACGATGTTGTCGTTCTTCAGGCAGTTGGCGCTGCGGACCGACAGCTCCAGCTCATCCACCTTGCGCAGCAGGTTGCGGTTGAAGGGCAGGTCGTCCTGCACCTCTTCCACCTTGCGCTCGCGCGGCTCATCGAAGTTGATGAAGAGCTGCAGCTGGTCCTGCAGGATGCGGGCGGCGAGGGCCACCGCGTCGTCAGGCGCCACCGTGCCGTCGGTCTCGACGGTCAGCACCAGCTTGTCGTAGTCGGTGCGCTGGCCCACGCGGGTCGGCTGCACCTGATACGCCACGCGGCGGACCGGGGAGTAGATGGCATCGACCGGGATCAGCCCGATCGGGGCGTCTTCCGGGCGGTTCTCGGAGGCGGGCACATAGCCCTTGCCGACATCGACGGTCAGCTCCATCGACAGCTTGGCGCCGTCGTCGAGCGTGCAGATGACCAGGTCCGGATTGGCGATCTCGATATCGCCGGTGGTCTGGATCTGGCCGGCCGTCACCTCGCCAGGGCCGGAGGCCGTGAGCTGCAGGCGCTTGGCGCCCTCGCCCTGCATCCGGATGGCGAGCCGCTTGATGTTCAGGACGATGTCGGTGACATCCTCCCGTACGCCCTGCAGGCTAGAGAATTCATGCAGCGCGCCGTCGATGCGGATGGCGGTGACCGCCGCACCCTGCAGCGACGACAGCAGCACGCGCCGCAGCGCATTGCCGAGGGTCATGCCGAAGCCGCGCTCGAGCGGCTCCGCCACCACCGTCGCCGTGCGCGAAGGGTCGGTCCCGGGCTCGACGTCGAGCTTTTCGGGACGGATCAGGGAACGCCAGTTGCGCTCGAGCACTTCGGTGTCTCCTGCAGCCTCGCCTCAGACCCGACGCCGCTTGCGCGGACGGCAGCCGTTGTGCGGGATGGGGGTCACGTCGCGGATGGCGGTGACGTAGAAGCCGACGGCCTGCAGCGCGCGCAGGGCGGATTCACGACCCGAACCGGGACCAGAGACCATGATCTCCAGCGTCTCCATGCCGTGCTCGCGGGCCTTGCGGCCGGCATCCTCGGCGGCGACCTGGGCGGCGTAAGGGGTCGACTTGCGCGAACCCTTGAAGCCCTGGCTGCCGGCGGACGACCAAGCGATCGCGTTGCCCTGGCTGTCGGTGATGGTGACGATGGTGTTGTTGAAGGAGGCGAGCACGTGGGCAACGCCGGACGCAATATTCTTGCGTTCCTTCTTGCGCGGACGACCGGTGGGCTGACGGGCCATGTTACTTGGTCACCTTCTTCTTGCCGGCAATCGCGACAGCCTTGCCCTTGCGGGTGCGCGCATTGGTATGCGTGCGCTGGCCACGGACGGGCAGGCCCTTGCGGTGACGCAGGCCGCGATAGCAGGCCATGTCCATCAGGCGCTTGATGTTCATCGCGTTCTCGCGACGCAGATCGCCCTCGACCCGGTATTCGCGGTCGATCAGCTCACGGATCTTGAGGATTTCCTCATCCGTCAGCTGGTTGACGCGGCGATCCTCGGGGATGGCCAGCTGCTCGCAGATCACCTTCGCATTCGCCGGACCGATGCCGTAAATGTAGCGAAGGGAAATGAGAACGCGCTTGTTGGTGGGAATGTTCACGCCTGCAATGCGTGCCATCGATGACCTGCTCCTGGAGCCCCGGGGGCTCCCGTTCGTACCGGCAATGCGTCCGGCGAAGGTGATCGGCGCGCCCCGAATCGTAGTGATCGAAACGCAACCATCTACGCGGCCGAGGAGACCCCGACCGCGAGAGGCGCGGATTTACCGAGCAACCGGGGCGAGAGTCAAGCCCTGTCTGCCGGCGCCGCCGCGCCATGAAAAAAGGGGCCCGCAGGCCCCTTTCCCGTTCTTCTGGTCGCGAGCCGGCCTCAGCGGCCGAGCACGACCTCGATCTGCCGGGCGACCTCGTTCATCGAGGCCATGCCGTCGACCTGGCGCAGCTTGCCCTGCGCCGCGTAATACGGCAGCAGCGGCGCCGTCTGGCGGTGATAGGCCTCGAGCCGGGCGGCCACCGTCTCCGCCTTGTCGTCGGCGCGGCGGACGAACTCGGTGCTGCCGCAGCTGTCGCAGATGCCGGGCTTGGCCGTCGGCTTGAAGCTGTCGTGATAGCCGGTGCCGCATTGGGCGCAGGTGAAGCGGCCGGCGATGCGCTCGACCAGCGCCGCGTCGTCCACCTTCAGCTCGATCACCTGGTCGAGCTGCAGGCCCTTCTCCTTCAGCATCACGTCCAGCGCCTCGGCCTGGGGCGTGGTGCGCGGGAAGCCATCCAGGATGAAGCCGCGGGCGCAGTCGGGCTGCGAGACGCGGTTGGCCAGCATGGCGGTGATGATGGCGTCGGGCACCAGCCCGCCCTGCTCCATGATCGCCTTGGCCTGGCGGCCGATCTCGCTGCCGCTCTTGACCTCGGCGCGCAGCATGTCGCCGGTGGAGATCTGCGCGATGCCGTGGCGCTCCTCCAGCCGCTTCGCCTGGGTGCCCTTCCCGGCCCCCGGGGGCCCCAGCAAAATCAGGTTCATCCTCGCTTCGTCCCCGCCTTCCTGCGCGTCATCTGCCGTCCTCCTCACGACGCGGCCGGCGGGCGCTTGCACACCCCCCGGCCCCGCCTCGTCTCGCCCCCAGGAACCCGAAAGCCCTGGGCCTCAGCGCAGCCGCGGCGCCCCGCCGCGACCGCCACCCATCCGGGCCTTGCGGATCAGCCCCTCATACTGGTGGGCGAAGAGATGCGACTGCACCTGGGCCACCGTGTCCATGGTGACCGAAACAATGATCAGAAGGGAAGTGCCACCGAAATAGAAGGGCACGCCGTACTGGCTGATCAGGATCTCGGGCAGCAGGCAGACGATGCAGAGATAGACCGCGCCGACGCCGGTCAGGCGGCTCAGCACGCGGTCCAGGTAGTCGGCGGTCGCCTGGCCCGGGCGGATGCCGGGGACGAAGCCCCCATTCTTCTTCAGGTTGTCGGCCGTCTCCGTCGGATTGAAGACGACGGCCGTGTAGAAGAAGGCGAAGAAGATGATCAGCCCGACATAGGCCGCCATGTAGAGCGGCTGGCCATGCGCCAGGGCGCCGGCGATCCGCGTCAGCCAGCCTTCCTCCTGCGTGCCGGAGAAGCCGGCGAAGGTCGCCGGCAGCAGCAGCAGCGAGGAGGCGAAGATCGGCGGGATCACGCCGGCGGTGTTCAGCTTCAGCGGCAGGTGGGTGTTCTCGCCGCCGAACATCCGGTTGCCGACCTGGCGCTTCGGATACTGGATCGGGATCCGCCGCTGCGCGCGCTCCATGAAGACCACGAAGGCGATGACGGCCAGCGCGATCAGCCCGAAGGCGACGATGAAGATCGGCGACAGCGCGCCGGTGCGGCCGAGCTCCAGCGTCGAGACCAGCGCGCCGGGCACGTTGGCGACGATGCCGGCGAAGATGATCAGGCTGATGCCGTTGCCGATGCCGCGGGCGGTGATCTGCTCGCCGATCCACATCAGGAACAGCGTGCCGCCGACCAGCGTCGCCATGCAGCTGATGCGGAAGAACAGCCCGGGGTCGTAGACCGCCGCGCCGAAGCTGCCCTGCATGCTCTCGAGCCCGACGGCGATGCCGTAGGACTGGAAGATGGCGATCACCACCGTCAGGTAGCGGGTGTACTGGTTGAGCTTCTTCCGGCCGGACTCGCCCTCCTTCTTGAGGGCCTCCAGGCTGGGCACGGCGGCAGACATCAGCTGGATGATGATGCTGGCCGAGATATAGGGCATGATGTTCAGCGCGAAGACCGTCATGCGGCCCAGCGCGCCACCCGTGAACATGTCGAACATGCCCAGGATGCCCCCGCCATGCTGGCGCAGGATATCCGCCATCACGGTGGCATCGACGCCCGGCACGGGGATGTAGGTGCCGATGCGGTAGACGATCAGCGCGGCCAGCGTGAACCAGATGCGCTTCTTCAGCTCGGTCGCCTTGGACAGGACCCCGAGATTCAGATTGGCCGCGAGCTGTTCGGCGGCGGAAGCCATGAATTCGCCCCTTCAACATGACTGCGGCGCCGGGGGGTGATTCCCGCGGCGCCGCTGCCAACCCGGTCGTGCTCACCTAGCCCCCCGAGGGTGGGGGGCGCAAGGCTTACGCGGCGGGCTTCTCTTCCTTCGCCGGCGCCGGGGCCAGCACCGTGACGCTGCCGCCCGCCGCCTCGACCGCCGCGATGGCCGCGGCCGAAGCCCCGGCGACCGAGATGGTCACGGCGCGCTTGATCTCGCCGCGGGCCAGCAGGCGAACGCCTGCGATCTTGGCGCCCGTGCGGACCAGGCCAGCGGCCTCCAGCGTCGCCTCGTCGAGGGTCTGACCAGCGGGAAGCCGGCCGGACTCGATGGCGGCGTCAATCGTGCCGAGGTTGATCGGCGCGTATTCCTTGCGGAACGGATTGACGAAGCCCCGCTTCGGCAGACGCCGATAGATCGGCAGCTGGCCGCCTTCGAAGCCGTTCAGGGACACGCCGGTGCGGGCCTTCTGGCCCTTCACGCCACGGCCGGAGGTCTTACCCTTACCGGAACCGATGCCGCGACCGACGCGCTTGAACTTGTTCCGCGCGCCGTCATTGTCGCGCAGCTCGTTCAGCTTCATCTTACTTCTCCGTGGTCTCGCCCACCTGAATCAGGTGCGCGACCTTGCGGATCATGCCGCGCACGGCCGGAGTATCCTCCAGCTCCCGCGAGCGGCGGATCTTGTTGAGACCCAGACCGATCAGCGTCTCGCGCTGACCGGGCTTGCGGCCGATGGGGGACGCGACCTGCGTCACCCGAACGGTCTTCTTCTCAGACATTGGCCGAAGCCTCCGTCGAAGGCTCGGCGTCCTTGCGCGGACCCAGCAGGTCGGAGACCTTCTTGCCACGACGCGAGGCCACAGCCCGGGGGCTGGTGGAGCGCGTCAGGGCGGCGAAGGTCGCCTTGACCATGTTGTGCGGGTTCGTGGAACCCGTGCACTTGGCGACGACGTCGCCCATGCCCAGGGTCTCGAACACCGCGCGCATCGGACCACCGGCGATGATGCCGGTACCGGCGGGCGCCGCGCGCAGGATGACACGGCCAGCGCCGAATTCGCCGACCACGTCATGATGCAGGGTACGACCCTCGCGCATCGGGACGCGGATCATCGTCTTCTTCGCGCGCTCGGTCGCCTTGCGGATCGCCTCGGGCACTTCGCGTGCCTTGCCGGCGCCCCAGCCAACGCGGCCCTTCTCGTCACCGACCACGACCAGGGCGGCGAAGGAGAAGCGACGGCCACCCTTCACCACCTTGGCGACGCGGTTGATCGTGACCAGCTTGTCCTTCAGCTCGTCGCCCGGCTCGCGCTCATTGTTGCGCTCCGGGCCACGGCCGCGGCCGCGGTCGCGATCGCCACCGCCGCCGCTCCTCGGTTCACGTGCCATTTTCTGTGCTCCTTAGAACGACAGCCCGCCCTCGCGGGCGCCGTCCGCCAGGGCTTTCACCCGGCCGTGATACAGGTAGGGGCCACGATCGAAGACAACGTCGGTCACGCCCGCCGCCAGGGCGCGCTCGGCAAGCAGCTTGCCGACCACACTGGCCGCGTTCTTGTCCGCGCCGGTCGAGAGGCTCTCGCGCTGCGTCTTCTCGATGGAAGACGCGGCGGCGAGGGTGCGACCCGCCTTGTCGTCGATGACCTGGGCATAGATGTGCTTGCCCGAGCGGAAAACGGAGAGCCGCGGACGGCCCCCGCTCTTGATCCGCAGCTGGTAGCGCAGGCGCGCGCGACGGCGGCGCTGCAATGCGAGCTTGTCGGCCATCTTACTTCTTCTTCCCCTCCTTCCGGAGGATGACCTCGTCCGTGTACCGCACGCCCTTGCCCTTGTAGGGCTCGGGACCGCGATAGCCACGGATCTCGGCGGCCACCTGACCAACCTGCTGCTTGTCGACGCCTTCGACCTTGATGGCCGTCGGACGCTCGCAGGTGATCTTGATGCCGGCCGGAACCGGGTAGCGGATCTCGTGGCTGAAGCCGAGGCTCAGCACCAGGTCGCTGCCCTGGATCGCGGCGCGGTAACCCGTGCCGGTGATTTCCATCGACTTCGAGAAGCCGGTGGAGACCCCGATGCACATGCCGTTGATCAGGCTGCGGGTCGTGCCCCACAGCGTGCGGGCCCGGCGATCGGAACCGAGCGGCTTCACGGCCACCTGGTTGTCCGCCACCTCGACCTCGACCGCATCGGTCAGCGCGAGCGAGAGCTGCCCGAGCTTGCCCTTGGCGGTCAGGGTCTTGCCCTCGACAGCGACCGTCACGCCCGCAGGAACGGGGACGGGATATTTGCCGACGCGCGACATGTCTATCCCTCCCTCAGAACACGCGGCAGAGGACCTCGCCGCCAACATTGGCAGCGCGGGCCTCATTGTCGCTCATCACGCCACGCGGCGTGGAGAGGATGGAAATGCCGAGTCCGTTGTAGAACTTCGGCAGCTCCTTGATCTTCGAGTAGACGCGACGACCAGGCTTCGAGACGCGCTCGATTTCCTTGATCGCGGGCTCACCCTCAGAATACTTCAGCTCGATATCGAGCACGGCAACACCCGGGCGGACCTGCTCGGAGCGCCACGCACGGATATAGCCTTCGCGCTTCAGCACTTCGAGCACATCGGCACGAAGACGGCTGGAGGGCGAAGAGATGCGCGCCTTGCGGGCCTGGTGCCCGTTTCGGATGCGCGTGAGCATATCGCCCAGCGGATCGGACAGCGACATGCGGCCCCCTTACCAGCTGGCCTTGACGAGCCCCGGAATCTGGCCCGACGAGGCCAGATCACGGAGCGCGTTACGGCTCAGCTTAAACTTGCGGTAATTGCCGCGCGGGCGGCCAGTCAGTTCGCAGCGCAGGCGCACACGCACCTTGGCGCCATTGCGCGGCAGCTGGGCGAGCTTCAACGTCGCGTCGAAGCGCTCCTCCACCGGAAGCTCGCGGTCCATGACCACGGCCTTCAGGGCGGCGCGCTTGGCTTTGTGCAGCTTCGAGAGGCGCTCGCGGCGCTGATTCTTCTCGACAGCCGATGTCTTGGCCATGCGGTCTAAATCCTCCGGAACCTGCCCGGACCATCCGGGCGGTTTTCCAACTCAGTTGACGAAGGGAAGGTCGAAGCCCTTCAGCAGGGACTTGGCTTCCTTGTCCGTCTTCGCGGTCGTGACAAAGACGATGTCCATGCCACGGATGGTGTCCACCTTATCATAGCTGATTTCGGGGAACACGATCTGCTCCTTCAGGCCGAGCGAGTAGTTCCCGCGGCCGTCGAAGCCCCTATTACCAGGAATGCCACGGAAGTCACGCATGCGCGGAAGCGCGATGGTGACCAGGCGGTCCAGGAACTCGTACATGCGGGCGCGGCGCAGGGTGACCTTGCAGCCGATCGCCTGGCCTTCGCGGATCTTGAAGCCCGCGATGGCCTTCTTCGCCAGCGTCTTCACCGGCTTCTGGCCGGCGATGACGGTGAGGTCGGCCAGGGCCGCCTCAAGCTTCTTCTGGTCGCCGGCGGCTTCGCCCACGCCCATGTTGATGACGATCTTCGACAGCTTCGGCAGCTCCATGGGGCTGCCATAGCCGAACTCGTCCTGAAGCTTCTTCCGCACCACATCAGCATACAGCTGCTGCAGGCGCGGCAGTTCCTTCGCCTCGCTCATGCGATCACCTCGCCCGAGGCCTTCGCGACCCGGACCTTCTTGCCGTCTTCGAGCACCTTGAAGCCGACGCGGGTGGGCTTGTCGGACTTCGGGTCGATCAGCGCGATGTTGGAGAGGTCGAGCGACGCCTCCTTCTCGATGATCCCACCCTGCTGCCCCATGCCCTTCGGCTTGGTGTGGCGCTTCACGATGTTCAGGCCCTGCACGACGGCACGGCCTTCCTCGGGCAGCACGCGCAGCACTTCGCCGCGCTTGCCCTTGTCCTTACCCGTCAGGATCTGGACGCGGTCGCCCTTTTTGATCTTCGCGGCCATGGATTACAGAACCTCCGGCGCCAGCGAGATGATCTTCATGAACTTGCGCGCGCGCAGCTCACGAACGACCGGGCCAAAGATGCGGGTGCCGATCGGCTCGTTCTGCTTGTTGATCAGAACCGCAGCGTTACGGTCGAACCGAATGGCCGTGCCATCCTGGCGGCGAACCGGGTAGGCGGTGCGCACGATCACCGCGCGCTGCACGTCACCCTTCTTCACCTTGCCGCGGGGAATCGCTTCCTTCACGGACACCACGATGACGTCGCCGACCGAGGCGGTACGGCGCTTGGAGCCACCGAGCACCTTGATGCACTGCACGCGGCGTGCACCCGAGTTGTCGGCAACCTCGAGGTTGGACTCAACGATAATCATCGGTCAGTCCGTTCCTCAGGCCTGCGCCGCAGCGGCGACCGGGGCAGCGCCCACGGTGAAGCCCGGCGTCGTGACCGCGGCGCCATTGCGCTCGATCACCAGCCAGGTCTTCCGCTTGCTGATCGGGCGGCATTCCTCGATGGAAACGAGGTCACCTTCCACGCACAGGTTGGCGTCGTCATGCGCGGCGTACTTCTTCGAACGCCGGATGAACTTCTTGTAGAGCGGATGCATCACGCGACGCTCGACAAGGACCGTCACGGTCTTGTCCATCTTGTCGCTGACCACCCGCCCGGTGAGGACGCGCTTCGGCATTGCCGGGGTCTCCTCTCGTCAGGCCTTGGCGGCCGAGCGGGACTGCTCGGCCAGCACGGTCTTAACACGCGCGATGTCACGACGCACCACCTTGATGCGGGAAACCGCCTCAAGCTGGCCCGTCGCGCGCTGGAAGCGCAGGTTAAACTGCTCCTTGCGGAGATCCAGCAACATCGTCTTCAGCTCGTCCGCGGTCTTGCCGCGGACATCCACGATCTTGGTCATCGGCTCAGGCCTCCGCGGCGCCCAGGCGGGTCACCAGCTTCGTCTTGATCGGCAGCTTCGCCGCACCGAGACCCAGCGCTTCACGCGCCGTCTCGAGCGACACACCGTCGATCTCGAACATGATGCGACCCGGCTTGACACGGGCAACCCAGTATTCCGGCGCGCCCTTGCCCGAACCCATGCGGACTTCCGCAGGCTTCGTGGAGACGGGAACGTCCGGGAAAATGCGGATCCACACCCGGCCCTGGCGCTTCATGGCGCGGGTGATGGCACGACGAGCGGCTTCGATCTGGCGGGCGGTGACCCGCTCAGGCTCAAGCGCCTTGAGGCCGAAGCCGCCGAAGGACAGCGAGAAGCCGCCCTTCGCCAAGCCCTTGATCCGACCCTTGTGCGCCTTACGGAACCGCGTGCGCTTCGGAGAAAGCATTGTCTCTTATCCTCAGCGCTGCGGCGCCTGCTCCGCGGCGCGCTTGTCCTGCGCCAGCGGATCATGGGCCATGATCTCGCCCTTGAAGATCCAGACCTTGACACCGCAGGTGCCATAGGTGGTCTTCGCGGTCGCGGTGCCGTAGTCGATATCGGCGCGCAGCGTGTGCAGCGGCACCCGCCCTTCGCGATACCACTCCATCCGCGCGATCTCGGCGCCGCCCAGGCGGCCACCGCAATTGATCCGGATGCCGCCGGCGCCGAGGCGCATGGCGGACTGCACGGCACGCTTCATCGCGCGGCGGAACGCCACGCGGCGCTCGAGCTGCTGGGCGATGCTCTCGGCCACCAGCTGCGCCTCGATCTCCGGCTTGCGGATCTCGACGATGTTCAGCGCGACCTCGGCCCCGGCGAGCTTCGCCAGGTCCTTGCGCAGCACCTCGATGTCGGCGCCCTTCTTGCCGATCACGACGCCCGGACGGGCGGCATGGATCGTCACGCGGGGCTTCTTCGCCGGACGCTCGATGATGACCTTCGAGACGCCCGCGCCCTTCAGGCGATCCTTCAGGGTCTTGCGGAGCTTCAGGTCATCATGCAGCAGCCGGGAATAGTCATGGCCGGCGTACCAGCGGCTATCCCAGGTGCGGTTGATGCCGAGCCGCAGCCCGATCGGATTGACTTTATGGCCCATGTTACGCGGCCTCCTGCTGCGCCGGCTCGGTCGGCACCGGCTGCTCGGCGACCACGATGGAAAGGTGGCTGAACCACTTCTCCACCCGGGCCGCCTTGCCGCGGCCGCGGGCGTGGAAGCGCTTCATCACGATGGCGCGGCCCACTTCCACCCGCGACACGACCAGGCGGTCGACGTCGAGCTGGTGGTTGTTCTCCGCATTCGCGATGGCCGATTCCAGCGTCGCCTTCACGGTCTGCGAGATCCGGCGCTTGGAGAAGGTCAGGATCGCAACCGCGTCCTGCGCCTTCTTGCCCCGGATCAGACCAGCGGCCAGGTTCAGCTTGTAGGGCGACACCCGGATGTTCCGGGTGACGGCCTGCGCCTGAGTTTCGGCGAGCGTGCGCTCGTGCTTCGGCTTGCTCATCGCTTAGCCCCGCTTCGCCTTCTTGTCCGAGGAATGCCCGGTGAAGGTGCGGGTCGGCGAGAACTCGCCGAACTTATGCCCCACCATGTTCTCGGACACCTGGACGGGAATGAACTTCTTGCCGTTGTAGACACCGAAGGTCAGCCCGACGAATTGCGGCAGGATCGTGCTCCGACGCGACCAGATCTTAATGACCTCGTTGCGGGTGGAGGCACGCGCCGCTTCCGCCTTGTTCAGCAGGTAGCCGTCGACGAACGGCCCCTTCCAGACACTGCGCGACATCGCGGTCAGCCCTTCGTCACATTGCGACGACGGACGATCAGCTTGTCCGTGCGCTTGTTGGTGCGGGTCTTGTAACCCTTGGTCGGCTTGCCCCACGGCGTGACCGGGTGGCGGCCGCCCGAGGTCCGGCCTTCACCACCGCCATGCGGATGGTCGACCGGGTTCATGACGACGCCGCGCTGATGCGGCTTGCGGCCCAGCCAGCGCGAACGGCCAGCCTTGCCGAGATGCTGGTTCTGGTTGTCCGGGTTGGACACCGCACCGATCGAGGCCATGCACTCGCCCCGCAGCAGGCGCACTTCGCCGGACTGCAGCTTGACCTGGGCATAGCCGGCGTCCTTGCCGACCAGCTGGCAGAAGGTGCCAGCCGAACGGGCGATCTTGCCGCCGGCGCCGGGCTTCATCTCGATGTTGTAGATGATCGTGCCGACCGGGATCGAGCCGAGCGGCATCGCGTTGCCCGGCTTGATGTCGACGCGCTCACCGGCCACGACCGAATCACCGACCTTCAGGCGCTGCGGCGCGAGGATGTAGGCGAGCTCGCCATCCTCGTACTTCAGCAGCGCGATGAACGCCGTGCGGTTCGGATCGTATTCCAGCCGCTCGACCGTGGCAGGCACATTGAACTTGCGCCGCTTGAAGTCGATCAGGCGGTAGGTCTGCTTGTGCCCACCCCCACGAAACCGAACGGTGATGCGGCCATGATTGTTGCGGCCGCCGGAGTGGCTCTTGCCCTCCGTCAGCTGCTTGACCGGCTTGCCCTTGAACAGCTCGGAACGGTCGATGAGGACCGTTCCGCGCAGGCTGGGGGTGACCGGGTTAAAGTGCTTCAGCGCCATGGCGTTAAGCGAGCCCCGTGGTGAGGTCGATGCTCTGGCCCTCGGCCAGGCGGACGACCGCCTTCTTCCAGTCGGAGCGCTGGCCCTCACGGCCACGCACCCGCTTGGTCTTGCCCTTCATGACGAGGGTGTTCACGGAGACGACAGTCACCCCGAACAGACCCTCGATGGAGGCCTTGATTTCCGGCTTGGTCGCGGTCAGCGGCACCTTGAAGGTGTACTGGCTCAGCTCGGCCAGGCCGGAAGCCTTCTCGGTGATCATCGGCGCGAGGATGCTTTGATACATCTTCTCGCGCGAGATCACGAACTTCGGCTTCTTGGTCGCGGTCTCGCTCATGCCAGCCGCTCCTTCAGCGCCTCGACGGCCTGGCGGGTCACCGCCAGCACGTCATGCTTCAGAATGTCGTAAACATTCGCGCCGAGCGTCGGCAGAACGTTCACGTTCTTCAGGTTGCGCACCGCGCGACCGAAGGTCTCGTCGACCGTCGCGTCGACGACCAGCGCGCTCTTCCAGCCCAGCGCCTTGACCTTGGAGGCCATGGCGGCGGTCTTGAAGTCGGCGCCCATGGCCGCCGTGTCGAGCACGATCAGCTTGCCTTCGGCAGCCTTCTGGCTCAGCGCGCTGATCAGGCCCAGACGGCGGACCTTCTTGTTCAGCGAATAGCCATGCTCGCGGACCACCGGGCCGTGAACCACACCACCGGTGCGGAACTGCGGCGCGCGCAGCGAGCCCTGACGGGCGTTGCCGGTACCCTTCTGCCGATACGGCTTCTTGGTGGTGCCGGAGACCTCGCCCATGCCCTTCACCTTGTGGGTGCCGGCGCGGCGCTTGGCGAGCTGCCAGTGCACCACGCGCGCCATCACGTCAGCGCGGGGAGAAGCGGCGAACAGGGCTTCCGGGAGTTCGATCTCGCCGGCCTGGCCGTTGTCCAGGGTGATGACAGGAACCTGCATGTCCTAACCCTCAGGCCACGGCCGCGGGGAACGGCGCATCGGCAGGACGGGCGACCTTCACGGCGTCCCGAACCAGCACATACCCGCCCTTCGCACCAGGCACCGCGCCCTTGACCATCAGCAGACCCTTCTCGAGATCGAAACCAGCGATCTCCAGGTTCTGCGTGGTAATGCGCTCAACGCCCAGATGGCCAGCCATCTTCTTGTTCTTGAAGGTCTTGCCCGGATCCTGACGGTTGCCCGTCGAACCGTGGCTACGGTGGCTGATCGACACGCCGTGCGACGCTTCGAGGCCCGAGAAGTTCCAGCGCTTCATCGCGCCGGCAAACCCCTTGCCCTTCGACGTGCCGGTGACGTCCACCAGCTGACCCTTCACGAAGTGACCGACGGTCAGCTTCGTGCCGGGCTCCAGCGCGGCGTCAGCGGCCACGCGGAATTCCACAACCTTCCTCGGAGCCTCGACACCCGCCTTGGCGAAATGACCCTTGTTGGGCTTCGAGACATTCTTCGGCTTCGCCAGGCCAATGCCCAGCTGAACCGCAGTGTAACCGTCCTTCTCATCCGTGCGGGCAGCCACGACGCGCACCTGATCCAGGTGCAGCACGGTGACAGGCACGGTCGAGCCGTCGTCATTGAACAGCCGGGTCATCCCCAGCTTCTTGGCGATCAGGCCGGTGCGACCATTCTTCGCGGCCATGGTAGATTTCTCCCCCGGGCCTTAGAGCTTGATCTCGACGTCCACGCCGGCGGCCAGGTCGAGCTTCATCAGCGCGTCCACGGTCTGCGGGGTGGGATCGACGATATCAAGCAGACGCCGGTGAGTCCGAATCTCGAACTGCTCACGGCTCTTCTTGTCGACATGCGGCGAACGGTTCACGGTGAACCGCTCGATCTGCGTCGGCAACGGAATCGGCCCGCGCACGCGCGCGCCGGTCCGCTTCGCGGTGTTCACGATCTCCCGCGTGCTGCCATCCAGCACGCGGTGATCGAACGCCTTGAGGCGGATGCGGATGTTCTGGCTGTCCATGTCTGGCGCCTATCTCTTCCCGCTATCCGTTACGCGCTGATCGAGGCGACGACGCCGGCGCCGACGGTGCGGCCGCCTTCGCGGATCGCGAAGCGCAGGCCTTCATCCATGGCGATCGGGGCGATCAGCTCGACGTCCATCGAGACGTTATCGCCCGGCA
>NZ_CACSJM010000083.1 GCF_902706185.1 Roseomonas sp. 18066 | reverse complement strand
TTCATGTATGTTAAGTAAATTTTTGATTTCATTCGTGGCTTGATTGCGATTTTTTCTTAAAACTGCATCTAATGTTTTTTTCATGCAGTAGACGGCATACGAGGTAGGAGTCCGTCTTGTGGGCTCGGAGATGAGTATAAGAGACAGGCGGTCATCCGCCGCCGCGTCCGCAGCAGCAGCAGGACCGCCCGCCGCGCTGAGGCCCGGACGCAGCCCTATCGGTCACACAGGGGGGCGTCCGGCACTTTCTCCAGGCCGAGAAGCTCGGCGAAGGCCTGCAGCTCCCCGGTGGTGGCGTGGCGCAGGAAGAAGGTCTCCTGCGCGAAGTCGAGCGGCCGGCGCCGGCCGAAGGGCAGCTCCGACAGGGCCAGGCCGATCTCCCGGCCCACCCGGGCCAGTTTCTTCTCGGGGCTGAGCAGGGCGTCGGGCTCGGCGATCGCGGTGTAGCGCTGGATGAAGTCCGGCACGATCGCGGTGCGGAAGATCAGCATGCCGGTCTGCAGCGGCTGCGGCGTGCCGCGGCCGGAGGGGGCGATGATCTTCGCCTCCGGGTATTGGGCGATCTGCCGCTCGATGATGTCCTCGCCGTAGAGCAGGCTGCCCTGTTCGACCAGCACGACGTGGTCGTGGCCGTTGCAATAGGCCAGCATCAGGCCGCTCAGCAGGGCGCGCGACCAGCCCGAATAGTGATGCGGGCAGCCGACCGCATGGCCGAAGTTCCGGCTCAGCCGGGTCCAGTTGATATTGGAGCGCCGCGGCAGCGAGGGCAGGACGGGCGAGGCCGATTCCAAGATGTAGATCTGGTCGGGCGCGGTGAACTTCCGCAGGCACCATTCCCACAGATAGAAGCATCCGACCGAGCGAACGTAGTCATCCCCAAAGACCCGATAGGGTTTTGGCGCAGCATCGCAGTACCAGCCCGAGATGATGTCGTAGGTCAAGCCGGGGCTCCGGGGCGCAGAAAAAAGATGGGGTCCAGGGGAATTCCTTCCCCTGGCCTTTCTTATTCTGTGGCTACCGCTTCGGAAAGCGCAGCTCGAGCCCCTTGGCGCGCCACCCCGCTTCGATGACCGCCTTGTCGACCAGCCCGGAGGGATCCGCCCTGCGCGGCGCCGTGGCCAGTCCCGGCGCCCGGTCCCGCCGCCAGACCCCGAGCAGCCGGCGCATTTCGTCGAGCGGCGTCGGGTGGTCGTCGACGCGCAGGTCGAGGTCGGGGAAGTCCTCGCCGGTGATCAGCTTCATCGCCGCCGATTGCCGGCCGCGGCGGTCGCCGCCGGCGGCCTGGCCGGCATCGAGGGCCAGCATCAGCCGCTCCGGCATCGGCAGGGCGGCGGCGGAGGCGTAGCAGGCCGCCGTCTCGGCCACCACGCTTTCACCCGCCAGCATGTTGCCCGCCACCGAGAAGCCCGGGGCGCTGGTGCTGCCGGCCCATTCGACGCAGCTCTCGCCGGTCCAGGCGGCGGAATTGCCGTGGCGGTCGACGCAATGGACCTGGCGCAGCGCGCTGCCGCGGTCGCCGGCCAGCGCCCCCTGGATGGCGTCGGCCGGCGACAGGCCGCGGGCCAGCCCGTCCAGGATGGCCGGGCCCAGATAGCGGTTGGTGAAGGACTGGGTGGAGACGGCGCCGATGCCGGGCCGGACGAAGGGGCAGGAGGCGCCGACGCCGAAGGCGCAGGTGGTGACGGCGACGGCGAAGGCGCCGCTGGCGGGGTCATGCGCCACGATCGACCAGGTCATCCGTTGAACGCTCCTCGGGGCTGTTGCCCTGACCCTGGCGGCGGCGCGCCGGGGGATCAAGGGGGCGGCCGAGCGCCCTTGCGTGAGCGGGGCCCGGGCAGAGGGCCGCGATCGTTGCAACCCTGGCGCGCCGCGGCGGCCGCTCGAAAGCCTTGCTTCGGGGAGACGGACGTGGTGCAAGCTCGCCCATGGTCGACCTGTCCTCCCAAGCTCTCCACCAGGACCGCATCCTCATCCTCGATTTCGGCAGCCAGGTGACGCAGTTGATTGCGCGCCGGGTCCGGGAATCGGGCGTCTATTGCGAGGTATGGCCCTTCACCGCCCAGGCGGATCGCATCCAGGGCTTCGCGCCGAAGGGGATCATCCTCTCGGGCGGGCCGGCCAGCACCGTCGACGAAGGCAGCCCGCGGGCGCCGCAGGCGGTGTTCGAGATGGGGGTGCCGCTGCTGGGCATCTGCTACGGCCAGCAGACCATGTGCATGCAGCTGGGCGGGCTGGTCGAGAAGAGCGACCACCAGGAATATGGCCGGGCCTATGTCGAGGTGCAGGAAGCCTGCGCGCTGACCCAGGATGTCTGGGCGCAGGGCGCGCGCGAGCAGGTCTGGATGAGCCATGGCGACCGCGTCGCCCGGCTGCCGGAGGGCTTCCGCATCGTGGCGACCTCCGAGGGCGCGCCCTGCGCCATGGTCGCCGATGACAGCCGCCATTTCTACGGCATCCAGTTCCACCCCGAGGTGGTGCACACGCCGCATGGCGCGGCGCTGCTGAAGAACTTCACCCATGGCGTCTGCGGCTGCCTGGGCGACTGGACCATGGCGGCGTTCCGGGCCGAGGCGGTGGCGCGCATCCGCGCCCAGGTCGGCACTGGCAAGGTGGTCTGCGGCCTGTCCGGCGGCGTCGATTCCTCGGTGGCGGCGGTGCTGATCCACGAGGCGATCGGCGACCAGCTGACCTGCATCTATGTCGATCACGGGCTGATGCGCGGCGGCGAGACGGAGCAGGTGGTCGACACCTTCCGCGGCCGCTTCAACATCAAGCTGGTGCATCGCGACGCCTCGGACCTGTTCCTCGGCGAGCTGGCCGGCGTCACCGACCCGGAGAAGAAGCGCAAGACCATCGGCCGGCTGTTCATCGAGGTCTTCGAGGAAGAGCAGGGCAAGATCGGCGGCGCCGATTTCCTGGCGCAGGGCACGCTGTATCCGGACGTAATCGAGAGCGTCTCGGCCACCGGCGGGCCGTCGGTGACGATCAAGTCGCACCACAATGTCGGCGGCCTGCCCGAGGACATGCGGATGCAGCTGGTCGAGCCGCTGCGCGACCTGTTCAAGGACGAGGTCCGCGCCCTCGGCCGCGAGCTCGGCATGCCGGAGGAGATCGTCGGCCGCCACCCCTTCCCGGGGCCTGGCCTGGCGATCCGCATCCCCGGCGAGGTGACGCGGGAGAAGGTGGCGATCCTGCAGAAGGCCGATCTGATCTACCTGGAAGAGATCCGCAGCGCCGGGTTGTACGACGCCATCTGGCAGGCCTTCACCGTGCTGCTGCCGGTGAAGACGGTGGGCGTGATGGGCGACGGCCGCACCTACGACAATGCCTGCGCGCTGCGGGCGGTGACCTCCACCGACGGCATGACGGCGGATGTCTATCCCTTCACCATGGAATTCCTGACCCGCGTCGCCGGGCGCATCGTCAACGAGGTGCGCGGCATCAACCGGGTGACCTACGACATCACCTCGAAGCCGCCAGGGACGATCGAATGGGAATGATTCAGGCCCATCCGAACGCCGCCGATTTTACGCTGCGGTACGACTTAAGTCGCTGAAAACAAAAAGAAATACCCCCTAGGCCCGACGAACTGCGCACGGCGATCGGAAGCGCGTACCGCACCTTCGGTCAACATGCGGCGGATTTCGTAGGGCTGGCGGCTGTAGGATCGCTGGATCGTCTCCCACACCTCCATCTGCCGCGCATGGTCGTGCGACACGGTGAAGGCCATGAGTTGGTCCAGCGCAATGCCGTCCTCGGCATAGACGTCGAGCAGTGCCGGGGCGACCGAAGCGAGGCGCAGCCGCTGACGAACCACGGCCGGGGTGACGTAGAAGCGGGCGGCGATATCCTCCTCGCCCATGCCGCGTTCGATCAGGGCCTGGAAGGCTTTGAACTGGTCGAGGGGATGCAGCGCCTCGCGGTGGACGTTCTCGGCGAGGCTGTCCTCCTCGGCGGGGATCGCGGATCTGGCGTCGCGGACGTTGCAGGGGACCGGCGCGGTTTTCGCGAGACGCTTGGCCTTGATCAGCAGTTCGAGCGCCCGGAACCGGCGACCGCCGGCCGGGACCTCGAAGATGCCGGTTTCCACGCCCTCGCCATCAAGCACAGGGCGGACGTTGAGGTTCTGAAGAAGGCCGCGGTGGCCGATATCCTCGGCCAGTTCCGGAATCGAGACGCCGGCCTTGGTCTTGCGGACGTTGGCCTGGCTCAGGATGAGCTTGTTGAAGGGGATGTCGCGACGCTCGCCAAGGGACGCGATCTTCTGAACGGCACGGGATACTCCACGACGGGCGGCCGAGAGACTCTCTCTCGACCTCCAACCCGTCACGAAGCGAAGCGCCGCCCTCTTCCTCTAAAGGGGGCAGCGCCACGGGACGGGATTTGGGACACGCGGAAGCGCAAAGCCGGAGACACGGAAATCCGCATCTCCGACTTTGCGGATGTCAGGCGGCTCGATCGAGCAGTTTCTTGGCCTTGGCCTCCATGTCGAGGCGGGCGTCCTGATGCGGCTTGTCGCGCGCGACGGCGGTGATGCCCTGCACGAAATCGAAGATGCTCTCGGGTGGCCGCCCTTCCTCCGCCTGGACCGTTTCGATGATCTTGCCGGTCTCGGCCTTGGAGAAGCCGCGTCGACGCAGAAAGTCGGTGCGGTCTTCGTCTGTGCGCGCCACGATCCGCTCGCGCGCCTGCTTGATGCCGTTGACGAAAGGCAGCGGCGAGGAATTGGCGAAGTTTGCTAGCGCCGGGGCGGCCTCATGCGCAAACCGGTTGGCGGCATATTTGGAGTGGCGGATGGTGATTTCCTCGAAATCCTCCACGCCCCACAAATTCCGGTTCTGGCAGACCGCGCGCAGATAGAAGCTCGCCATGCCGAGCGTCTTGGCGCCGACCTCGGAATTCCAGCAGTAGAAGCCGCGGAAATATAAGTCCGGCGAGCCGTCAGGCAGGCGCCCGGCCTCGATCGGATTCAGGTCGTCGACGAGGAAGAGAAAAACGTCGCGATCGGAGGCATAGAGCGTCGTGGTATCCTTGGTGATGTCTACCCGCGGATTGTAGATGCCGGTCGACCAATCGAGCACGCCCGGAACCTTCCAGCGGGTGTCGCCCGTGCCGTTGCCGGCGATGCGCTGCACCGCCTCGACCAGTTCGTGGTCGAAGATGCGGCCGTAGTCCGGGCCTGTAACGGCGCGCAGCTCGACCCGGCCGTTATCAGTTTCGAGCGTCTTGATCTGCTCGGCCCGATTGGAGGTCAGGCCGTATTGCAGGTTGATGCCGGCGAGTGCGGCAGGAAGCTGCCGCAAATAGGCGGCGGGCGCTCCGACTAGGCTGGCGAGTTGGCCGAAGGACCAGTGCGTCGTCGCGATGGAAGTGTCGGTGCCCGGGAGGATCAGCGCCAGCCGCTCTGAGTCATTGCGGTTCGCCTCGACATGGATGAGCGCGCTTTCCACCACCCGCGTCCGGCTACGTTCGGTGCGGTCGCGGACCGTGTGTGCCAACTCGGACAAGGAGAGGTAGCGCTCGTCGGCCGGACGCGCGAACCACTCAGACGAGACGCGGCCGACCCGCTCGCCACGGCCGACATCGACCTTGTAACCGCCGCTGGTGTCACGGCGCGCATCGAGGACGTGCATATTCATGGGACCAATCTCCATGACGGGCGTCGGAGACTTCTTCTCCAACCCTCAACCCGTCACTGAAAACCGGTCCACACTCTCACTAGGCTAGGTTTGTTGCCAAAATTAGTCAACTCGAAACTGCCTTTAAGCTCATGGAATCAAACAGATTCTTTCTAGGACACTGAAACGCCACTGATTCCCGGCTGCAGGCTGCATCTCCGGTCTACCGCGTCGCCGCCCCTCAAAATTCGGGTGATCGATCGAGGCTCCTCGGCGGTGCCAAAGTCGCTGGAATGGGATTTTTCGACGCGACGGGCCTCTCGCGAGGCAGTGCCACATCCATTCCTCTGGCCCGAAACATGACGAAAGAACACGTCGCCCCTCTCACTCTCAGGGCGCGGCGTTGACCAACATTGCTCGGGGAAGGCCCCTGCCGAAAGGAGAGTGAGATGAACAGGACACTGCGCAGCGAGGAACATCTCACTAGCGGCTGAACTGAAGCAGCACTCACCAGGCGCAGTCGTAGCGACGTGCCGCTGCCACCACTGGCGGCCAGTAGCTTCACGAAGGTGCCGGAAGCCCGCTGCTGTGCATTACCCTTGCTGCATTCGATAATCAGTCATATATGATGTGATGAAGGGTTATAATTATCGTATCTGGATCATTGCAATGGGATCGCCAAAATCAAAGTCTGCCCTGGAAAGGCTGGGTAGCGATGTCCGCGGCGCTCGTTTACGGCGCGGAATCGCCGTGGCCGATCTGGCGGTGCGCGCGGGTACGTCGCCGAGCACCGTAGCACGCTTGGAAAAGGGGGATCCCGGTGTCGCGCTCGGTACGCTCGCCGATATCCTGGTTGTGCTTGGTCTTATCGACCGGCTGACCGATCTGATCGACATCCGCAAGGACGATCTGGGTCTGGCGCTGACCGCCGAACGCCAGCCACGTCGCGGGCGGTCTTTTGCGACCACGCTACGCAGGCAGAAGGTCAAGGGTAAGACGGCGCAGGATGATGCGGATGTTGTCGATCCGGACGGCGCGTCATTCTGATGCCCGACTTCAACGCCCATGTCGTTCTCGGCGAAAGCCTGACACCTGTTGGTCAACTGCGTTTCACACAGGCCGGGCCGCGCCAGTTCTCGACCTTTGCCTATGACCCCGCCTGGATTGAGAATCCCCGCGCCTTTGCCGTGCAGCCGACCTTCCCCCTAGAGGCCGGACCATTTCACACATCGGGTCAGTCAGGAAACGTGCGCGACGCACTGGCAGGTGTCTTTGCCGACGCAGCGCCGGATAGTTGGGGCCGCAGGCTTCTCGAGCGCGCCTATGGCAACGGCCTTTCCGAATTCGAGTATTTGACCTTGTCCGATGATACGTGCCGGCAGGGCGCGCTGCGGTTTCTCGACGATGCCGGACAAGTCATCCGGGGCGGTGCGGCCGATGCTGTGCCACGCTTAGTCGATCTGCAGGCGATCACGGCCATCGCGCGGGCCTATGAGCAAGGCAGGGAGATTTCCGCCGAGGAGATGCAGGCGCTTGCTGGCGCGGGCGGCTCCGGCGGCGCGCGTCCCAAGGCCAATGTCCGGGACGGCGAGACGCTCTGGCTTGCCAAGTTCACCTCGGTCCACGACCAGCAGCCGATCGAGCGCGTTGAGGTTGCGACGCTTCGCCTGGCCCGTGCCTGCGGCATCCGCACGCCCGAGGTCAGGTTGGAGTTGGCCGACACGCCGTTTCCGGTGGCACTGATCCAGCGGTTCGATCGGCGCGGGACCGCACGTATTCCTTACATCTCGGCCCGCACTGCCCTTGGCAAGACCGGAACCGACCTGGGCTCCTATACGGAGATCGTCGACTTCATGCGAGCAAATGCCGCTGTTCCGCAGTCCGATTTCGGCGAGCTCTTCCTGCGTCTGATCTTCACGATCCTCGTGTCGAACAAGGATGACCATCTGAAAAATCACGGCTTCCTCTATGTGGGGTCGGGCCGCTGGCGACTGTCTCCGGTTTTCGATGTGAATCCTGCGCCAGATCGCAATCCGCATCTTGAAACGGCGATCCTTGAGGGCGGCGCGCATGATCGGTCCATCCGTCTGGCCCTTGAAGCGTGCGAATTCTTCGAGATCGCCGAAGCAGATGCTCGCCGGATGATCCGCGAGACGGCGCTGCGCATTTCCGACGGATGGCGTGAGGTGTTTCGACAGGTGGGCGTCTCGGGTACTCTAGCGCGCGAATATGAAGCCGCCTTCGTCAATGAGCAGACCGAATTCGCGCTTGCCATCTAAACGTCAGATATAAACGATATATAGACTTAATAAGTCATATATGGCGTATTACGCTGTTCGATCGAAGAGGGTGATTTGGGCTCCGAAGCTATTCATTTGGTTCGATAGGTGTTTCACAATCTCCCCCGAGAAGGCGGGTGATGTCACAGGCCGCACCTGTAGCGCGGTCGGGAATATGGCTTTGAGTGGTCCTGATTATCGCGCATCTCACATGCGCGATAATTCTCCCAATTGGCCTGATCTTTCTCAACCAGCAACGCTGCGGCTGGAGGCTAGCCTGGATGGTTCGCGCCGGGCCGCTCGCCTGAGGCCGGATGGCATCCGCCCGCGATGCGTGATATAGTCTGGGTGTCGGTACTTTTTTGACGCGCGTCGAGTACGCCGCCGGGTGCCGCGAGGTGCAAAAATCGTCCAACTGATCCCGATAGTTGGCGAAACCTCAAAAATATTTTTCTGGCGATTTTCCCTTTAAAATCAACAGCGTAACTTTTTGACGATCTCAGTGTCGGAATTTCCCTGTAGCCAGAAAAAATTTTGCAGTTATTTCAAATGGTTATATGCTGTTTAAACAATCGAATGGGAGTGAGCCGCCTGCGCCCTGTCGGCCGGGGGTAGTGGCTGATGGGACCCGACCGGCCGCCCTGGGCCGATGACTTCCGGCTGCATGGGCTGGTTGGGTTTGACGATGTGCTGGGTGCGAATGGCGGCTTCCCCGTCGGCGTCACCCGCGAGACCCCGCCTGAATTGCGCCGCCGGATCCTGGCGGCGCTTTTTTCGTATCAGGCCGGGTTGAAGTCGATCGACGGCACGCTGCGGCGCTATGTCGATCCGCAGACCTACGAGGTGCCGCCGCCGCGCAGCCTGGGCGATGCGGTCAGCGACTATCTGGCGGACTGCCGCGGCATCCTGATGCAGGAGCTGAAGGCGCTGCATCCCGATGATCCCGGCAGCTTCGGCCGCCTGGCCGCGGAGGTAACGCTCTACACGCTGCCCTCCACCCTCGACACCGCGCGGCATCTAGCTGATCAGGGGCGGCTGCTGGAGGCGGTGCCGGCGCTGTGGCTGGCACTCGAAATGATGGCCTGGGCGGCGGCGGCTTTTCGGATCACTGATCCTGCGATGGTCAAGGATCTGAAGGCGACAAAGTGCATAGGCCGGTTGAAGCCGGTCTTCCCTGCGGCGGGCGAACTCTACGGCCTGATGTCGCGCTATGCCCATTGGGAGGAGGCGATCCATTTCGGCTTCCTGAGCGTCTGTGAGGCCGGGACCGGGGTGCTCGAAGCCTCCAGTCAGTTCCGCGCCATCGCCCTCGCGCTGTGTCTGGCGGTGCTGGACGGCCTAGTGGCGGTGGTGCGCCACCTCTACGGCACAGCCGGCGATGCGCTGGCGCTGGCCATCCAGGGCACGCTCGCCTTGGATGATACGCGCCGGACGCAGCAGCATCTCCTGACCGTCGCGGCGACAACGCAGATCAACGAGGCCCTGGTCATCTGGTCGCTGCTGGAAGGGCCCGAGACGGCCTAACTCCTGCCAGGTTCCGCGAAACACGCCACCAGCATCTCCGTCAGCACCCGCACCTTCCGCGAGGGATGCGGCCCCGGCGGGCGGATGACATAGATCCCCGCCGGCGGCGGCGGGTGGCGCGGCATCACCGTCACCAGCGCGCCGGAGGCCCGGTGCTCCGCGGTGATGCCGTCCGGGATCCAGGCGATGCCGAGGCCCGCCAGCGCCGCGGCGGCCAGCGCCGTGGCGTTGTCGGCCTTGAAGCGCCCCTGCGGCCGCAGCGTCACCACCGTGTCGCCCTCCATCAGCTGCCAGGCCTCGGTGCCCTGCATCAGCGCCTGGTGGCTGGCGAGCTCGGCCGGTGTCTCCGGCAGGCCATGGGCGGCGACATAGGCCGGGCTGGCGACCAGCCGGCCTTGCAGCGGCCCGATGCGCCGGGCGACCAGGTTGGAATCGGCCAGGTAGCCGACGCGGATGGCGCAGTCGAAGCCCTCGGCGATCAGGTCGACGAAGCGGTCGCTATAGGCGGCGTGGACCTGCAGCTTCGGGTGGCGCCGCGCCATCTCGGCCAGGACGGTGGCGAAATGCGTGGGCCCGAAGGTCAGCGGCACGGCGACGCGCAGCCGGCCGCAGAGCTCGCCCTCGGGCAGCAGCGTCTCCCGCGCCAGGTCGATCTCGGCGCAGGCGCGGGCGGCATGGTCGCGGAAGGTGGCGCCGGCCTCGGTCAGCGCCGCGCCGCGGGTGGTGCGCGCCAGCAGCTGCACGCCGAGCTCCGCCTCCAGCCGGGCCAGCTGCCGGCTGACGATCGACTTGGCCAGGCCCAGCCGCCGCGCGGCGGGCGAGACGCCCCCGGCATCGGCCACCTCGACGAAGATCCGCAGCGCTTCGATATCCAACCCGGCGTTCCTGATCTGGCGACACAGCTTGGCACGGCGCGGCGCTATCGCAGCCCTGACCGCGATGACAGTTTCCGGCGCGCCAGTCTCCCGGCCCATCCACCCGGCAAACAATGGCGGCAGAGGAAGTATCCATGACCTTTCGCAATGGCCTTGATTCACTGCTTCGTCCCGAGGATTCGGTGCTGGTCCTGATCGACCACCAGCCGTTCCAGCTGACCAACCTGAACAGCCACGACCCGCAGACGGTGATCAACAATTCGGCCGGCCTCGCCAAGGCGGCGAAGGCCTTCGACGTGCCCACCATCCTGACCAGCGTGATCGCGCGCCAGGGCGGCCTGATCTTCCCGCAGATCACCGAGGTCTTCCCCGGCCAGGCGGTCATCGACCGCACCTTCATCAACACCTGGGAGGACAAGCCGACGGTCGATGCGGTCAAGGCCACCGGCCGCAAGCAGCTGATCATCGCCGGCCTCTGGACCGAGGTCTGCGTCGCCATGCCGGCGATCCAGGCGGCGGGCGAGGGCTGGGATGTCACAGTGGTCACCGATGCCTGCGGCGGCGTCTCGGTCGAATCGCACCAGGTCGCCATCCAGCGCATGCTCGCCGCCGGGGTGAACATGATGACCTGGCTGGCCGTGGCCTCCGAATGGCAGCGCGACTGGGCCCGGACCGAGCATGTCGCGGGGCTGATCGAGGTGATGAAGCAGCATGCCGGCGCCAGCGGCATCGCCTATCTGTGGGAGCAGCAGCTGCTCGCCACGCCGGTGGCCTGACCTGGCGCGGGGGTGGCGACGGCGCCACCCCCGCATCGGCGGCTGGCCACCCGCCGGACGCTGCGCCTCAGCCGTCGAAATACCCTGCCGTGGCCAGGTCCTGCAGCAGCCCGGGCCCGTCCGGCTGCCAGCCCAGGGTCGCCCGCGTCCAGGCGCTGTCGGCCGGATTGTCCAGCCCGGCGAAATGGGCGAACCAGCCGAAATGCGCGGCGGCCTCGGCCGGCGGCAGGCTGGCGGCGGGGATGCCCAGCCCGGCGCCGATCGCCTCGGCCAGGACGCGGAAGGGGAGGCCGCGTTCGGCGACCGTATGGAAGCGGGCGCCGGGGGTGGCGTGGTCCAGCGCCAGGCGGAACAGCCGCGCCGCATCGGCGCGATGCACCGCCGGCCACAGGTTCGCGCCATCGCCGGGATAGCCGGCGACCCCCGTCTCCCGCGCCAGCCGGATCAGGTGCGGCACGAAGCCATGGTCGCCCGCCCCATGCACCGAGGGCGGCAGCCGCACCACCGCCACCCGCTGGCCGGTCGCCGCCAGGGCATCGGCCGCCTCTTCCGAGGCGCGGCGCGGGTTGCGGCTGCTGGCCGGAACTCCCTGGGATTCCAGCGCCAACCCGCCGCCGGCCAGCAGCGCGGTGCCGGAGGTGACCAGCATCGGCGCGCCCTCGGCGAGGCCGGCGCCCAGCGCGGCGATCGCCTGCCGGTCCGTCTCGCAGCTTTCGGCGAACCGGGAAAAATCATGGATGAAGCCGGCATGGATGACGGCCTCGGCCGCGGCGGCGCCGGCGGTCAGGCTGGCCGTGTCGGCCAGGTCGCCGCGATGCGGCGTGGCGCCGCCAGCGCGCAGCGCCTCGGCGGCGGTGTCGCTGCGCGCCAGGGCCAGGACGTCGTGGCCGGCGGCCAGCAGCTCCGGCAGCAGGGCCGATCCGATGAAGCCCGAGGCGCCGGTCAGGAAGATGCGCATGGTGGGGAAGCCTTTCTCAACGCCGGCGCAGGCTAGGCCCGGTGGCCGCGACGCCCTATGCTGGAACCGCCAAAAAAATGTCGCGAGCGTCCGGCGATGGATCCCCTGTCCCAGGTTCTGGCCCTGCTGCGGCCGCGCCACCACCGCTTCGGCGGCTTCACCGCCGGCGGGCGCTGGGCGCTGCGCTTCGCGCCCTATGCCGGCATCAAGTGCTATGCGGTGGCCGAGGGCGCCTGCTGGCTGGCGCTGGACGGGGAAGATCCGCGCCGCATCGAGGCCGGCGACTGCTTCCTGCTGCCGCGCGGCATCGGCTTCACCATCGCCAGCGACCTGCAGGCCGCGCCGCTGCAGGCGCTGGACGTGCTGCCGCGGGCGGCGAATGGCGCGATGGCGGCGCTGCCCGGGGCGCGCGACTTCGCGGTCATGGGCGGGCATTTCCTGGTCGAGGAAGGGCCGGCGGCGGCGCTGCTCGGCGCCCTGCCGGCCATCGTGCACCTGCCCGGCGAGGCCGAGCGCGACAGCCTGCGCTGGAGCATCGAGCGGCTGCGGGAGGAACTCGCCGGCGAGCAGCCCGGCGGCGCCTGGCTGGTGCAGCAGCTGGCCGCGATGATCCTGGCCCAGGCGCTGCGGCGGCACCTGGCCGAGACCGGGGCGCGCCAGGTCGGCTGGCTCTTCGCGCTGGCCGACCGGCCGCTGCGCCAGGCGCTGGGCGCGATCCATGCGGCGCCGGCGCGGCGCTGGAGCCTGGCGGCGCTGGCGGCCGAGGCCGGGATGTCGCGCTCCAGCTTCGCCGCGCATTTCCGCGCGCGGGTGGGGATGGCGCCGATGGCCTATCTGACGCGCTGGCGCATGCTGCTGGCGGCCGACCGGCTGGCGCATACCGGCCAGCCGCTGGCCGAGATCGCGCAGGCGCTGGGCTATGCCTCGGACAGCGCCTTCGCCGCCGCCTTCAAGCGCGAGATGGGCACGCCGCCGCGCCGTTTCGCCGGCAGCCCGCCCCTTGCGGCGGCGGCATCCCCGGGCCGATAATCCGCGACATCCGGCCCGGCAGAGGCCAGCGCCCTGGGGAGGGCCACGCCCGCTCTCCGCGACCCTCCCAGGCGACAGGCCCGATGCCCGCAAATTCTCCCGTCCGGCTGTTCGACATCGTCACGCCCGGCAGCACCAACCACCACGGCACCCTCTTCGGCGGCATTGGCCTGGCGCATATGGACAAGGTCGCCTTCATCGCCGCGGCGCGCTTCGGCCGGGCGGACTTCGTCACCGCCAGCTGCGAGCGCATCGACTTCGCAGCCCCCTGCCGCCTGGGCGACATCGTCACCGTCGAGGGCAGGGTGGTCCGCCGCGGCCGCCGCTCGCTGGGCGTGGAAGTGAAGCTGCTGGCCGAGGCGCCGCTCTCCGGCGAGATCCGCCATTGCGGCGGCGGGCTTTTCTCCATGGTCGCCATCGGCGAGCCGCCGCCGGTGTTCCCGGAACTGGTCGAAAGTGTCGCGGACATTGAAGAAGAACTCCGCATGGTCGACCTGGTGCTGCCCGGCCTGACCGGGCAGGGCGGGCGGATGGCGGCGGGGCGCAGCATCGACGCCATGGCCCGCGCCGCCTGGATCGCCGCGACCCGCGCGACGCGGCAGGAGCTGCAGCTGGCCGAATCCCGCGACGTGGTGCTGGAGCAGGCGATCGCCCCGGGCGAGGTGATGGAGCTGGTGCCCCGGCTGGAGGCGGCGGCCCCCGGCGACCTCTGGGTCAGCGTCGAGCTGCGCGCCGAGGATGTGCTGACCGGCGTGCAGCGCCGCTGCGGCGGCGGGCGGTTCCGGCTGGCGGCGGTGCCGGCCCTGGCCGGCCTCGCCACGCCGGTCGCGGCCTGACGGGAGCTTGGCCGCCGCCGTGTCGCTGCCATAATGGTGGCCGCGTCGCCGCCCGAGCCCCGGCGCCGTCGCCACGCCCGGGGAGGGCCGCAGCCATGACGCCCGACGCGGCAGCACCGGAGCCGGCGCCGCCCATCCTGGCCGGCCGCTTCACCGACCCCGAGGCCATGGCGCAGGCGCTGCGCGGCGTCAGCCCGGCCACCGCCGGCCCCTATCCGGCCATCGTCGCCGGCCGGCCCTTCGAGGGCGAGCTGGCCGTCGGCATGCTGCACCGGCTGGGCATCGCGGTGGGCCGCTTCGCCCAGGCCATCCCGCAAAGCGCCGGCATCGCCGGGCAGCACACCTTCATGATGGCGACCGAGCCCGGCCTGACCCGCCGCGTCTCCGGCTGGCGGCTGGGGGAAGGGCAGATCTTCCACTTCCGCCCCAGCGAGCAGACGGTCGCCAGCTCGCCGCACGGCCAGCCCTGGGCCTTCGGCATCATCGCCGTGCCCTTCGACAGGATGGCGGCCGAGCGGGCGGCGCTGGGCGCCCTGGCCAGCCTGCCGCTGGACGATGACCGGATGTTCCAGGCGCCGCGCGCGCCGCAGCAGCGGCTGCTGGCGCTGCTGCAGGACTTCGCCCGGCTGGCGCGGGAGGCGCCCTGGGTGCTGGCGGCGCCGGCGCCCGCCCGGGCGCTGTCCGGCAGCCTGCTGGAGGCCCTGCTGGCCTGCCTGGATCAGGGCCAGCTGCGGCGCGACCGGGCGGCGCTGCGGCGGCACCGGCAGATCGTCGCCCGCCTCGACCAGGCGCTGCGCGACCGGCCGGAGGAGATGCTCTCGCTCGGCGACCTCTGCCGCGCCGCCGGCGTCGCGCCGCGCACCCTGGGCCTGGCCTGCCAGGAATTCCTCGGCATGGGGCCGGTGCAGCATGCGCGCGGGCGGCGGCTCGACCTGGTGCGCCAGCACCTGCTGGCGGCCGACCCGGCGCGCAGCCAGGTCACCGGCGTCGCCATGCGCTTCGGCTTCTGGGAGCTGGGCCGCTTCGCCGCCGCCTATCGCGCCCGCTTCGGCGAGCGGCCCTCGGCGACGCTGCAGCGCGCCGGTCACGCTGAAGCTATCGTCCTGCCCGCCGCTTCATGCCAGGATTGCATAGTCGCGCGGCGGAGCGGTTCCTAGATGAGGGCGCACCGTCAGGCAGGCGGGGCGCCGGGCACCGCCCGCGCCTGGCGCCAGCCATCCAGGAGGAGGTCCCATGTCGCTTCGCATCAACGCCACCGCGCCGAATTTCCAGGCCCAGACCACCCAGGGGCAGATCGATTTCCACGAATGGATCGGCGACAGCTGGGCGATCCTGTTCTCGCATCCGAAGGACTTCACGCCGGTCTGCACCACCGAGCTGGGCTACATGGCGGGGCTGAAGCCGGAATTCGACCGCCGCAACACCAAGGTCATCGGCCTGTCGGTCGACCCGGTGGACAACCATGCCAGATGGGCCGCCGATATCGAGGAGACCCAGGGCCACGCCGTCAACTTCCCGATGATCGGCGACACCGAGCTGGCGGTGGCCACCGCCTATGACATGCTGCCCGAGGGCGCCGGCACCACTTCCGAGGGGCGCACGGCGGCCGACAACGCCACGGTGCGCGCGGTCTTCGTCATCGGCCCGGACAAGAAGATCAAGGCGATGCTGACCTACCCCATGACCACGGGGCGCAATTTCGACGAGGTGCTGCGGCTGCTGGATTCCTGCCAGCTGACCGCCCGCCACACCCTGGCCACCCCGGTCAACTGGCGCCCGGGCGACGATGTCATCATCCCGCCCGCGGTCAGCAACGAGGTCGCCGCCCAGAAGTACCCGGCCGGCTGGAAGACGCTGAAGCCCTATCTCCGCGTCGTCGCCCAGCCCAAGGACTAATTTTTCTCAGTTCCGGGCGGCCGGTGGCCGCCCGGGAGCGCGCGCAGGAGAGACGAGGCGCATGGCGGTTTCGCGCTCCTTCCTGGAGCTGGTGCTGGGGATGCTGGCGCCGCTGGGGCCGGTGCCGCATCGCGCCATGTTCGGCGGCGTCGCGCTGTTCCAGGGCGAGCGCATCTTCGGCATCGTCACCGGCGGCGACCGCCTGTTCTTCCGCGTCGACGACCAGACCCGCCCCCGCTTCGAGGCCGCTGAAGCCGAGCCCTTCACCTATGCGACCCGTCGCGCGGGCGGCACGCGGGTCGTGGCCCTGTCCTACAGCGCCCCGCCCGAGACGATGCTCGACGACCCCGACGAGTTCCTGGCCTGGGCCCGGCTGGCCCTGGCCGCCGCCGCGCGGGCGCCGGTCAGGTCGCCGGTCGGGGCGCCGGTCAGGGCCCGGCGGAAGCCGCGCTGATCCAGCCCTGCCAAGCTGGACGCCGCCCGAGCGGGCCGCTATTTTGACCCTGGAACATCGGCGCCAGAATGGCTGCCGGCCCTGCCGGGCAAGCCTTCCCCCTCCAGGCCACCCCTCCTGGGCGCGCGCAGCGGGGGCGGCCCGCCCGGCCCGGCCAAGCCCCGTGCAGGAGCAGCCTCCGCCTTGGACGCCGACCACCAGACCGACCTCGACGCCATCCGCGCCATCCCGGCGGTGACCACCATCCTGGACGTGGTCTGCCGCAGCACCGGCATGGGCTTCGCCGCGGTGGCCCGCGTCACCGAGGAGCGATGGATCGCCTGCAGCGTCAAGGACGATATCGGCTTCGGCCTGGTGCCGGGCGGCGAGCTGCGGCTCGACACCACGATCTGCCACGAGATCCGCGACAGCCGCCAGGCCGTGGTGATCAACCACGTCGCCGAGCACCCGGAATTCTGCCGGCACGCGACCCCGGCGCTGTATGGCTTCCAAAGCTATATCTCGATGCCGATCCTGCTGCCCGACGGCCGCTTCTTCGGCACGCTCTGCGCCATCGACCCGAAGCCGGCGCAGCTGGAGAACCCCGAGACCATCGGCATGTTCCGGCTCTTCGCCGAGCTGATCGGCCATCACCTCGATGCCGGGGAACGGGCCCGGGCCAGCGCCCTGGCCAGCGCCGCCGCTTTGGCGCGGGCGCAGGACGCGCTCGCCGCCAGCGCCGCCAGCCTGGCCGAGGAGCGCAGCACGGCGGCCCTGCGCGAGGAATTCGTGGCGATCCTCGGCCATGACCTGCGCAACCCGATCTCGGCGATCGAATCCGGCATCCGCATGGTGCAGGCGACGCCGGTCGACAGCACCGCCACCATGGTGCTGGGCATGATGCAGCAGAGCGTGCTGCGGATGAGCGAGCTGGTCAGCAACATGCTGGACTTCGCCCGCGTCCGGCTGGGCGGCGGCATCGGGCTGAACCGGGTGGCCGATGCCGACCTGGCCGGCACGCTGCGCCAGGTGGTGGGCGAGCTCGGCGTGGTCTGGCCGGAGCGGCGCATCGGCCTGCGGCTGGAGCTCACCGAGCCGGTGGAATGCGACCCGGCCCGCATCGGCCAGCTCTGCTCCAACCTGCTGTCCAACGCCCTGACGCATGGCCCGGACGCGGCGCCGATCCGCGTCGAGGCCAGCGCCGCCGGCGGCGTCTTCACCCTGTCGGTGGCCAATGACGGGCCGCCGATCCCGCCGGCGACGATCGGCCAGCTGTTCAAGCCCTTCTCGCGCGGCGGCGGGCCGCAGGCGCCGCAGGGGCTGGGCCTCGGCCTGCATATCGCCGCCGAGATCGCCCGCGCGCATGGCGGCAGCCTGTCGGTGACCTCGGAGGCGGGGGAGACGCGCTTCGTCCTGCGCATGCCCGCGGACACCAGGCCGGCTTGACCGGGCGATATACGAACCATATACGGTTCGTGTATCGGGCGGTGGCGAGGGGCGGGCATGGGCATCGTGAAGATCGACGACGGGCTGCATGAGGAGATCCGCCGCGCCAGCACGGTGATGTGCCGCTCGATCAACGCCCAGGCCGAGTTCTGGATGAAGATCGGCATGCTGGCCGAGGCCAATCCCGGCCTGTCCTTCACCGAGATCGTCCGGCGCGAGCTGGCCGCCGCCCAGGCCTCCCCCGCCGAGACTTCCCCCGTCGAGGCCGCCGCCTGACATGGTGAAGACCACGGCGGAGCTGGCGCTGATGCGCGTCTCCGGCCGGCTGCTGGCCGCGGTCTTCGAGATGCTGGACCGCACCACGCTGGCGGGGATGTCGACGCTGCAGGTCAACGACCTGGTCGAGCGCTTCATCACCGGCGGGCTCGGCGCCCGCCCGGCCAGCAAGGGGCAATACGGCTTCGACTTCGTGCTGAACGCCTCGATCAACCATGTCGTCTGCCACGGCGTGCCGAGTGCCGCCGAGATCATCCGCGACGGCGACATCGTCAACCTCGACATCACGCTGGAGAAGGGCGGCTTCATCGCCGATTCCAGCAAGACCTACCTGGTCGGCGAGGCCTCGCCGCAGGCGCGCCGGCTGGTGCGCGTGGCGGAGGAGGCGATGTGGCAGGGCATCGGCCAGGTGCGGCCCGGGGCGCGGCTCGGCGATATCGGCTTCGCCATCGAGCGCCATGCCCGGCGGCACGGCTATGCGGTGGTGCGGCAGTATTGCGGCCATGGCATCGGCCGCGACATGCACGAGGAACCCCAGGTGCTGAACTTCGGCAAGCCCGGCACCGGGCTGCGGCTGCGCGAGGGCATGGTCTTCACCATCGAGCCGATGCTGAACCAGGGCAGCCGGCAGGTCGCGACCGAGCCCGATGGCTGGACCGTGGTGACGACCGACCGCAAGCTGTCCGCCCAGTTCGAGCACACGGTGGCGGTGACCCAGACCGGGGTCGAGGTGCTGACGCTGCGCCAGGGCGAGAGGGCGGCCTGAGCCGCGCGGCTCAGCCGGCCTGGCGTATCTCCTCCCTGGGCGCCTCCAGCCAGTAGGTCATCCGCAGCGGCAGCCGGACGGTCAGTTCGCCGCCCTCGCGGAAGGCGGCGAACAGCGCCGCCGGCAGATGCGCCTCGCCATTGGTCCAGCGCCAGCGATGCCGCCCGTCGGCCTCGCAGCCATGGAAGCCCTCGGCGAGGATCCCGGCATGGGCGCCGATGGTCAGCTCGGCCTGCGGGCCGCGCAGGGTGAGTTCCGCCACCGCCAGGCCCAGCCGGCGGTCGTCGCCGCTGCCCTCCACCCAGGCCGGCACCCCGGCCCGCGAGCGCAGCCGGATCGCCTGCCAGTCGCCGGGCGGCAGGGCGAAGACCAGCGCATCCTCCTCCTGCCGCAGCGGCGCGATCGCCACCCCGTCCAGCACCAGCCGGGGCTCGGCCTCGGTGGTGGTGGCATGGCCCAGCGCCCGGGCACGGGCGATCAGGCGGCGGCGCAGCGCCTGCAGCGCCGGGCCTTCCTCCAGCTTCGGCGCGCAGGCGCCGGCCTCCCACAGCTGCTGCGCCACCATCCGGTGCAGCGCGACCACCGGGCCGCCATTGCTGAAGGCGGCGCGGTTGCCGGTGTCGAGATAGCTTTCCGCCGGCAGGCCCTCGGCCAGCAGGATGGCATGGGCCGGCAGCTCGACATGGTAGTAGGTCACCGGCGCCGGCGGCTCGCGCAGGATGGTGGCGCCATTGACCAGCTGGCGGATGGTGACCAGCGCGCCGTCGACGAAGACCGAATGGTCGGGCGACAGCCGCAGGTCGCGATAGGGCAGGCCCTCGCCGAAGGCATCGGCGCGGATGCGGATGGCGCAGAAATCCGCAGGGTCCGGCATGCGGGCGGGGTCGACCCGGCGATGGCCGATCCAGACCACCGGCTGCTCGGCGCCGCCCAGCGTCAGCACGCGGTCGCCCTCGCGCAGCGCCTCGACCGCGACCTCGCCGCGGGTGGTCAGGATGCGGCTGCCGGCGGCGTAGCAGGTCGGCACGAAGCTGCCGGCCAGCGGGCTGTCATTGGGGTAGACGGTGACGCTGCCCTCGCCGATCGGACCGTTGGTGAACAGCCACTGCACCGGCTGCGTGCCGCTGTGGCTGTTGACGGTGAAGGCGCCGGCCGAATGGTGGCCGATCTGGCCGTTATAGTAGTTGCCCGGCCAGTCGGAGGTGCCGCCGGCATGTTCCCAGATCTGCACCGTGTTGGTGGCGGGCTCGGTCATGGTGACGGTGTATTGGTACTGGGTGCCGCCGGGGGTGGGCGGCACATGCACCACCAGGAATTTCAGCCCGCCATCCGGCAGGTCGGTCACCCGGTAGGCATAGTCCGGCGTGCCCACCGTATAGGCCGAGGTCTGCTGCTCCCCATAGGTGAGGGACTGGAAAGTCGATCCGATGTTTCCGCTCATGAACAGGGCTCCTGGTGCCACGGGCTGACCCTGGGGAAGACCTGTTCCGATGACGGTTTATTCCGGTCGATCAAAGAGAGTTGATCCGGGCCTCAGCCCAGCTCGTCGACCGCGGCCTTCAGCGCCAGCACCGCGCGCTCGATCCGCTTCGGCTCCAGCGCGCCATAGCCCATCATCAGCCCGAGCGTCGCGGGCCGTGGCGCGCCGGGGGCGTAGAGCGGCGCCACCGGATGGATGCCGATCTGGCGCTTCAGCGCGGCGGCGCGCAGCGGCTCGGCGGCCCCGGCCGGCAGGCTGTCCAGCCAGGCCAGCAGATGCAGCCCGGCGGCATCGCCCTCGATGCGGATGGCATTGCCGAAATGCCGCCGCAGCGCCTCGATCAGCAGGGCGCGGCGCTCGGCGTTGCGGCGGCGCAGGCGGCGGATATGCCGCTCATAGGCGCCGCTCTCCAGCAGGGAAGCCAGCGCCGCCTGCTCCAGCGCGGCGGTGTGGCGGTCGGTCAGCTGCTTGGCCACCACGAAGCTTTCGGTCAGCGCCGGCGGCAGCACCAGGTAGCCCAGGCGGAGCGTGGGGGAGAGCGTCTTCGACACGGTGCCGAGATAGATCACCGGGGCGGCGGCATCGCCCTCCTCCGCCAGGGCGTGCAGCGGCGGGATGGGGGCGATGTCGTAGCGGAACTCGCTGTCGTAATCGTCCTCGATGACGAAGGCGCCCTGGCGCCGGGCCCAGTCGAGCAGGGCGCGGCGGCGCGCCACCGGCAGCACGCCGCCCAGCGGGAACTGATGCGAGGGCGTCACATAGGCCAGCCGCGCCGATACTTTTTCCAATTCCTCCGTGCGCAGCCCCTCCGCATCGACGGGAACCGGGATCGCTTCGGCGCCGACACTGGAAAAAATATGGCGGGCCATGGCGTAGCCGGGATTTTCCAGGACGACGCGGTCGCCCGGGTCCAGCAGCAGCCGGGCGCAGAGGTCCAGCCCCTGCTGCGAGCCATTGACCACGACGATCTGGCTGTTCTCGCAGCGCAGCCCGCGGGCGCGCCACAGATAGGCCTGCAGCGCCGCGCGCAGGTCGGGCGCGCCCTGCGGGTCGCCATAGGACAGCCGGTCGGGGCGGCGGGCGATGGCGGCATCCACCGCGCGCTTCCACAGCAGCGTCGGGAAGTCGCTGGCGGCCAGGTCGCCATAGCGGAAATCGGCGATCAGCCGGGCGGGGGAGGGCTGCCAGCGCACCGGCCCGCCCGGCAGCCGCGCCGCATAGGCGGAGAGCCGCGGCCCGGGCGGCGGGGCGGCGGTCGCCGGCGCGGCGGGGGAGGGCGCCAGCCCCGCCACCTGTGGCCGCGCGCCCTGGCGAATGGCGACGAAGCCCTCGGCGGCCAGCTGCTCATAGGCGGCGGTGACGGTGGTGCGGGAGACGCCGAGCTCCAGCGCCAGGGCGCGGGAGGAGGGCAGCAGCCCCTGGCTGCCATAGGCGCCGGCCAGGATCTGCTCCTTCAGCGTCGCATAGATCGCGCGCCCGCCCGGGCGTGGCTGGACCACCATCTGCCGTCCGAATTCCTCAAGCCTGCCCAGCCAGTGTCGCGCGCGGCGCGGCGGCCGCCAAGGACTACTGGACCAGCCGGATCGCCGCCAACTGGTCCTGCGCAGGCGGCGCGGCTTGCGCCAAAGCTGCGCCACCCCTTTCGCCGAAGAAGCCCCGCCATGTACCTGCCACCGCATTTCGAGGAGCGCGACCGCGCGGCGCTGCACGCCCTGGTCGCCGCCCATCCGCTGGGGGCGCTGGTCACCCAGGGGCCGCAGGGGCTGGACGCCAACCACCTGCCCTTCCTGCTGACGCCCGGGAAGGACGGCGCGCCGGACCGGCTGGAGGCGCATCTGGCGCGCGCCAACCCGGCGCTGGCGGCGATCGGCGAGGGGGCGGAGGTGCTGGTGATCTTCCGCGCCGAGCAGGCCTATGTCTCGCCCAGCTGGTACCCCAGCAAGCACGAGGCGCATCGCCAGGTGCCGACCTGGAACTACCGCGTGGTGCATGCGCATGGCCGCGCCGTGCTGCATGACGACGAGCGTTTCCTGCGCCCGCTGCTGGCCCGGCTGACCCGGGTGCACGAGGCGTCGCTGGAGCAGCCCTGGAAGATGGCCGATGCCGAGCGCGGCTATCTGGACGCGCGCATGAAAGAGATCGTCGGGCTGGAGATCGTGCTGACGCGGCTGGAGGGCAAGTCGAAGCTCAGCCAGAACAAGGAGCGGCGCGACATCGAGGGCGCGGCGGCGGGCCTGGCCGCCCATGGCGCGCCGGCGCTGGGGGCGGCGATGCTGGACGCGGCGCCGAAGGACTAGCCGGCGCGGCGGAAGGTCAGGTTCAGCCGGGCGGCGCCGGTCGCCGGGTGGTGGCCCGGCTTCAGCGCCAGCACGCCGTGGTGGAACAGGCGCGAGGGGCCGCCCCAGGCCAGCACGTCGCCATGCTCGAGCGCCAGGCGGCGCAGCGCGTCGCCACGCTGCAGCCCGCCCCATTGGAACACCGCCGGCAGGCCGAGCGAGACCGAGACGATCGGCGCGCCGGTGTCGCGCTCGTCGCGGTCCTGGTGGAGGGCGAGCTTCGCCCCGGGGACATAGCGGTTGATCAGGCAGGTATCCGGCTGGAAATCCGCGAAGCCGGCCTCGGCCGCGGCGGCCTGCGCCAAAGCGCGGAAGCCGGCGGGCATGGCAGGCCAGGGCGCGCCGCTGTCGGGGTCGCGACCGGCATAGCGGTAGCCGCGGCGGTCGGTGACCCAGCCCAGCGCGCCGCAGCTGGTCATGGCCACCGACATGGCGAAGCCGCCGGGGGTGACCATGTGGCGGAAGGGCGCCTGCTCGGCGATGGCCGCGATGCCGGCCAGCAGCTCCGGCGCTGCGTCCCGCGCGAAGCCGCGCAGCAGCAGGGCGCCGGCGGAGAGCGGCTCCCGCGCCGGGGGCGGTGGCGCGAACAGATCGGGCTGCGCCATTCAGCCGCAGCGCTCGATCAGCGCCATGGCCGCCGCCGGGTTTTTCACCTTGTGCCCGCTGATGACATACAGAAAGACATCGCGGGGCGGGGCCTTCTTCTCGGGGGCGGCGACGGGGTCGAGGCCTTCGGGCGGCTTGCCCGTGGCCCAGGCCTGGGCGCGGGCGGCCCAGCGGTCGAGGTCGGTGGCCGAATAGCCCTCGGCCTCGTCCTCGCGGGTGCCCATGATGCGGGCATAGACGAAGGGGGCGGTGGCGTCTGCGATCTGGGGATAGCCGGAATCACCCGCGGTGATCACCGCGACGCCATGCTCGCGGGCGAGGGCGATGAAGTCGGGGTGCTTGAAGCTGTCGTGGCGGACCTCGACGGCGTGGCGCAGGGCGCGGCCCTCGACGCTGGCGGGCAGCAGCTTGAGGAAGCCAGCGAAGTCGTCGGGGTCGAAGGCCTTGGTCGCCATGAACTGCCAGTTGATCGGCCCCAGCTTGTCCTTCAGCTCCAGGATGCCGCCGGTGACGAAGCGCTCGATGCTCTGGCCGGCCTCGGCGAGGACGCGGCGGTTGGTGGCGAAGCGCGGCGCCTTCAGCGAGAAGACGAAATTTTCTGGGGTTTCATCGTGCCAGCGGGCGAAGCTCTCGGGCTTCTGCGAGCCGTAATAGGTGCCGTTGATCTCGATGCTGCCGAGCTGCGCGGCGGCATATTCCAGCTCCCGCTTCTGCGGGTGGCGGTCGGGGTAGAAAGGGCCGCGCCAGGGCTCGTAGGTCCAGCCACCGATGCCGATGCGGATGTTTCCGGACGCTGCCTTGGCCATGCTTCGCTCCTTGCGCCGCAGGATCAGCCCTGCCGGTCCAGTCTGCCCGCTCCGCGCCGGGCGTGAAGGGGAAGGATGCGTGACATCGCGGATATCAGAGCAAGAAGCTGGGCTGCTCCGGCGGCAGCGGCACGCCCTCCAGCCGCAGCATCAGCCGCTTGGTGACGGCGCCGCCCGGGGCCGAGAAGCCGCCCAGCGCGCCGCCGGCGGCCAGCACCCGGTGGCAGGGGACGATCAGCGGCACCGGGTTGCGCGACATGGCGACGCCGATGTCGCGCGCCGCCTCGCGGCCGAGGCCGAGCCGGGCCGCCAGGGCGCCATAGGTGGTGGTGGTGCCCCAGGGCAGGGCCCGGGTCGCCGCGTAGATCTTTCGGTGCGTCTCGTCCTCGACGGCGGTGTCGAGGGGGACGTCCGCGAATGTTTCCGGCGCGCCGTCGAAGTAGCGGCGGACGGCGTCGATGAGGGCCTCCACCGCCGGGGGCGGCGGGGCGCGGGTGGAGGCGATGCGGCGGGTCAGGGCGGCCTCGGTCGCGGCGGCGTCGTCGGCGGGCAGCTGGAAGCGGGCCAGGCCGCTGCCGGTCCAGGCCAGGCCGCAGGGGCCGGCGGCGGTGTCGAAGACGGCGTGACGCAGGCTGGTCATCGATGGCGCGCCTCGAGGTCGAGCAGCCATCGCTTGGCGTCCAGCCCGCCGGCGAAGCCGGTGAGCGCCCCGCCGCTGCCGATGGCGCGATGGCAGGGTGTCACGATGGAGATCGGATTGCGACCATTGGCGGCGCCGATCGCCCGGCTGGCTTTGGGGTTGCCAGCCTGCTGCGCCAGGCCAGCGTAGCTGCGGGTCTCGCCATAGGGGATGGCGCGGAGGGCGGCCCAGTGGTTGCGCTGGAAATCCGTGCCGGTTTCGTGGAGCGGAAGCGCGAAGGCGGTTCGCGTGCCTTGGAAGTATTCGTGCAGCTGGCGCGCGGTCTCGGCGAGGATAGGGTTCTGCGCGTCGAGGGCGTCGGGCAGGCGGATGCGGTGGGGGTTTTCGCCGGGCCAGAGGATGGCGTGCAGGGCGTCTTCTGTCGCGAAGAGCTGGAGCTGTCCGACCGGCGTGTCGATGGTGTGTCTGCGGAGCATGGGGTGCGTTCCGCCGATGGACAGCGTCCATCGGCCCAGACAGAAAAAAGATGGGGGTCCGGGGGAATTCATTCCCCCGGAACTTACTTTTTCTTGTGCCTCTCGACGATCTCGTCGAATCGCTCGCGGCGGAGGCGTTCGTAGTGCCGCCGGTGGAAGCCGTCGACCTCGAGCAGCTTGGCGTCGGTCAGCGGCTGGAAGTCGTAGGTCTCGCTCTGGGCGATCGACATCTTGTCGAAGCCCATGTTGCGAAAGTGCTGGGGCGAGAAGGAATTGCCGCGCTCGCCGATATAGAGGCCGAAGGACACGGTGGTCAGCACCCGGGTCATGTCGAGCTCGAGGCAGGCGATCGACTTGGCGGCGTCCTGGGAGGAGGCCTCGGAGGCGATGGCGAGCGGGCGGAACATCTCGTAGATCGCCGCGTGGTCGCGGGCGTTGTAGTCGCGGCCTTCGAGCAGCGCGTAGTAGGGCTCGAGCCACTTCATCATGCGGCGCCAGGCGTGGCGGCGCAGGCCGAAGCCCCAGTGGTGCTCGAGCGGGATGTACTTCACCACCGGCCCTGGATAGTCGCGGCGGTGGTCGCCATAGGCGCCGAAATAGGCCACGCGGTCGAAGGGGGCGGTCAGCGCCTTCAGGCGTTCCAGGGCGAAGAGGTACCAGGGGCCGAGCTCGAGATCGTCCTCGAAGAAATAGCCGAGCTCGGCGTTCAGCTCGTCGAAGACCAGGCGCTCGCCGCGCAGGATGTTGCGGGCGACGCCCAGGTTGTGCGGCGAGGCCAGGACCGGGCTGTCGGGGAAATGGCGGCGGAAGGCGGCGATGGAGGCCGCGATGTCCTCGTCCTTCGCGAAGCGCTTGCCCGTGCGCGGGGAGACGGCGGCGTCCTGCAGCAGGAAGACCCGCTTCGGGTCGATCACCACGCCGCGCTGCTTCGTCAGCGAGGCAGCGACCCGGTCCAGGTAGTCCGGGCGGTCGAAGGCGTAGAGGATGATCGGCGTGTCGACCACGCGTGGTTCGATCAAGGGGGGCGCCTCGGTCAAAGCCCGGGCTCGCGGCGGAAGCCGGGCAGCTCGGGGGGCTCGGCGAATTCCTCGGTGATGACGTCGACGCGGGCCAGGCGCGGGCCGGCGCGGCAGGCGGTCAGCAGGGCGCCCACGGCGGCCGCGTCGCCGGCGACCAGCGCCTCGACGCTGCCATCGGCGCGGTTGCGCACCCAGCCCTGCACGCCCAGGCGGTTGGCCTCGGCCACCATCCAGTCGCGATAGCCGACCCCCTGCACCCGGCCCTCGATGCGCACCCGCTTGGCGTCCATCCTGGTCGCTCCCTGCTCTGGCCCGACAGCCTGCTTCAGCGCCGCGCCAGGGCCAAGAGGCGGGCGGCCAGATCGACATCGGCGGCGACGTTGCGGCGGCGCTCGGCGGCCTCGGCGTCGACGCCCCAGAGCTCCTGCTGGAAATCCTCGTCGAGGAAGGCCAGGCGCGTGGCCTCGGCGGCGTCCAGATGGCCCTCGGCCAGGGCCAGGCCCAGCACCAGGCTGCCCAGCGCCGGGATGGCGACGCCCAGCGCCGCCAGCTCCAGCGCGTTGCGGCGGGCGAGGGCCGCGGCCAGCGCGGCGCGGGAGGCGGCGGGCTGGCTGATCGGCATGATGCCGGTGGTGACGCCGAGCGGCGCGCCATACTGGTCGACCGCCCATTCCAGCAGCGGCTGCCATTCGCGGCGCTGGCGGGCGGCCAGGCGCGGCTCGGCGGCGCGGTAGCAGAGCAGGTCGGTGCCGCCATATTCGGCCAGCGCCAGGATCGAGGGCTCGGTGTCCGGGGCGATGCGGTCCAGCGCGGTGGCGACGACCCGGGTCAGGGGCACGTCCTCCATGCGGAACTCGGCGCCCTTGGCGCCGCCGGCGGCCTGCCATTCGGCGGCGACGGCCTCGGCAAGGGGGGCGGTGGGCAGGCTCAGGGGCCCGGCGCCGGGCAGGCGCAGCGGGCGTCCATCGAGCAGCACGGCATGGCCATCCCCGGTGCGGGTCGCGACGGCCTGATCCCAGAAACGCTTCATGCGCTGGCTTATGGGGGGCGGGCGGCGCCGCGC
>NZ_CACSJM010000082.1 GCF_902706185.1 Roseomonas sp. 18066 | reverse complement strand
GAGCGGGGGCGGCTTATAGCGGGGGGGCGCGCCCGGGAGCCACAGAAATCAGGCCGCCGAAACCGCCTGAAACAAAGCCGCGCCGAGGGCCGGCCCAAGGGATCCACCCGGGGATGCCGCCGACAGCTTCTGCCAGGCCAGGGGCCGCGAACAGCGGCTTCTGCCGCGGACAGCGCCAGCACGGCAGCCTGGCGCGGCAGGCGGCCGATAGGCTGGACCCGACTGGCTGGACCCGACAGCCCTGACGGAAGGACCGACGACCATGTCGCTGCTGGTGAAGATCGAGACGACGGCGCTGGGCGCGGGCGTGACCAAGCATCCGCCCGAGGACCGGCTGATCGAGGGCCGGCCGGAGGTCACCGTCTGGGACCAGGATACCAGCCATGGCGGCCGGGTGCGCAGCGGCGTGGCCGACCTGACCGAGGGCACCACCCATTCGATGAAGGGCGGCGATTGCGAGGTGGTTCACCTGATCGCCGGCGTCGTCGAGCTGACCGAGCAGGGCGGCGAGACCCGCACCTTCCGCGCCGGCGACAGCTTCGTCATGAAGCCCGGCTTCACCGGCATCTGGAAGACGGTGGAGAAGGTGCGCAAGGTCTTCACCGTCATCTCCTGACGGGGCCGGCCCGCGGGTGACCGCGGGCCGCGCGGCTTCAGGCCGCCAGGAAGCGCTGCGCCGCGCCGTGCAGCACTTCCATGCCCAGCGCCAGGTCTTCCCGCCTGGTGTCCTCGGTCCAGTGGTGGCTGATGCCGCCGATCGAGGGCACGAAGAGCATGCCCACGGGGAGCTTGCGCGCCAGGATCTGGCTGTCATGGATGGCGCCGCTCGGCATCGCCTGCCAGGCGCCGGGGCAGAGCGCCTCGGCCGCGCCCTGGAAGGCGCCGACGATCGCCGGGTCAGAGAGCGCCGGGGCGGAGCGGCTGATCTCCTCCAGCACCGCGGGGCAGCGTTCCTGGCGGTTGCTCTCCTGCACCACGGCGCGCAGACAGGCCTCCATCCGGTCCATCACCGCTTCCGACAGGTCGCGGAACGAGAAGACGATTTCCGCGCGGCCCGGGATGATCATCGGCGCGTTCGGCTCCAGCGCGATGCGGCCGGTGGTCCAGACGCTGCGCTCGGCCGCCGCCCGCGGCATCTCGCGGTCGAGCAGGCCGAGCAGCCGCACGGCCGTCAGCCCGGCATCGCGGCGCTCGCGCATCGTCGTGCCGCCGGTATGATCCTGCTGGCCGGTGATCACGATGCGGAACTGGCGGATGCCGACGATGCCGGTGACGACGCCGATGCGCAGGGCAGCATTCTCCAGCTGCGTGCCCTGCTCGATATGCATCTCCAGCGCGCCCTTGTAGCGCGCGGGGTCGAGCAGCAGCCGCGGCCGCCCGGCCAGGCCCACCGCTTCCAGCGTCGGCCGCAGCGCCGCGCCGGTGTAGCGGTTGCGGGCGGCGTCGATGTCTTCCTCGGACAATTCGCCGATCAGCGAGCGGCTGCCGATGAAGTCGCCCCAATGCGCCTCCTCGTCGGCATAGGCGCAGACATCGACCGGCAATCCGGCGCGCGCCAGCTCCAGGGCGCCCACCACGCCGAGCACGCCGTCCAGCCAGCCGGCCTGGTTCTGCGTCTCGATATGGCTGCCGGCCAGCAGATGCGGGCCGGGTCCGGGATGGCGGCCGAAGACATTGCCGATGCCGTCGATCGAGGCCTCGAGCCCCGCCGCCTGCATCGCGGCGACCAGCCAGTGGCGGCTTTCCATGTCCTCGGGCCCGAAGGTCGGGCGGTGCACGCCGCTCTTGTAGGTGCCGATGCGCCGCAGCGCGTCGAGATCCGCCAGAAACCGGTCCGTGCTCAGAGCCATCCGCCCGTCATCCTCTTGTCGCGAGGCGGGCAGGATAGGCGCGAAGCCGGCGCCGCGCGCCCCCTGCCCCGGCCGGGGGCCGAAAAAATTTCGCGGGCAGGGTGTACGCCGGCCCGTCTCGTTCGTCTTCAAGACAGGAGCCACCCTGACCGAGGAGCCGCCGCATGCGCCCGAGCCTGAAGCCGGAGCCCGATTGCGACAGCATCGCCGCGCGCATCCGGCTGGATGTGCGCCGCCGCCGGCCGCGCTATTGCCCCGCCGAGATCGCCCGCATGGTCGGCCAGGCGCGGCTGCTGCGGCAGCAGGGGGTGGCGCATGCCATCATCGCCATCCGCCTGGGCGTGCCGCGCTCCACCCTGTATCGCTGGCAGGGCGATGCCGAGGAGGCGGCGCTGTCCGCGGTGGTGGCGGAAAATGCCGTGCTGCGCCGCCAGATCCGCGCGTTGCGGCGCCGCGCCCGGGCGCCTCAGCCCAGCCCCTCGATCCGGTAGAAGCGGGCGGCGGTGTCGTGGAAGGCGGCCGCGCGCTCGGCCGGCGTCCAGCCGCGGCTGATCCGCTTGAAGGCGTTCCACAGCGGCACATAGCCGCAGGCGCCCTTGTCGACCGGGAAGTTGCTCTCGAACATGCAGCGCTCGGCGCCGAAGGCCTCGACGCAGATCTCCGTCAGCGGCCGCCAGGCCTCGGCCAGCTGTTGCGAACCGGGCGGGTCGTCCTGCTCGTGGAAGCCGAAGCCGAACAGCCGCATCCCCATCCCGCCCAGCTTGATCGACAGGTTGGGACAGTGAGAGAGCTCGCGCAGGGCGGCGCTCCAGGCCGCGCGCACATGCCGGCCGCGCTGGGCATAGGGGCCGATGCCCAGCGCGCCGCCGACATGGTTCAGCACGATGCGGGTGTCGGGGAAGGCATCGGCCAGGTCGCGCAGCTCGGCCAGCTGGGTGTGGTAGAGCCAGGCCTCGAAGCTCAGCCCCAGCGGCGCCAGCTGGGAAAAACCTGCGCGGAAGGCCGGGTCGAGCAGCAGCCCGGGCGGCGGCGATCCGGTGGAGCCGCGCGCCGCCGGGTCGGGATGGTGCGTCGCGATCTGCCGGATGCCGCGGAACCGCCCCTGCCCGGCCGCGACATGCGCTTCCAGCACCGGGCGGATGGCCGCGCCGGCGGTCAGGTCGGCATAGCCGACGATCGCCGCCGCGACCCTGGTCCCGGCGCCCTGGTCGCATAGAAAAAAGGTCTCGCCCACCGGGCGGAACAGCGGGTCGCCGTCGGGCAGGAAGTGGGCCATGCATTCGACGGCCACGCTGGCGCGGATGTCGTGCCCCTGCGCGGCATCCGCCAGAAAATCGGCGGCCAGGTAGACGTCGTCGGCGCGGTTGCGCAGGTGGTGGTGCGCGTCGATGATCGGCAGCTCGGGCTCCAGCGCCGTCTCCGTCCGCCGCGCCAGCCAGTCCGGGCGGACCGGCGGATGGCGCAGGGGGGGCAGCGCCGCGCTCATTCGGGGCGGATGCCGGCGTCGCGGATCAGCGTCGACCAGGTGGTGGTCTCCCGCGCCAGCAGCTCGGCCAATTGCACGCCGGTCTCGGGCAGGACCGAGACCCCCTGCGTCGCCAGGCGCTGCACCAGGGCCTGGTCGCGCGTCGCCGTCAGCATCGCCGCCTCCAGCTTCGCCAGCACCGGCGCCGGCGTGCCCGCGGGCGCGAACAGCCCCTGCCAGAAGGCGACGTCGAAGCCCGGCACGGTCTCGCCCACCGGCGGCAGGTCGGGCAGCAGCGCCAAGCGCTGGGCGGAGGAGACGGCCAGGCCCCGGGTCACGCCCTCGGTGATCGGCGGCGCGGCCTCGAGGGCGGCCGAGAACATCGCCTGCAGCCGGCCGCTGCGCAGGTCGAGCAGCGCCTGCACCCCGCCGCGATAGGGGACATGCACCATGTCGAGCCCGGCCCGCGCCCGCAGCAGCTCCATGCAGAGATGGTTCACCGCGCCGATGCCGGAGGAGCCGAAATTGATCTCGCCGGGATGCGCCTTGGCATAGGCGATGAATTCCGGAAGGGTCTTCGCCGGCACGGAAGGGTGCAGATGCAGCACCATCGGCGTGCGATAGCCCATGGCGATGGCCACCAGCTCCTTCTGCGGCGCGCGCGGGGTCAGCGCCGGCTGCAGCGCCGGGTTGATGGCCAAGGTGGGCGAGCCCATCAGCAGGGTGTAGCCGTCGGGCTTCGCCGTCGCGACGGCGGTGCTGGCCGGGCTGGTGGCGCCGCCGGGGCGGTTGTCGACCACGACATTCTGGCCCAGCGCCTGGCCCATCCGCTCGGCCAGCACCCGGGTCGCGGTGTCGGTCACGCCGCCGGGCGGATAGGCGTTGACCAGCGTCACCGGCCTGGTCGGGAAGGCCGCCTCCTGCGCCTGCGGGGTTGTGGCGGGCAGCAGCGTCAGGCCGGCCGCCGCCATCAGGCCGCGGCGCGCGATCACCTTCGACATGTCCTGTTCTTCCTCCGGAGCTTCTTCTTATCGGTCCGCTTGGCGCGGCCGCTCCGGAATTAAACGCACCGACCGCCGCGGCTGCCAAGCGGCGCTGTTCGATCGCGTGATTCAGGCTTTTCGATGCCTCCACCTCAAGCCATCACGCTTTAGAAGCGGAAATGCAGCCCTTCCTCGATGCTGCGCGGGCTGCGATGCGGCCGGCCGGCGGGGTCGGCGGCCTCGGCCTCGATGGCCGGGCCGGCCTCGTCCATCGAGCGGGTCGAGACGCCGGCGCAGGCCGCCAGGGCTGACAGAAGGGCGGCGAGGGTCGCGGCACGAAGGGCGGGCATGCCGCGGCCTCCCCAAGGGTTGGACCGGCAGCCTGGCGAAGACCGGCCCCGCCCGTCAACGCTGCGCACGGATATGCGCCAGGAAGGCCTTCATCGCGGCGCTGGGATGGCGCCGGCTGGGATAGTAGAGGAACCAGCCCGGCAGGCGCGGGCTCCACTCGGCGACCAGCTCGACCAGGGCGCCGCTGGCCAGATGCGGGCGCACATAGTCCTCGAAGAGATGCGCCACCCCCTGGCCGGCCAGCGCCGCCTGCAGCTCCTGATGCGCCGAGCCCAGGGTCAGCCGGCCCTGCGGCTCCAGCTCGAATTCCTCCGCCCCCCTGGCGAAGCGCCAGGTGACCAGCGCGCCTTTCGGGAAGCGGCGGCGGATGCAGTCGTGCCGCACCAGCTCCTGCGGCGTCGCCGGCAGGCCGCGCCGCGCCAGGTAGTCGGGTGCGGCGACGATGGCGTAGCGCAGCGGCGGCCCCAGCGGCACCGCCACCATGTCCAGCGCCAGCTGCCGGCCGAAGCGCACGCCCGCATCGAAGCCCTGCTCGACGATATCGACCAGCGCGGCGTCGCTGATGATCTCGACCTGCACCTCCGGATGGCGGCGCATGAAGTCGAAGGCCAGCGGGCACAGCACATGGTCGGCCGCCGGGCCCGGGGCGTTGATGCGGAGATGGCCCGAGGGGCTGTCGCGCAGCCGGTTCAGTTCGTCGATCGCCAGGCGGATGTCGTCCAGCGCCGGCGACAGGCGGCGGAACAGCTGCGCCCCGGCCTCGGTCGGCGCCAGGCTGCGGGTGGTGCGGTTCAGCAGCCGCAGCCCCAGCGCCGCCTCCAGCGATGCCACCGACTGGCTGAGCGCCGAGGAGGAGACGCCGCGCTGCAGCGCCGCGGCGCGGAAGCCGCCGGCGCGGAGGATGGCGACGAAGGCATCCAGGCTGTCGAGGCGCAGCGGCTTCATTGCACCGTTTTTCTTATCAAGCTGATCGGCGAGACCCAGCTTATCCGCGCAATCGGGCGATGTCATCTGCCAGGGCCCCGGAACCCCGCAGGAGCGCCGCATGCCGCACCCCACCCTCCCCCGCCGCCGCCTGATGCTGACCGCGCTGGCCGGCGGCGCGACGCTGGGGGCGACGCCCGCGGCGACCCAGCCGGCAGCGGACCCCGCCGGCAATGCCGCCGCCTATCGCTTCCGGATCGGCGCCATCCGCGCCACCGTGCTGAGCGACGGGCTGATCGGCGGCCCGCCCGCGGTCTATGCCGCCGACGCGCCGGAGCTCGAGCTGCGCGAGGTGCTGCGCCGCGCCTTCCTGCCGGCCGACCGGCTGGTGCTGAACCTCAACACCCTGCTGCTGGAGACCGGCAGCCAGCGCATCCTGCTGGAGGCCGGGGCCGGCGCCACCATGGGCCCGGGCGGCGGCCGGATCTTCGCCGCCCTGGCCGCGATCGGCCTGGCGCCCGGCGATATCGACGCGGTGGTGGTCTCGCACACCCATCCCGACCATGTCGGCAATCTGCGCGACGCCGAGGGCGGCCGCGCCTTCCCCCGCGCCACGGTCTTCGCGCCGCGCGCCGACTGGGACTTCTTCATGGGGGCGGCGCCGGACCTGTCCTACATGCCGGTGCCGGCCGAGTTCCGCCAGCGCTTCGGCGCCGCCATCCGCCACAGCCTGGAGCCGCTGCGGCGCGACATCGTGCTCTACGAGCCGGGCGCCGAGATCCTGCCCGGCCTGGCCAGCCTGCCGGCCGCCGGCCATACCCCGGGCATGGCCGCCTTCCTGGTGCATTCGGGCGGCGACCAGCTGCTGCTGACCGCCGACCTGGCCTATCACCCGGTGGTCAATATCGACCGGCCCTGGCGCCCGGGGCCGGACCGCGACCCGGCATCGGCGCTGGCGGCGCGGCAGCGCATCTTCACGCGCGCCGCGGCCGAGCGGCTGCCGGTGCTGGGCTTCCACTTCCCCTTCCCCGGCCTCGGCCACCTGCTGCGCCTCGAGCAGGGCTTCGCCTGGGTGCCGATGGGCTGGCAGTTCTGACGCCTGAGGCCGGATGCCGGCCTCAGGCGGCGCGGCGGTCGAGCCAGTCGCGGAAGCGGTACCAGTTGCCCACCATCGGCAGCATCCAGGGGCGGCCAGTGTAGAAGGGCCGCGTCGGGAAGTCGCGGCCGTCGAAGACCGGCATGCGGTTGCTCTTGCCCAGCAGCTTCTTGCCGAGCTCGGCGCCGAGATAGGACAGCATGGCGACGCCGGCGCCGTTGCAGGCCATGGCGTAGTGCAGCCCCTTCGGCGTCACCCCCATATGCGGCAGGTAGTCGAAGGCGAAGGCGACATTGCCGGTCCAGGCATGGGTGATGCGGGCGCCCTTCAGCTGCGGCCAGCGCTCCAGCATCATCGCGTGCAGGATCGGCGCCGAGACCTCGGGCGTGATCTGGGTGAAGCGGGCGCGGCCGCCGAAGATCACCCGCCGGTTGTCCGGCGACATCCGGTAGTAGCAGAGGATGCGCCGGCTGTCGGCCAGGGTGCGCTGCTTCGGGATCAGGCTGGCGGCCAGCGCCGGGTCCAGCTCCTCGGTCGCAATGATATGGGAGGCGACGGGGATCAGCCGGCGCTTCAGGTCCGGCGTCAGCGCGCCGGTATAGCCATTGGTGGCGATCACCACCTCGCCCGCCTCGACCGGCCCGCGCGAGGTCTCGACGCGCCAGCCATCGGCGATGCGGGTCAGCGCGCCGGCCCGGGTGCGGCCCATCAGCGTGGCGCCATGCCGGCGCGCCGCCGCCATCAGCCCGCGGTGATACAGGCCGGGATGGATCTTGCCGGTGCGGTTCACCACCATGCCGCCATGGTAGTAGTCGGAGGCGATCTCCTCGCGCTGGCGCTCACGCGGCAGCATATGGGCATCGGCGGCGGCGAATTCGTTCAGCGTGTCGATCTTGGCCGCCATCCCGGCATAGTGCTTCGGCGTCCAGGCGCCGACGAAGCGGCCGGTGCGCGCGTAGTGGCAGTCGATGCCCTCGCGCGCCACCAGCGCCTCGATATGCGCCAGCCCCTCGGAGGCATCGCCCATGATGGCGCGCAGCCAGTCGCGCATCTCCTCCGGGCTCTGCCGGCCCTTGGCGCCGGACAGGCCCTTGCCGACATTGTTGCCGCCGGAGACGCCGCCGCCATTGCGGGTGGAGGCGCCGTAGCCCAGCGGCTCGGCATCGAGCACCAGCGGCCGGGCGCCGCCACGGCCGAGCTCGATGGCGCAGTTCAGCCCGGTCAGCCCGCCGCCGATGATGACGACATCGGCGCGCGCCGGCAGCTCGGTCGCGGGCTCGGGGCCGTCGATGTCGATGGCGTCCCACCAATAGGGGCGGGCCTTGAAGGTGGGGTGGAAAATGGTCGGGTCCATGGCTTGCCTCAGCGCGTGATGGTCGTGGTCAGCGCGCCACGGCCGAACAGGCTGGTCAGGCCGAGGGCCACGGCGACCAGCAGGATCTGCAGCACCGACACCGCCGCGATGGTCGGGTCGATCTCCATCAGGATATTGTCGAACATCTTCTTCGGCAGCGTCATCGCCGCGCCCGACAGGAACATCGCCAGCACCAGCTCGTCGAAGGAGCTGACGAAGGACAGGAAGGCGGCGGAGACCAGGCTGGGCCGCAGCTGCGGCAGGGTGACGCGCCAGACGATCCAGGGCCAGGCGGCGCCCAGCCCGGCCGCCGCCTGCTCCTGCGTCTCGTCGAAGCCGCGCAGCCCGGCGCCGACCAGGATGACGACGAAGGGCAGCGCCAGCACGGTATGCGCGATGGCCAGGCCATACCATTCGCCGACCAGCTGCAGCCGCGCGAAGACGCCGTAGAGCGCGATCGACAGGATGATGGTCGGCACGATGATCGGCGCCGCGGTCAGCCGGTCGAGCAGCCGCACGCCGGGCAGCCGCGAGCGCGCCAGGAAGAAGGCCAGCGGCACGCCGAGCCCCATGGCCAGCGCGGTGCACAGCGCCGCCACCTGCAGGCTGCGCCAGGTCGCCTCGATCCAGCCCGGATCGTCGAGATAGCGCTGGTACCACTGCCAGGAGAAGCCGGGCGGCGGGAACTGCAGATAGGCGGCCGAGGACAGCGAGATCGGGAAGACCACCAGCAGCGGCAGCAGCAGGAAGAAGAAGACCAGCCCGGCGAAGGCGCCGAGCAGGATCTTGCCGGGGCTCGGCCTGTTGGAGCGGGGCCTGTTGGAGCGGGGCCTATGACGTGGCAAGGCGCGCCCCCCGTGTCAGCCGGCCGATCAGCGCGTAGATCGCCAGCGTCGCCAGCAGCAGCACCGTCGACAGCGCGGCGGCGAAGGGCCATTCGAGGAATTCGCGCACCTGCTGCTCGATCAGCATCGAGATCATGATGACATGGCCGCCGCCGAGCAGCGCCGGCGTGATGAAGAAGCCCAGCGACAGCACGAAGACCAGCGCGCAGCCGGCCGAGACGCCGGGCATCGACAGCGGCAGCGTCACCCGCAGGAAGCTGCGCCAGGCCGGCGCCCCCAGCCCCTCGGCCGCGCGCGTCAGGTCGGGATCGACCCGCAGCAGCGCGGCATAGACCGGCAGCACCATGTAGGGCAGCAGCACATGCACCATGCCGATCAGCACGCCGGTGGTGTTGTGCAGCAGCGGCAGCGGCGCCTCGGTCCAGCCCCAGTCGCGCAGCGTGCGGTTGACCACGCCGTTGCGGCCGAGCAGCACCAGCCAGGCATAGGTGCGCACCAGCACGCTGGTCCAGAACGGCAGCAGCAGCGCGAACATGCCGATGGCGAGGCCGAGCCGCCCGGCGCGCGACAGCCAGAAGGCCACGGGGTAGGCCAGCACCAGGCAGATCGCCGTCACGAGTGCTGCGATGCGCAGGCTGTCGAGCAGCACGCTGACATAGAGCCCGTCCAGCGCCGCCTTCTCGAAATGCGCCAGCGTGCCGCCCTCGACCGACAGCGACAGCAGCCGCAGCACCGGCCAGGCGAAGACCAGCGCCAGCAGCAGCAGCGCCGGCAGGCCGAGCAGCAGCAGCCCCGCCTCGCGCCGGCGCGCCACCACGCGGCGGCCATGCCCCGGCGCGGCGAAGCCAGCGGGGTCAGCCTTGCGGGACGACATGCAGGTCCTCCGGCGCGAAGCCCAGCGTGACCACCACGCCTTCCGCCGGCGGCGGCGGGTCGGAGGGGCGCAGCGGCAGCCGCGCCAGCATCTCGGCCCCGCCCTCGACGCGCAGCCGCAGCTTGGCCGACTGGCCGAGGAAGACGGTCTCCAGCACGGTGCCCGTCGCGCGGCAGGGCAGCGGCGCGGCGGCGGCCTCGACGCGCAGCGCCTCGGGGCGCAGCAGCAGCGTCACCGGCCCGTCGGGCTGGGCCGCCGCGCCCGGCAGCGGCACCGCGCCGAAGCCGGGCAGCTGCGCCACGCCCTGGCCGGCGCGGCCCTCGAGCAGGTTGGATTCGCCCAGGAAGTCGGCGACGAAGCGGCTGGCGGGGCGCGCATAGAGGTCGCCCGGCCGGCCGATCTGCTGGATGCGCCCCTTGTCCATCACCGCGATGCGGTCGGACATGATCAGCGCCTCCTCCTGGTCATGCGTGATGAACAGCGTGGTCAGGCCGAGCCGCCGCTGCAGCCGCCGCACCTCGAGCTGCAGCGATTCGCGCAGCTTGCGGTCGAGCGCGCCGAAGGGCTCGTCCAGCAGCAGCAGCTTCGGGTCGAAGACCACGGCGCGGGCCAGCGCCACGCGCTGCTGCTGGCCGCCCGACAATTGCCGCGGCAGGCGCGCGGCCATGCCCTCCAGCTCGACCAGGCGCAGCGCCGCCTCGACCCGCTGGCGCACCTCGGCGCGCGGCCGGCGGCGCATCTCCAGCGGGAAGGCGATGTTCTGCGCCACGCTCATATGCGGGAACAGCGCATAGTTCTGGAAGACCATGCCGACCTCGCGGCTGCGCGGCGGCGCCAGGGTGACATCCAGCCCGCCGAGCGTGACCGCGCCCTCGTCGGGGATCTCGAAGCCGGCGATCGCCTTCAGCAGGGTGGTCTTGCCCGATCCCGAAGGGCCGAGGATGGTGAGGAACTCGCCCTCGGCGACGTCGAGATCGACGCCGCCGAGCGCTGCGACCGTGCCGAAGCGGCGGACGATGCCTGTGACGGAGAGCTGCACCTCAACCCCGCTGCAGCATCCAGCGGTTCCAGCGTTCCTGCGCCCGGGCCCCGTTCTCGGTCCACCAGGCGACATCGAGCCAGAACTGCCGGGCCAGGTTGACCGGCGCCGTCGGCAGCAGCGGGCGCAGCTCCTCGGCCACGTAGTTCACCGTGTCCGGATGCAGCCCGGCATAGGACAGCTCGGTGGCATAGATCGCCTGCAGCCGCGGATTGGTCATGGTCTGCAGGAATTTCTGCCCCCAATAGGCGTTGCGGGTGCCGCGCGGGATGCCCCAGGCGCTGCTCTTCAGCGAGCCGCCCTGGAATTCCGAGCCGACCGGCGCGTTCTTCTTGGCCAGCTCGAAGAAGCGGCCGTTCCAGCCGGTGGCCAGCACCACCTCCTTGTCGACCAGCATCTGCGCCGGCTGCGCGCCGGTGCTCCACCAGACCGCGATATGCGGGCGGATCTGGTCGAGCTTGCGGAAGGCGCGGTCGATGTCGAGCGGATAGAGCTGGTCCATCGGCACGCCATCGGCCAGCAGCGCGAATTCCAGGTTGTCCACCGGATGGTTGCGCAGCGAGCGCGCCCCGGGGAAGCGGGCGACATCCCAGAAATCCGCCCAGCCCTTGGGATGGCTGCCGTCCTTGAAGACGTCGCTGCGGAAGCCGAGCACGGTGGAATAGGCCGAGCCCACGAAGATATGCGACTGCTTGCCGATCGCCGGGTATTTCGACAGGTCGACGATCGCGGTGTCGATCGGCTCGACCAGGTTCATCTCGCGCGCCCGGTCGGCATCCTGGCCGCCGATCTCGGTCACCGTCCATTCCGGATTGCCGCTGTTGACCATGGCCCGCAGCTTGCCGAAATCGACCGGCGAGGTGTCGATGACGCGGATGCCGTGCTCGCGCTCGAAATCGGCGAAATAGGCGCGGCGCAGGAAGTTCGCCATGGCGCCGCCGGAGGCGTTGACGACGATGCGGTCCGGCTTGGCCGGCACCGCGCCCTGCGCGAAGGCCGGCCGCGCCAGGCCGGCGGCGAGCACGGTGCCGCTGCCCTGCAGCAGGCCGCGGCGGGTGAGGACAGGCATGCTGCTGGTTCCCATCTGGCGTTTCATCAGCCCAGCACCGCGTCGACCGCATCGCCCAGCCGGGCGACGATCGCGTCGATGTCGCCGGGCTGCGCGGTGTAGGGTGGCGCGATGATCACATGGTCGCCCTGCACGCCGTCGATCGTGCCGCCCATCGGATAGATCATCACGCCGGCGGCCATGGCGGCGTCCTTCACCGCCTCGCTGACCTTGCGCGCGGCGGGGAAGGCCTTGCGGCTGGCGCGGTCGTCGACGAATTCCAGCGCCCAGAACAGGCCGCGGCCGCGGATGTCGCCGACATGGGCGTGGTTGCCGAAGCGGTCCTGCAGCGCCGCCTCCAGCCGCTGCCCCATGGCGCGGACATTCTCCAGCAGCGCGTCGTCGCGGATGATGCGCTGCACCGCCAGCGCCGCGGCGCAGGCCACCGGATGCGCCTGGTAGGTATGGCCGTGCTTGAAGGCGCCCGAGCCCGCCGTCAGCGCCGCGACGATGCGGCCCTGCGCCAGGATCGCGCCGATCGGCTGGTAGCCGCCGCCCAGCCCCTTGGCGATGGTCTGGATGTCGGGGGTGACGCCCTCCTGCTCCCACGCATGCAGCGTGCCGCTGCGGCCCATGCCGCACATCACCTCGTCGAGGATCAGCAGCGCGCCATGCCGGTCGCAGACCGCGCGCATCGCCGGGAAATAGCCCGGCAGCGCGGTGACGCAGCCGGCCGTGGCGCCGACGATCGGCTCGGCGACGAAGGCCGCGACATTCTGCGGGCCCAGGCGCTGGAACTCCGCCTCCAGCTCGGCGGCCAGCCGCGCGACATAGTCGGCGTCGCTCTCCTGCGCGCCCTGGAAGCGATAGGCGAAGCAGGGCGAGACGTGGCTGAAGCAGTCGGCCAGGATCGGCGCGTAAGGGTCGCGCCGGGCGAAATTGCCGCCGAGGCCGAGCGCGCCCAGCGTGTTGCCATGGTAGCTCTGCCGCCGCGCGATGAAGCGGTGCCGCTGCGGCTGGCCGATCTCCAGGAAATACTGCCGCGTCAGCTTCAGCGCCGCCTCCATCGCCTCCGAGCCGGAGGAGACGAAATAGGCGTGCGTCAGCCCGCCCGGCGCCTCGCCGACCAGCAGGTCGGCCAGCTCCTCGGCCGCGGCGCAGCTGAAGAAGACCGTGTGGGCGTAGGCGATCTGCCGCGCCTGCTCGGTGATGGCGGCGACCACGCGCTCGTCGCCATGGCCGAGGCAGGCGACGGCCGCGCCGCCCGAGGCGTCGATCACCGGCGCGCCTTCCGCGCCTTGTACCAGCAGGCCGCGGCCGGAGACGGCCAGCAGCGGGTCGTTGCGCAGGCTGCGATGCAGGATCCGGCTCATGCCAGGTGCTCCCCTCCCCTTGCGGGTGGCTTGCCGCATCGGCGCCCCCCCTTTGTCGCTTGGCCCCACCACATGACGATTCGGCATCGATGTCAATATGCAGGATCGCTTCCCAAAATACGGGATTGCTTGGCGGGGTCCCGCTGCCCTAGCCTGCCGTCATGACCGCCCCCTTCGCCGATCCCGCCGCCGATCCCGCCGCCGTGCCGACCGCCGTGCGCAAAAGCTTCCAGATCCTCGAGGCGGTGGCCGCCTCGCCGCGGCCGGTCTCCGGGCTGGTGCTGGCCGGGCAGCTCGGCCTGACGCGCTCCACTTTGTCGCGGCTGGCGCTCAGCCTGGCGGCGCTGGGCTATCTCGACCGGGTCGAGGGCGCCGGCTGGCAGCTCGGCCCCGCGGCGCTGCGGCTCGGCCTGGCGCGGCTGGCCAATCTCGACATCCGCGGCATCGCGGCGCCGCTGATGCGCGGCCTCAGCGAGGCGATCGACCTGCCGGTCGACCTGGCCATGCCGGTCGGCGACGAGATGCTGCATTTCGAGCTGGCGCAGAAGGCCGGCCAGGTGGTGGTGGCGAGCGAGATGGGCGCGCGGCTGCCGATCGGCCGCACCGCCCTCGGCCATGCCGCGCTCTTCGCCATGGAGCCGCGCCGGCGCGACGAGACGCTGCAGCGGCTGCGCGCTTTGGCCGGCGGGCGCTGGCCGGCGCAGCAGGCCGCCATCGCCGCCTCCTTCGCGCAGCTCGCGGAGTGCGGATTCTGCATCGTCATCGGCCAGCTGCGCGACGACGTGGCGGCGATCGGCGCGCCCTTCGTCGATCCGCGCGACGGCAGCGTCTTCAGCTTCAGCTGCTCGGCCATCGGCTTCGCGGTGGAGGTGCCGCGGCTGGCGGCGGTGGGCGCGCCGCTGCTGGCCATGCTGCGCCAGGTCGGCGCGGCGCTCGGCGCGCCATCCCCGCCGCTTTCCGATTGACGGCGGCCCCGCCGCGGCAGTGAATTTCCGGCGGCAGCGTCCCAAAGATCCCGTCAGCGGATCTGGCGCCGCCACGGGGAAGGATCCGATCATGCTGAGGCGCTCTGTTCTTGGCCTCGCCGGCGGGCTGCTGGCGATGCCGTCTCTCGCGCGGGCCCAGGCCTGGCCGGCGCGGCCGGTGACCATGGTGGTGCCCTGGGCCGCCGGCGGCGGCGCCGACAGCGTCACCCGCATCTTCGTCTCCGGCCTGGAGCAGGAGCTCGGCGTGCCGGTGAACGTGGTCAACCGCACCGGCGGCAATGGCGTGGTCGGCCACAGCGCCATCGCGACGGCGCGCCCCGACGGCTACACGCTGGGCGTCGCCAGCTCGGAGATCTCCTATTTCCGCGCGCTCGGCATGGCGGAGATCTCGCCCGACAGCTTCGACATCCTCTCCCGCCTGGCGACCATCCCGGCCGGCGTCACGGTGCGCGCCGGCAGCCCGTGGAAGAGCGTCCAGGAGATGCTGGCCGCCATCAAGGAAGGTCGCAAAGGCCTCTACACCGCCTCGGGCAGCGGGCTGGGCGGGTCCTGGCACATCGCGCTGGCGGGGATGCTGCGGGCGGCGGGGATGGAGGCCGACCAGGTGCGCTGGGTGCCCTCGCAGGGCGGCGCGCCGGCGATGCAGGATGTGGTGGCGGGCGGCATCAGCATGGCCACCTGCTCGCCGATCGAGGGCAAGCCGCTGATCGATGCCGGCCAGGCGCGCGGCCTCGCCGTGATGGGCCGCAACCGGCTGGAAGTGCTGCCCGGCCTGCCGACGCTGGTCGAATCCGGCCTGGACTGGACGTTCGAGAACTGGTTCGCGCTGGTCGGGCCGCGCGGCCTGCCCGAGGAGACGCATCGCCGCCTGCTGGAGGCCGCCGGCCGCGCCCAGGCGAAGCCCGAGGTGCGCGGCCTGCTGGCGCAGCGCGGCATCGTGCCGGTCTGGGAGACGCCGGACGCCGCCGGGCGTTTCGCCCGCGACTATGCGGTGACCGCGGCCGAGCTGCTGCGCGCGCTGGGCCTGGCCAAGGCATGACCGGCTGGTCCGGCCCGATGGTCGATGCGCACCAGCATTTCTGGGAGCCGGCGCGCGGGCGCAACCCGTGGCTGGCCCCTGGGGCCCGTGTCGCCTTCCGCTACGGCGACTATGCGGCGATCAAGCGCGACTATCTGCCCGACGACTATCGCCGCGACGCCGCGGGGCACGACGTCGCCGAGACCGTCTATGTCGAGACCGAATGGGACCCCGAGGATGGCCTCGGCGAGACCCGCTATGCCGAGGCGCTGCACGCCCGCCACGGCTGGCCGAACGCCATCGTCGCGCAAGGCTGGCTGCACCATGCCGATGCCGCCGACCAGCTGGCGCGGCAGGCCGGGTGCCCCTTGGTGCGCAGCATCCGCCACAAGCCGGGCGAGGATGCTGCGCTGCTGTCGGACCCTGCCTGGCGGCGCGGCTATGCAGCGCTGGCCCGGCTCGGGCTGCATTTCGACCTGCAGACGCCCTGGCGCAACCTGGGCGAGGCCGGCGCCCTGGCGCGCGACTTTCCGGAGACGCTGATCGTGCTGAACCACACCGGCCTGCCCGCCGGGCGCGACGCCGACAGCCTGCGCGGCTGGCGCGAGGCCATGGCGCGATTTTCCGACAATCCGAATGTTCGCGTGAAAATCTCGGGCCTTGGCATCGCCGGGCGCCCCTGGCGCGCCGAGGACCAGCGCGACATCGTGCTGCAGACCGTGTCGCTGTTCGGCGCCGCCCGCTGCATGATCGCCAGCAATTTTCCGGTCGACAGCCTCTGCGGCAGCCTCGACAGCATCTTTGCCGGCTTCAAGGCGATCACCGCGTCTCTGCCGCCCGAGGACCAGGCGCTGCTGTTCCGCGACACCGCCCGCGCGGTCTATCGCACGGGCGGCGCGGCATGACCGCGCTGCGCATCGGCTTCGCCGGCATCGGGCTGATGGGCGAGGCCATGGTCCGCCGCCTGCTGGCGCAGGGCCATGCCGTCGCCGTCTGGAACCGCGAGGCGGAGCGGCTGGACACCGTGCTGCCCTACGGCGCCGTCGCCGCTGGCTCGCCCGCCGCGCTGGCGCGGCAGGCCGATATCCTGGTGACCTGCGTGCTGCACGCCGAGGCGGTGCGCGCGGTGGTCCTCGGCGCCGACGGCCTGGCCGCCGGCGCCCGGCCCGGCACGCTGCTGATCGACCATTCCACCGCCGATCCCGCCGCCACCCGCGCCATGGCGGCGCAGGCGCGGGCGGAGCACGGGCTGCGCTGGGTCGATGCGCCGGTCTCCGGCGGGCCGCAGGCGGCGCTGGAAGGGTCGCTGACCATCATGGCCGGCGGCGCCGCGGCCGATGTCGCGGAGGCCGCGCCGGTGCTGCAGGCGCTGGGCGCCAATGTCACCCGCATGGGCGAGGCCGGCGCCGGGCAGCTGGCAAAGATGCTGAACCAGGCGATCGTCGGCGCCGGCTATGTGCTGATGGCCGAGGCGCTGGCTTTGGCCGAGGCCGCCGGGCTGGACGCCGCCGCCCTGCCCGCCTGCCTGGCCGGCGGCCATGCCGACAGCGCGCTGCTGCGGCGGATCTATCCGCGCATGCAGCAGCGCGACTTCGAGCCGCCCTCCGGCTATGCCCGGCAGCTTCTGAAGGACCTCGACGCCGTCGGGCATTTTTCCGAGGCGCAGGGCCTGGACCTGCCGATGGTGCAGGCCGCGGCGGCGCAGTACCGCGCCTATGTCGCGCAGGGCCACGGGCTGCGCGACAGCGCCTCGATCAGCGAGCTCTATGCACCCCCCGCCGACAATCGCTGATTTTCTGCCGCCGCCTTAGCTTAAGTTGCAGCCGAAGCGTCGCCGCTGGGCAACAATGCCGCCAGGGGGCTGACCGACGATGCTGGATGCGGTGGAGGCGAGTCTCCGCGAGATGTTCGACTGGGCCGCCGCCCGCGCCAGGACGGTCGATCCCGCCCTGGCGCCGCTGGTGGGCGAGGCCGCGGCCGAGGCCTGGCTGGCCGGCCACGCCCCGAAGGCCACGGCCGAGCGCGCGCTGTGGCTGAAAGCCGCGCAGGCGGTGCTGCCGCTGATCCCGTCCCGGCCGGCCGGGCCCGACCCGGCGCGGGCCAGCAGCCTGGCCGCGATGCAGGCGGCGCGGCGGATGGTGGGGGTGATGGCGGCCCAGGCGCTGGGCCATGCGGCGCGGAAGCGCTGGGCCGCCGATCGTCGGTGATGGCCAGGGCGGTCCGCTGCGCGGCTCACCCGGCCGAGGCCCGCCGGGCTGGCGGCGCGGCGGCCAGCGCATCGGCCTCGCTCCCCAGCGGGTGGTCGGCGGCGCGGCGGCCGATCGCCCGGTGCAGCAGGGCGAAGACCTCCTCGGCGCGGACGCTGCCGCGCCGGGCGAGACCCTCGATGTCATCCACCAGGGCATCGATCGCCCTGGCGGCCTGGTCTGGTTGTGGCATGGCCCCCTCCCCGGTTTCATCCCAGAGGCAGAATGAACGGGTTGCCCGGCCCGCCGCCACTGCAATCTGCGCTGATGGCACGGTGCCGGCTGGCCGGCGGGTTGCAGGAACTGCGCAGCTTTCTCTGTCCGGCCGCGCTCATGCCCAGGCCTTGCGACAATCCTCGCAAAGCACCGCTGGCGCTGGCCGCCACGAGAATAGTCTAAAAGATTAAGTGCTATTCCTGCTTTTACCTGCCATGGTCTCGTGACGCGCATGGATTTCTGGCGCTTCCCGAAAACGACACAATAAACCGCCAGCCATCGGGTGTCTTTTACCCGTCCTGGCAGGCTGGCGTGGTTGCGTCCTGATCAAGACGGCGCAAGGCGGTTCTTTTTGCCGATGTGACGGCGCCTGCAAGACGGCATGGCTGCTGCGGCGCTGCCTTTGCACGATAAGCTTTTGTTTCCATTTATGCCCTACCGGGACGGTGTGCCCGGCCAGTCCTGCGGCGCTGTGCGCAGCAGTGCATAGCCAAGCAGTCCAGAAATTAGCGACCCACCCAGAATGCCGATCTTTGCTTCGGCTTGCAGGAGCGGGTCACCCGGGAATGCAAGCAAGGTGATGAAGAGGCTCATGGTGAAGCCAATCCCGCACAGCAGCGCCACGCCGACCATCTGACGGCGTCCCGCATAGGCGGGCATGTCCGTCAGGCCCAGCCGAATGGCGAGCATGGAAAAGCCAAAGACGCCGATGACCTTGCCGAACAGCAGGCCAACTCCGACGCCGAGTGTGACAGGTGCTGCCAACGCTTCGGCTGGCAGGCCCAGAAAAGGCACGCCGGCATTGGCCAGTCCAAAGATCGGCACAATCAGGAAGCCAACCGGCAGGAGCAACGCATGCTCCAACCGATGCAGTGGGCTGTCCACGGCGGTGTCTGGCTTTGCCGGCGTCAGCTGCAGCGGGATGGTGAAAGCGAGGATGACGCCTGCCAGCGTGGCATGGATGCCGGAGCGCAGCACCAGCACCCAGAGCACCAGGCCCAGCAGCAGGTAGGGAAGGAGCTTTTGGACCCCAAGCCGGTTCAGGCCGACCAAAGCCGCCACCACGATGGCGGCGCCGGCGAGATCCGGCAACGACAAGCCTGCCGTGTAGAAGAAGGCGATGATGATGACGGCGCCAAGATCATCGATGATGGCGAGGGCTGCCAGGAAGACGCGGAGCGAAGCCGGCACCCGCTTGCCCAGCAGCGAGATGACGCCGAGCGCGAAAGCAATGTCGGTCGCGGCGGGGATGGCCCAACCCTGGGCAGTCGGTCCGCTATTGAACAGCAAGTAGATCAGCGCTGGCACCGCCATGCCGCCAGCTGCGGCAATGCCTGGCAGAGCACGGCGGGGCCAGGTCGCCAGCTGCCCATCCAATGCTTCCCGCTTGATCTCAAGACCAACCAGCAAGAAGAAGATTGCCATCAGCCCGTCGTTGATCCAGTGGCCGATGGAGAGCGGTCCAAGGTAGCTGTGCAGCAAGGCTTCGTAAGCAGGTGCCAAAGGCGAATTGGCGATGATCAGCGCGAGGGCGGCTGCAGCCATCAGGACGAGGCCGGCAGAAGACTGCCCCTCCAGAAATCGCCGTAGGGCGCTCGGATGAGCATGGGCATGCTGGGTCATCAAGGTACATTCCAGGCATAGGCTATGCACGTTGGCGGCCCGACCAACGCTACGCCCTGCCCGCTCCATTCCTGGAACTGCACCCGCAATCTGTATCGCATTAGCTCTCAGCGGCGGCAACCTGGCGAACAAATCCCGCCAGCCGCAGCCTGCCTATTTTGCACGATAAGCTTTAGTTATCGTGCCTGTGATCCGGTCCAGACGGGGATGCCTTGATTCCGCGCCGACCTCAGCAGGAAATCTTTATGCCGCTCACGCTTCGCACCGATGCCATGCCCTCGCTCAAGACCGCGCTCGTCGAGCAGCGGCACTGGGACGGCATCGTCCACCGCGTCACCAAGGAATATGCGGTCGCCAAGGTCGCGGTGAACACCGACCGCGACAGCGCGGCCGCGGCTGCGGTCTTCACCACGAAATCCGACCGCCTCATGCAGGCCATGGCAGAGCGGCACCGCTGCGAGATGCTGGTGGCGCATCTGCGCAAGACGCTGCGCCCTTTCTAGAGCGTCGAGGCGATCCGTCGCGCCGCGGTCCATGACCCATCAGGATGCCCCGATGACGTCTTCCTCTGCCGCCCAGCGGCAGGCCATCCAACGCGCCTTCGACGAGCTGCAGCGCTGGGATGCCGCGGTCAGCCGCCTGACCAAGCACTATGCCACCGCCAAGGTCGCCCTGAGCGCCGACCCGCAGAATGCGGCTGCCGGACGGGCCTTCCGGCTGCAGGGCGAGGAGCTGATGCAGGCCATGACCGAGCGTTCGCGCCGGGAGAAGGCGCTGGCCCGGCTGCGGGAGCGCTTCCACCTGGGCAATTGACCGGCGCGAGCCCCCTCCCCTGCCCTATGGGGGGCGTTTCCAGGGCGTCAGGACGAACGCCTCGTCCGGTCCCGCCGGGGCGCGGGCATCTCGCTGGCCAGGAACTCGGAGAAAAGCGCTTCCATCCGTGCCAGCAGGAAGCTGTCGAAACCCGGCGCGGCACGGCGGTCGATCGCCAGCACGGTCGACCGCCGGCCGGTGGTCACCGTCATCACCCGAGTGCCGCTGGAATGGATCCAGGCCTCGGGCGGCTCGCGCTCGGTCTCGGGGCGGGCGGCGATGTCGTCCCCGCCTGGCTCCGGATGATCGGCTGGCAGGTCACGCGGTGGCTCCAGCCCGGCCAGCAGCAGCTGGAACCGCGCGTCGGAGGGCGCCTCGGCAAAGTCAGCCCTGGCCAGGATGGCTTCCGCCCCCCCTGCCCCGCCGCGCTGGATCAGCGTCGCCAGCTCCACCCAGCGATCGCGGCCGGTGGCCGGGGCGGGGCCAATGGCCTCGATCACCGCGGCCGGGATGCGCTCCACCACGGTGATCAGCCGCGACACCGTGGTCTTGTCGGCGCTCAGCGCCAGCATGATGGTCTCACGGTCATAGCCGCTCTGCTCCAGCCGATGGGCGAAGCGGGCCCGCTCGATGAAGGACAGGTTGGCCCGCGCGCTGTTCTCCTGGCCCTGGGCCAGCACCAGCTCGCGGTCGGTCAGATGGCGCACCACGGCGCGCACGCTGGTGCCCAGGTCGCGGGCGGCGCGCAGCCGCCGATGGCCGAAGGCAACCTGGTAGCGGCCCTCGGCGCTGGGATGCGGGCGCAGCAGGATGGGCGAATCCTGGCCGCTCTGGGCGATGCTGTCGCGCAGCGCCAGGTATTCGCTGTCATCCTGCGCCATGCGGTCGGCCATGAAGGAGGCGTCGACCACCGCCGGATCGAGCGCCACGATCACTTGGCCGGAGGTCAGCCGCGCCTCCAGCTCCCGCGCAGCACTCGCCTTGGCGGCCAGGTCCTCGATGCTGCGGGTGACGGCGCCGACGGCGCCCCGCCCGGCGAAGGGCAGCGCCATGGCGCGGACCGGCCGCGGCTCCTCCGAGTTGACGGCCGTCAACTTCGGCTCGGTCAGCCCCGCCAGCAGGTTCTTCCGCGCCATCAGCCCCTCCCCCAGGCCGCATGGACCAGCTGCTCGATCTCGCCATTCACCGCGTCCAGGCATTCCATGGCGCGGTCATAGGTCGCCGGCGTGAACAGCCGCCGCTCCACCTCGTAGAGCGTCTGCTTGGTGATGCCGGCATCCGAGATGGCGACGCTTTTCAGCATCGGATGGGTCAGCACATGGCCGCCGAACAGGCTGCGCATGAAGCCCACCATCTGCGTCTGCGGCCCGTCGCTGGGCTCGTAGCGGGTGACGAGATAGCGCAGCCAGTCGTAGCGCAGCTGGCCGCCGGCATTCTTCAGATGCGTCATGACATCGCCCAGCATCAGCAGGAACTGGCACATCGACATGACGTCCAGCATCTGCGGATGCACCGGGATCAGCACGGCGGTAGCCGTGCACAGCGCCGCCATGGTCAGGTAGCCCAGCTGCGGCGGGCAATCGATGACGACGGTGTCGTAGTCGTCGGCCACCGCCGCCAGCGCCTGGTCGAGGCGGGCGAAGAAATCCTTGCCCGTGGTGCCGCCCTCATGCGTCGCCAGCACGCGCGGCGTGTCGTATTCGAACTCCATCAGCTCGATATTCGCCGGCACGATGTCGAGGCCGGGGAAATTGGTCGGGCGGATGATGTCGCGCAGCGGCCGGCGCTCGTCATCGTAGCGCAGCGCGGCATAGAGGCTTTCATTCGGCCCGAGGTCGAATTCGGGCTGGAAGCCGTGCAGGGCCGACAGGCTGGCCTGCGGGTCGAGGTCGACCGCCAGCACGCGATGCCCGGTCAGCGCCAGGTGCTGCGCCAGGTGGGCCGTCGTCGTGGTCTTGCCGGAGCCACCCTTGAAGTTCACCACGGCGATGACCTGGATATGCTCGGCGCCGCGGCGATGCGGCCGGTACCGGCGGCTGGCGCGACCGGTCTCATCCAGATAGGCGCGCAGCTCCTGCAGCTGGTCGGCCGAATAGGACCGGCGGCCGCTGCTGGTGACGGTGGGGGCAGGCCCCTTCCCTTCCAGCGACAGGTTGCGCAGATAGCCGCTCTTCACGCCCAGCAGCTTGGCCACCTCGGCCGCCTGGAAGGCACGCAAGGGCTTCTGGGCCGCCGGCGGGAACAGCTCCAGCCGATGCGCCTGCAGCTTTTCCGACAGCTCCTGCGCCTGGGTGGCGACGATCGTGTCGATATCCGCGAGCGGCTTGCGGGGGCCGGACGAGCTATCCATGGATTCCAATCGCAGATGCGGATGCAAAGCCTATCAGCCGAGAATATCGCATTTTTCTGGGCCACGGGAAGGGGCGGTCTGGTGATAGTTGACGGCCGTCAACTCGCGCATCGCCGAAGCCTGCCTTTCTCGCAGCCCGTGAAGGCTGCGCTCCAGGTGCAATTCGCCCCGTTCGGCCCGGCGCAGCATGCCGCGCAGATAGCCGCCGGGCCCCGCCGTGTGGAAATGCGCTGGCTCCCGGGTCGAGATCAGCGCCACGGCCAGCGCCGCCGGCTGCCGCCCAAGCCTCCGGCAGGCCTGGCCGTAGAGCCCCGGCGGGATGCCCATCTCCTGGGCGAGGGTCGAAGCCGCCTGGCTGACCGCGGGCCAATCAGGCCGCCCTGCTCCCAGCCATCCCCCGAGCCGCGGCGCCAGGCGCACCAGCTCCCGCGCCGACAGCGTCGCAGGCGCTTCTTCCCATGCCGCTTCCACCACCGGCGCCGAGCAATCCGGCCCGGCTACCGTAGAAGCTCTAGTTTCTTCAGAGTCTTTCGTAGGTATTAAGGGCCTGACTCCCGCGTCAGGCGAGCCTGACATTTTCCCGCTTTCCACCGCGGTTTCCAGCCGTTGCCGGAGCGTCGCCTCCAGCCCGCCCAGCGCCACCAGCGCGGCTTCCAGCGCCGCCGGCGCCTCGATCCGCCTGAGCGTTCCGAGCTGCGCCGCGGCCGCCAACAGCAGCCCCTCCACCGCCGCTTCCTGCCCGGTGGCCGCCGCCAGCGCGCGCAATTGGGAAAAGGATTGAGCCAACCGGCGACCGGCGCGGCGCCCTTGCTGCAGCGCCCGTCGCCCCGCCTCGCCAGCGGTGGCCACCGAAAGAAACTCGGTGTGGCGGGCGGCGAGGGGGCGCAGGCTGAAGCCCCAGGCGGCGACGATGCGGCCCTGCTCGCGCCAGCCGCGGCGCTTGCGGTCGGTGCCGTCGCGCGGCGCGATCAGCCGCGCCTCGATGGCGGCCGCGAGCAGCCGGCTGACATGGCGCTCGCTGCAATCCAGCGTCAGCGCCAGCGCCTCGTTGCTCGGCCAGACGATCGGCTCGGCCTCCGGCGCCCAGTCCTGCGGCTGGGTGAAGCGGAACAGCGCCTCCATCAGCGGCAGCAGCCGGGTCTGGCCCAGGAAGGGCGCGGCGCGGCGCAGCAGCGCCAGCAGCTGGTTCGGATGGCGCATGCCCTCGGGCAGGCCGGTGGCATCCCCCGCCAGCCGGTGGGCCGCGAGGTGGTTGACGGTGAGCTTGCGCAGGCCAATGGCGGTGCCGCGCGGAACCATGATGGTGTCCACCTTGCCCGTTCCTTCGATCAGAGAGGGAAGCGGAGCGGGCGCAGGCCCCCGGCAGCGCCGAAACGATGTTTCGCGCTTGACCAACGGTAGCGGATGACCCTACGGAATGGCTGTCCAGGACATTCCCACAGGGCCGGCGTCCACCGGCTCCGGCATGTTCAGCAAGCCCCGCTCTGCAAAAGCGGGGTTTTGCTTTTTCCAGGCCCTGCCTGGCTCAGCTCTTCCCTGGGGTGTCTCCTTCCGCGGGGTCGCCGGCGCGCGCGGGCGGCGCCGGCAGGGCAGGGGGGCGGGCACCGGCCGGCCGGGCGCGCAGCGTCACCACGGTGCCCTCATAGCCAGGGCGGCCGCGACGCTGCGTCTCGGCGGGCGGGCGGTGCAGCCCGATCTCGAATTCGAGCAGGCGCTGGCTGCGCTCCAGCTCGGTCAGGAACTGGCCGAAATGCCGCAGCAGCCCGCGGGTACCGACGCGGGCATGCAGATCCTCGATGCCGATCGACCAGCCGGCCTCGTCGACATCCTCGGCCTTAGCGATCTCGTAGAGGCGGCGCTCCAGCGGGGCGAGGTCGAAATACCCCTCGGCGAAGGTCAGCAGGCGGGTGTCGCTCAGGATGCCGCGATAGAGCCAGGCGCAGAGCGTCACCGAGACGCTGACCAGCTCCTTCTCGGCGCGCGCGTTGCGGCGGTAGCGGGTGTTGACCGCGTCGATCCAGGAGAAGACGCCGTCGGTGCCCTCGCCGCCCATCTCGATATTGGTGCGCACCTGGGTGCCCTGCAGCCGCTGCAGCATCTGCAGCAGCCGGTCATAGGCCTTGCCCGCCGTGTCGCGGCCGGCGACGCGGAAGAAGTCATGCGCGGTGAAGGTGAATTCGCGGTCGGGCCGGGCGTCGTCGGGGCGCAGCTCGCCGCGCCGCATCCGCTCGGCCATCAGCGAGGCGATGTAGAGGATCAGGTCCTTGTCGTAGATGGTGGCCATGCCGGCCGGGCCCGGCGCCACCTCGATCCGCACCTGGCCGTCGTCGTAGCGCAGCAACTCGCGCGACGGCGCGGTCTTGCCCAGGTGGAAGAAGGGATAGGCCATGATGCCGCGCTGGCCGCGCAGCTTGCCGCGCAGCGGGCTGTCGAACAGGTCGGGCGTGGTCTCCCGCGGCCGCCGTGCTGCCGCGGGCGCGGCCGTCCCGGCGCCGCCCGGGCCCTGATCGGGCGGGGCGGGGTCGGGGCGGTTTTCGGAGGCCTTCGCAGCCTTCGTCCGCGCGGAAATCGGGCGTGCCATGCCGGCGCCTGCGCTGTCTGGCTGCCACAATGCACAAGCGCCGGGCGGCTGCGAGAGGGTCGGTTCGGGGTATCGCCTCCGATATCAGGGGAAAGATTCGGGGTTTCGCCTCCGAAAGCCCGAATCAAAGGCGAATCGCCCGGGCATGGGCGCTTCAAAGCGCATCTGCGCCGCGGGCTTTATCCACCGGATCCACCGCGATTCGGCGCTGCAACCGCCCCTTCGCCGACTCGCGCCCGGCGCGATTCGACGCCAGGTGCGATTTGCCGGGCCGCAACCGGCAGGAAGCGTCTCCAGCAAGGGCTTTGCCGTCCGCTGCCGGGGCAGGGCAGGGGGCCGGGCGGTCTCGCCGCGGCGCGCTCGGGGTTTCGCCTCCGATAATCGGCCGCGGGCATGGCTCGGCCGCTGACCGGGCCAGGGATAGCCTAACGAGCTCTCGAATAGCAATATATTCCTGTCCGAGGCCCTTGGCTCGCCGGTTTAATGATATTGCCTCGCAACCGCATTCCATGCGAACTGCCAGGGATAGGGCGTCGAAGCGGCATGGATGGCGATGCAGAAGCTGGATCTGAGGCTGGACCTGAGGCTGGACCTGAGGCTGGACCTGTCCGGCAAGGCGCTGCTCGACCACGCCATCACCGAGTATTACGACGAGCTGAAGCAGGCGGTGCGGCACCGGGTGCGCAGCCAGGTCGCCGCCGGCGAGGTGGTGCACGACCTCTATGTGGCGCTCGCCCGCGACCCGGCGCGGCTCGACGGCAAGGCCTCGCTGCGCGGCTTCCTGCTGCGCGCCGCGGTCAACCTCGGCATCGACCGGCTGCGGCGCGTCAGCTTCGAGCGCCGGCTGTTCCTGCTGCTGGATGAGCGCGCGCTCTGCGTCCCCGCTTTGGCGCTGCCGGCCGGCGAGCGCGGCGACCGCGACAAGCGCGTCGCACGGCTGAAGCTGGCGATCGCCAGCCTGCCGCCGCAATGCCGCACCGTCTTCATCGCCTATCGCCTGGGCGGCATGGACAAGGACCGCATCGCCGAGAGCCTGGGCATCCGCCGCCGCATGGTCGACCGGCATATCCGCAATGCCATGCTGTCCTGCCTGGACAGCGTGGCCGCGCTGGACTGACCGGCGCCGATGCGGGACGGGGTGCGCGGCCAGGCGGTGGACTGGGCGATCCGGCTGCATGACGGCGCGCTGGGCGCGGCCGAGGCGCGCGCGCTCGACCGCTGGCTGGCCGAGGACCCGGCGCATGCCGTGGCGCTGCGGCAGGCGCGGCAATTGCTGGGCGATGCCGATGCGGCGCTGGTCTCCGACCCTGCCTTCACCAAGCGGCTGCTGCGCCGGCGCGGCCGGGTGCGGCTGCCGGTCTTCTGCGCGCTCCTGCTGCTGGCGGCGGGGGGTGCCGCCGGCTGGCGCGACGCGCTGACCTGGCTGCGCGCCGACCGGGTCTCGGCGGCGGCCGAGATGCCGGTGGTGGTGCTGTCCGACGGGTCGCGGGTGCAGCTGAACGGCCGCAGCGCCATCGCCGAGGATTTTTCCGCGCAAAGCCGCCGCGTCGTGCTGCTGCGGGGCGAAGCCTTCTTCCAGGTGGCCGCCGACCCGGCGCGGCCCTTCGTGGTCGAGGCCGGCGGCGGCAGCGTCACCGTCACCGGCACTGCCTTCGACGTGAACCTGCTGGAGGAGGGCGTCGCCGTCGCGGTGGTCGAGCACGAGGTCGCGGTGCGCGGCCGCGCCGAGGGCCTGGCCGTGCCGGTGCGCGAAGGGCAGGGGGTCTTCTATGACGGGGCGGGGGCGCTGGGCCCGGTGGTGGCGCTGTCGCCTGACATGGCGGCGCCCTGGCGGCAGGGCCGGCTGATCTTCGAGGAGCAGCGCCTGGCCTCGGTCGCGGCGCAGATCTTCCGGCATCTGCCCGGGCGGGTGGTGATCGCCTCCGAGGCGGTGGCCGGGCGGCGCATCAGCGGGTCCTTCGACCTGGCCCGGCCGGAGGAGGCGCTGGCCAGCTTCGCCAAGGTCTTCGGCCTGCGCCTGCTGCGCGCCGGCGACGTGCTGACCGTCATCTACTGAGGCCGTCGAAAAAAACGGCTGCCAGCACGGCCCGAAGCCGCCGCCCCGTTCGTCAGACCCTGGAACGGTGATGTCGATCAGGCAGGAGAGCTCATGGTCAAGGTGCTGCGGAACGGGGGGGCGAGGCTGCTGCTCTGGCTGTCTCTTAAATACAACCC
>NZ_CACSJM010000081.1 GCF_902706185.1 Roseomonas sp. 18066 | reverse complement strand
GACAGCAGCCCGCGCGCCGCCCGTGCCCATCTGGCCGCCGACCCGATCCTCGGCCCCGTGGTGCGCCAGGTCGGCGCCATGACGCTGAAGCCGCTGTCCCGCGAGCCCTACGAGGCCCTGGTCCGCGCCATCGCGCACCAGCAGGTGCATGGCCGCGCCGCCGAGGCGATCCTCGGCCGGCTGATCGCGCTGTTCCCCGGCCAGGATTTCCCGCATCCCGAAGGTGTCCTGGCCCTGCCGGAAGAGGGGCTGCGCGGCTGCGGCTTCTCGGGCGCCAAATGCGCCGCCATCCGCGACATCGCGCTGAAATCGGTGGGCGGGCTGGTGCCGACCCGCCTCGCCGCCGCCCGCCTGCCGGATGAGGAGCTGATCCAGCGCCTGGTCGCCATCCGCGGCGTCGGCCGCTGGACGGTGGAGATGCTGCTGATCTTCACCCTCGGCCGCGGCGATATTCTGCCCGTCGACGATTTCGGCGTCCGCGAAGGCTATCGCGCCGCGGCGGGGCTGGACGCCCAGCCGAAGCCGAAAGAACTGGCGGCGATCGGCGAGGCCTGGGCGCCGTTCCGCTCGGCGGCCGCCTGGTATCTGTGGCGGGCCGCGGATCTGGCGAAGGACGGGAAATTCAAGGCGCCGACGGCGATCTAGGCGCCGGTCAGCTGCTGCATCAGGCCGAAGACATCCATCTGGATGCGGGTGTCCTGCACGCGCCCGCCTTCGATCCGGTCGATCACCATGCCGCCGACCGAAACCCTCCGGCGCGTGGCGGGCACGCCGAAGAAGGCTGCTTCATGGGTGCCGGTCCAGGTGAAGCGGGTCAGCACCTTGTCGCCCTCGGCGATCTGCTCCTCGACCGTCCAATGCATGTCCGGGAAGCCAGCGCGCATGCCGCGCAGCACCTCCTGCACCCCCGCCAGCCCGGGGCCCTGGCCGGGGAATGGCTCGAGCTCCACCACGTCCTCGGCCATGTAGTCGCCGGCGGCGTCGAGCTCGCCCTGGTTGATGACCCGGTCGATGAAGGCACGGATGAGCTGCTTGTTCTGCCCGGTCGACATGCGCCTTCTCCCCCGACGGCCCTTGGCCGGTTCTGTGGCTACTTCAGGAACATCTCGACGGCGGCGACGAAGCCTTCCGGCTTTTCCGCATGCAGCCAGTGGCCGGCGCCCTTGACCGTGCCGAAGCGGACGGCGGGGAAATACTGCCGGAAGACCGGGCGCAGCTCCTCCCGGATATAGTCCGACTTCTCCCCGCCCAGCGCCAGCACCGGGCCGTCGAAGCGGGCGCCCTCGGCGAAGGGCGGCGCGGCCTCGATCACCGGCAGGGCGGCCGCGATCTCGTCCAGGCCGATGCGCCAGGCGGGCGGATCGAAGCGCAGGCCTTGGAGCAGGAAAGCGCGGACGCCGGGGTTGGGGACGGCCTCGGCCAGGGCCGCATCGGCCTCGCGGCGGGTCAGGCCTTCCTGCAGTGGGATCGCCTGCATGGCGGCGGCGTAGGGGCGGAAGGCGGGCGGGTAGTCGACCGGGGCGATGTCGGCGACCACCAGCCGGGCGACGCGGGCCGGCCGGGTCAGCGCCAGGGTCATCGCCACCTTGCCGCCCATCGAATGGCCGAGCAGGTCGACCGGCGCGTCGCCGAGCACCGCGTCCAGCGTCTCGGCCACGTCGGCGGCCATGGCCGGGTAGTCCATCGCGGCGGCATGCGGCGACTGGCCGTGGTTGCGCAGGTCGAGGGCGATGACGCGGCGGCCGTTGGCGGCCAGGGTCTTCTGCACGGCGGCAAAATTCTGCGCCTGGCCGAACAGCCCGTGCAGCAGCACCAGCGGGCGGCCTTCCCCGGTCTCGACGGCGCGCAGCAGCATGTCCGAAACCCTCTCAGCCGCGGGTGGCGACGGCGACGCTGGCGCCGATCAGCGCGCCGCCGATGATGACGTCCCAGCCCACCGGCTCGCCCAGCCACAGGGTGGAGACGAAGACGCCGATCGCCGGCGCCAGCAGGAAGCCGACGGAGGAGACGGCGCCCGGCAGCCGGCGCCCGGCCTCGATCACCGCCCAGGTGCCGACGGGGGCGACGATGCAGCCGATCAGCGCCGCATGCCAGTAGGAGGCCGGGCCGATGCCGCCCGAGGGCTCCATGACGATGGCCATGGGCACCAGGATCAGCGCGCCCAGCAGGAAGCACCAGGGCAGGTTGGCCAGCATGGTGGTGCGCGGCGGGTAGCGGCGGGTGACGATGATGGCGCAGGACCACAGCAGCGCCGCCAGCACCAGCATGGCGTGGCCCAGCAGGATGTCGGGGTCGCGCCAGTCCACCGCCCAGGGGCCGGACAGCGCGGCGACGCCGGCCAGGCCGAGGCCGGCGGCGATCCAGCGGCGCGGCGACACCGTCTCGCCCATCAGCAGCACCGACATCGGCACCAGCCAGTAGATGGTGACATTGGCCAGCACCGCGGTGCGTCCGGCGGGGACGAGCGCCACCGCCAGGTGGGTCAGGGCGAAGAAGGCGCCCAGCTGCAGCAGGCCCACGCCCAGCACCGCCGGCCAGTCCTGCCGCGAGGGGAAGCTGAGCTGGCGCAGCAGCGCCAGCCCCACCCCGGAGACCAGCGCCCCCAGCAGGGTGCGGGAGACGGCGAACCACAGCGGCGTGGCATCCGCCAGCGCCGCCTTGGTCACGGGCCAGGCGCCGCCGAACAGGGTCACGGCGATCAGCAGCAGGCGCAGGTCGGCCAGTTTCAGCATCAGGGGTGGGCAGGCTCGGCCAGGGTTATCGGGGACGGCTATTTGGACAGGTCGAGCAGGATCTTGCCGATATGCGTGCTGCTTTCCATCAGCGCATGCGCGGCGGCGGCCTGGTCGAGCGGGAAGACCGAATGGATCACCGGCTTGCAGCGGCCGCTGGCCAGCAGCGGCCAGGCCTTGGCCTCGAGCTCGGCGGCCAGCGCGCCTTTCTCGGCGGTGGTGCGCGGGCGCATGGTGCTGCCGGTGACGATCAGGCGCTTCAGCATGATCGGGCGCAGGTCGACCTTCTCCGCCTCATGCCCCTGCAGGAAGGCGATGATCACCAGCCGGCCGTCCTTGGCCATGCAGCGCAGGTTGCGCTGGAAATACTCGGCGCCGACCATGTCGAGCAGCACGTCGACGCCGCGTCCCCCGGTCAGCGTCTTCACCTCGGCGGCGAAATCCTGGGTCTTGTAGTTGATCGCCGCATCGGCGCCGAGATCCAGCATCGCCTGGCATTTCTCGTCGCTGCCGGCGGTGGCGTAGACGGTGGCGCCGAAGGCCTTGGCCAGCTGGATGGCGGTGACGCCGATGCCGGAGGTGCCGCCATGCACCAGCAGGGTCTCGCCGGCGGCCAGGCGGCCATGGCCGAAGACATTGGCCCAGACGGTGAAGAAGGTCTCGGGCAGGGCCGCGGCCTGCAGCGCGTCGAAGCCGGCCGGCCAGGGCAGGGTCTGGGCCTCGGGCGCCGTGCAATATTCGGCATAGGCGCCGCCATTGGTCAGCGCGCAGACCTTGTCGCCGATCTTGTAGCGGGACACGGCGCTGCCGACGGCCACGACCTCGCCGGCCGTCTCCAGGCCAAGCACCGGGCTGGCGCCGGGCGGCGGCGGGTAGGCGCCCTTGCGCTGCTGCACATCCGGCCGGTTGACGCCGGTGGCCAGCACCCGGATCAGCACCTCGTCCGGCTTCGGGGCGGGCACGGGGCCGCGCGCCGGCACCATCACCTCGGGCCCACCACCCTCACCATGGGCGATATAGGTCATCTCCTGCGGCAGGGTGGTCATCCTCGGTCGTTTCCTTGCGGCCATGGGTGTGGCAGGGTCGCGAGAGTCGGCGCCCTGCCGCTTTCCGTCAAGCCAAGCACGAGCATGTCACGATGATGCATCCGCCCCGTCGCGCGACGGGAAGGTCAGGGGAGCAGTCCAGCCCGGAATCCTGTGCCGCATCCTGTGCCGCATCCCGTGCCGCCTCGGCGCCGCTGGACCGCCGCCGGCTGCTGCAGGGCGCGGGCGCGATCATGGCATCGGGGCTGGCGCGGCCGGCGCTGGCCCAGGCGCCGCGCGCCGCGGCCGCGGAGCTGCGCATCGGCGCCGTCTATCCTTTCGCCGGCCCCCTGGCGCTGCTGGGCGACGAGAGCTTCCGCGGGCTGGAGCTGGCGGTCGAGGCGCGCAACGAGGCCGGCGGCGTGCAGGGGCGGATGCTGCGCCTGGTCAAGGCGGAGGCCACCGACGCCGCCCAGGCCGGCGAGGCGGTGCGCCGCCTGGCCCAGGCCACCAGCCCGGCCGAGCGGGTCGCGGCGCTGTTCGGCACCTGCGCCTCGCCGCTGTCGCTGGCGGCCAGCCAGGCGGCGGAGCTGGCGGGGCTGCCCTATTTCGAGCTCGGCGCCATCGGCGATTCGATCACCAGCCGCGGCTTCCGCTACCTGTTCCGCAGCTGCCCGCGCGGCAGCGACTTCGCCGCCCTCAGCCTGCGCGCCACCCGCTGGCTGCTGCCGGCGCTGTGGCAGACGCCGCTGGCGGGCCTGCGCATCGCCATCCTGCACGAGGACGGGCTGTACGGGCAGAGCGTTGCCGGCCCGCAGGAGGCGGGGCTGCAGGGCCAGGCCGGCTTCCTCGGCCGCTTCGGCTATGCGCCGGGCGGGCAGGACATCCCGGCGCTGGTGCAGCGGCTGCGCACCGCGGATGCGCAGCTGCTGCTGCACACCGGCCATGCCTCGGAGGTGATGCTGCTGTTCCGCGCCATGCGCGAGGCCGGCTGGCGGCCGCGCATGGTGCTGGGGGCGGGCGGCGGCTACAGCCTGGCCGACACGGCGCAGGCGCTGGGCCCGGCCTTCGAGGGGGTGATGACGGTCGACTTCCCGCCCTATGCCGTCGCCGGGCGGATGGGCGCCGAGGCGCGCGCCTTGGCCGAGGCCTATCGCGCCAAGTACGGGCATGACCCGCGCTCCGGCCACAGCCTTGCCAACAGCGCCGGCGCCCGCATCTTCTTCGAGGCGCTGCAGCGCGCCGGGTCGCTGGAGCGCGAGAAGATCCGCGCCGCGGTGATCGGGCTGGAGCTCGATGCCCAGGCGGCGCCGCTGGGCTGGGCCGCCGATTTCGACGAGAGCGGGCAGAACCTGGCGGCCCAGCCAGTGCTGGCGCAGTGGCAGGGCGGGCGGCTGGTCACGGTCTTCCCGGACACCGCCGCGCTGGCCACCCCCCTGCCCTCGCTCTGAACGAAAAAGGGCGCGACCCACCAGGTCGCGCCCCCGTCCCGTGCCGCGGCCGCCGTCCCCACGAGACGGCGGCAGCCCGAAAGATTAATCGGCCTTGATGCCGGCCTCGCGGATGATGGGCTCCCACTTGGCGATCTCGTCGGTCAGGTACTTCTTGGCCGATTCCGGGGTGCTGTCGCTGCGGGTGGTCATGGTCAGGTCGGCCAGCTTGGTCTGCACCGACTGCATCGCCAGCACCTGGTTCACCGCCTGGTTCATCTTGGCGACGATCGGCTCCGGCGTGCCGGCGGGGGCCAGGATCATGTGCCAGGTATAGGCCTCGTAGCCGGGCACGCCCGCCTCCTGGAAGGTCGGCAGGTTCGGCAGCTGCGGCATGCGCTGCGCCGAGGAGATGGCCAGGCCCTTGACCTCGCCGCGCTGGACGAAGGGCAGCGCGCTGTTGGCGACATCCAGCATCATGGTGACCGTGCCGTTCAGCAGGTCCGGCATGGCGGCGGCGGAGCCGCGATAGGGCACGTGGTTGACCTTCAGCCCGCCGGCCTGGCGCAGGAACAGCTCGCTGGCCAGGTGCAGCGCCGCGCCATTGCCGGTGCTGGCATAGTCGTACTTGCCCGGGTCCTTCTTGAAGAGCGCGATCAGCTCCGCAAGGTTGTTGGCAGGCACGGTCTTGTTGACCATCAGCAGCATCGGGATGGTGCCGGCCAGCGCCACCGGCTGGAAGTCGTTGACCGGGTCGAAGGGCAGGCTCGGATAGATGGCGCGGATCGCCGCCTGGGCGATCGTCGTGTAGAGCAGGGTGTGGCCGTCCTTCGGCGCCTTGGCCACCGCGTCGGCGCCGACGACGGTGCCGGCGCCGGTGCGATTCTCGACGATCACCCGCTGCGGCAGCATCTTCGACAATTCATCGGCGATCAGCCGGGCCGGAATGTCGGTCGGGCCGCCGGCCGAGAAAGGCACCACCAGGCGGATCGGCTGGCTCGGCCAGGAGCCCTGCGCGCGCAAGCCGGAGGGCAGCAGGGCCGGGGCCGCGAGGCCAGCGCCCACCACGAACAGCTTGCGACGATTCATGAGCATCATGTCATTCCCGGGTTACGTTCCTGCTCGCTTTATCGTGCTGCGGTGGGGGCAAAGTCCAGTCCCGAGGATGTTTCCGGCGCGCGCAGGCTCTCCAGCTCAAGCCGTTCGCCGCTGACGGTGTCGAACAGATGCAGCCGGTTCGCCGGCAGCTCGAGGCCGATGCGGCTGCCGCGCGCCGGCGCCGCCTCGGCCGCGACATGGCAGGCGATGCCGGTGCCGCCGGGCAGCTTGGCATGCACCAGCGCGGAGCTGCCGAGATCCTCGACCATGGTCACCTCGGCATCGATCGGGCCGCCCACGACATGCTCGGGGCGGATGCCCAGCGTGACCGCGGCATTGCCATGCACGATGCGGCCCGACAGGCGCAGCAGCGGGCCGCCGGCCAGCTTCACCACCTCGCCGCCCGGCATCAGCTCGGCGGGGATCAGGTTCATCGCCGGCGCGCCCAGGAAGCCCGCGACGAACAGCGAGGCCGGGCGTTCATAGACGGCGCGCGGCGTGCCGGTCTGCTCGACGCGGCCGGCATTCATCACGACAAGGTGATCCGCCAGCGTCATCGCCTCCTGCTGGTCATGGGTGACCAGGACGGAGGTGGCGCCGAGCTGCTCGTGCAGCCGCCACAGCTCGAGCCGCATCTGCACGCGCAGCTTGGCGTCGAGGTTCGACAGCGGCTCATCGTAGAGGAAGACCTTCGGCCGGCGGACCATGGCGCGGCCCATGGCGACGCGCTGGCGCTGGCCGCCCGACAGCTGGCCCGGGCGGCGCTCCAGCAGCGCCGAGAGCTCCAGCGCGCCGGCGACCTCGGCCAGCCGCGCCTGGCGCTCGGCCTTGGGCATGCCGGCAACCTTCAACGGATAGGCGATGTTCTCGGCCACCGTCATGTGCGGGTAGAGCGCGTAGTTCTGGAAGACCATGGCGCAGCCACGGTCCTTCGGCTCGCGCTCGTTCATGCGGGCGCCGTGGATGCGCAGCTCGCCCCCCGAGATGGTCTCGAGGCCGGCGATCATGCGCAGCAGCGTCGACTTGCCGCAGCCGGAGGGGCCGAGGATGACGATGAAGGCGCCTTCCGGCAAAGCCAGGTCGACATCGTGGATGGCGGTGCTGCTGCCATAGACCTTGCGGGCGGCGCTGAACTCGATGGCGTGCATGGCTATTTCTCCGTCTGCACCAGGCCGCGCACGAACCAGCGCTGCATCAGGATGACGATGGCAAGGGGGGGCAGCATGGCCAGCAGCGCGCCGGCCATGACGATGTTCCATTCGGGCGCGCCGTCGCCGCGCGGCACCATCCGCGACAGCTGCACCATGACGGTGGCGCGCTCGGGCTCGGTGGTGACCAGCAGCGGCCAGAGATACTGGTTCCAGGCATAGACGAACAGGATCGTGGCCAGCGCCGCCATGGTGGTGCCCGACAGCGGCAGCAGCACGTCGCGCAGGAAGCGCATCGGGCCGGCGCCGTCCATCTTGGCGGCCTCCACCAGCTCCTCCGGGATGGTCAGGAAGAACTGGCGGTAGAGGAAGGTGCCGGTCGCCGTCGCGATCAGCGGCAGGATCAGGCCGGCGGTGCTGTTCAGCAGGCGCCATTGCAGGTCGACCTGGATGCCGGCGACCATCTGGATCAGCCAGGTCAGGCCGGTCGCGTCCAGGATCGCCTGGAACGGGCGCAGCGCGTTCGCCGCCACCGCATAGGTCGGCACGATGCGAACCTCGAGCGGCAGCATCAGCGTGATGAAGATCAGCCAGAAGACCACGAGCCGCGCGCGCCACTGGAAGAAGACGATGGCGAAGGCGGCGAGCATGGCCAGCACGATCTTGCCGATGGTGACGCCGACCGCGACCACCAGGCTGTTGAGGAAGCGGGTCGCGAAGCCGCCGCGGGTCCAGGCCTCGGCGATGTTCTGGAAGAAATGCTCGCCGGGCAGCCAGTTGATGGGGACGCGGTTGACGCCGGCGATGTCATGCGTCGCCGCGACAAAGGCCAGCCACACCGGCACCAGCAGGGCGACCGCCGAGAGCAGCAGAAGGATATGGGTGAAAAGGTCCAGCAGCGGACGGCGTTCGACCATGGCGGCGGGTCCTCAGCGGTAATGCATCTTCCGCTCGACGAAGCGGAACTGGATGAAGGTGAGGAGGACCATCAGCCCCATCAGCACGATGCTCTGCGCCGCGGCGCCGGAGTAATCGAGGCCTTTGAAGCCGTCGGCATAGATCTTGTAGACCATCAGGTCGGTGGCGCGTGCCGGGCCGCCGGCGGTCATGATGTCGACCAGGCCGAAGCTGTTGGTGAAGCTGTCGGTCAGGTTGATGACCAGCAGGAAGAAGAAGGTCGGCGCCAGCAGCGGCACCTGGATGTCGCGCATCCGCCGCATCGGGCCGGCGCCATCCATCGCCGCCGCTTCCGTCAGCCCGCGCGGGATGGATTGAAGGCCGGCCAGGAAGAAGACGAAGTTGTAGGCGACCAGCTGCCAGGCGCCGGCCAGGATCAGCATCAGCATGGCGTGCGTCCCGTTCAGCGACGGGTCCCAGGCATTGGGCGAGATCGTGTTGAGCACGCTGAAGATGCCGGCCCGCGCATCGAAGACGAAGCGGAAGATCATGCCGATGGCGGGCGCGGCGATGGCATAGGGCCAGATGAGGGCCACGCGCCAGTGCCGGCTGCCGCGCACCTCGCGGTCGACGAAGAGCGCCAGCAGCAGCGCCACGCCGATCGCCAGGATGGAGGTGCCGAGCGCGTAGACGATGCTGACCTTCACCGACGACCAGTAATGCGCGCTGCTGAAGACCTCGAAGAAGTTCTGCCAGCCGACCCATTCGCGGCCGCCGCCCCAGGGCTGCTCGAGCGTGAAGGCCCAGACGAAGGCCTCGCCGGTCGGCCAGTAGAAGAAGACAAAGATGATCAGCAGCTGCGGCAGGACCAGCAGCCAGGGCAGCAGCGGCGTGCGGAAGGTGGCGCGGCGTTCCAAAGGTCTCTTCCCCGTTCAGGGCAATGAAAAGCCCCGCGCGCCGGTGATGGCGCGCGGGGGGCAGGCAGGCGCGGTCGATCAGGGCAGCTGGCGGCCGCGATAGGTCTGCTCGAAGCGGCGCAGCAGGCGGTTGCTCTCGGCCTGCAGGTCGTTCAGCGCCTGGTCCATCGTCTTCTGGCCGGAGAAGGCGGCGGCCATCTCATTGGCGTAGAGGGCGCGGATCTGGGTGAAGTTGCCGAGGCGCAGGCCGCGCGAGTTCTCGGTCGGCTCCGTCACCAGCAGCGAGGTCATGGCGACCTCGCGACCGCGGTTCTGCGGCTGGTCGTAGAAGCCGCTGGCCTTGATGCTCTCGAAGCCGGTCCGCGTCACCGGGATATAGCCGGTGTTGGAGACCATGAACTGCTCCTGCTCCGGCTTGGCGATGAAGGCCAGGAAGGCGGCGGCGCCCTTGTACTCGGAAGCCGGGCGGCCCTTCAGCACCCAGAGGCTGGCGCCACCGACCATGCTGTTGGTGCGGCTGTGGCCGGCATAGAGCGGCAGCATGCCGACGCTCCACTCCAGGCCCTGCTTCGCCGTGCGGCCGATCGCCACGTGGTTGGCGATGGAGGCCATCATCATCGCGCATTCGCCCTGGGCGAAGCTGTCGGCCAGGCCGCGGCCGCCCTGCGGCGTGCGGATCTGGATCAGGCCTTCCTTCTGCCAGGCCATCAGGTTGTTGGCGTGGCGGCGGAACAGCGGCGCGATCTGCACCTCGGCGTTCAGCCCGCCGAAGCCGTTCTGCTGCGTCGCCATCGGCAGGTTGTGGATGGCGTTGAACTGTTCCCAGTGCTGCCAGCTGTCGAAGTCGATGGCGATCGGGCAGGCATGGCCCTGCGCCTTCAGCGCGCGGGCGGCCTTCTCGATGTCTTCCCAGGTCTCCGGCGGCTTCTCCTGGCCGACGGCGCGATAGGCGCCGGCGTTCCAGTACATCACCGCGGTCGAGCTGTTGAAGGGGAAGGACAGCATCTCGCCCTTGCTGGTGGCGTAGTAGTTGCCGACCGAGGAGATGTAGTTGTCCCACTGAACGGAATAGCCGTTCTCGCTCATCAGCTGGCGCGCCGGCAGGTACTGGCCGGACAGCATCAGGTCGGTGGTGCCGACGTCATAGACCTGCACCACGGTCGGGTGCTCGCCGGCGCGGAAGGCGGCGATGGTGTTCTGCAGCGCGCGGTCGTAGCTGTTCTGGTTGGTGCAGACGATCTCGAACTCGCTCTGCGCCGCGTTGAAGTTCTTGCAGTAGTTCTCCATCACCTCGCCGAGCTGGCCGCTCAGCCCGTACCACCAGGTGAAGCGGCTGCGCGTCTGCGCCTCCGCGTCATGCGCGCCGAGCGACAGCGCCAGGCCGGCAACGAGCGCCGTGATCTTGAACTTCATGCGAATCCCCAATGGCGGCGGGCGGCGGTCGGCCGGCCCGGTCGCGGCGGGGATTAGCGGCGCTGCATGGCAGCGGCTTTACGGTTGCGTGACAGTCGGAAGACAGCGCGGTGTTCAGCCCAGCGCGCGCATCTTTCCGCCCGGTCGAAGCCCGTCGAGCGCCTGTCCGGCGATCCAGCGCGCCGCCGCGCTCGCCAGGGCCAGGCCGTCGGGCCGGGACTCGCCCGGCACCCCGGCCGGCACCGCGAGGGCCGCGAAGGCGCTGCGCTCCAGCTCCTGCCAGGCGATCAGGCTGGCCTCCCCCGGCGGCAGCGCGGGCAGCGCGCCGGCGGCCAGGGCGTCGACCATCCAGGCGCCCCCGGCCGGCTGCGCCACGACCAGCTTTGTCGGCAGCTTCTGCGCGCGGATCTGCACGGCGGCGGCGGCGGCCAGGCCCCCTGCCCCCTCGGCCACCACCAGCACATCCGGGATCTCGGCTGACAGAAGCTGCGCCACCTGCCAGCGCTGCGCCTGCATGACGTCGCGCGGCGGCTCGGCGAAGCCGGGCCAGGCGGTGTCGGCCAGCAGCAGCGGATGCTCCTCGCCGGTCGGCACCGCGACGCTGCCGGCGCCGCAGCGCCGGGCGGCCACGGCCACGCCTGCCTGGAAGCCCGCGCTGCCGGCCACCGCGATGGTGACGCCCTGCAGCGCCGCGGCATGGGCCCCCGCCAGCAGGTCCACGGCGGCGGCCGCCAGCACCGCGCCGCGCCGGGCGAGCTCGGCCGCCAGCAGCCGCGTCACCGCATGCGCCGCGCCGATCCAGGGGTCGATGGCGCCCCCTGCCGGGTCCGATGGCGGCGCCCAGCTGGCGATCGCCGCCGAGGCGCGGCGGAAGCCGGATTCCGGCAGCACCACGATCCCCGGCACGCCATGCCGGGGGTTGGGCTGGAACCGGAATCCGCTGTCACTCACAGGATCAGAGCCCGCCTTGCTGCTTGCACCAGGCCGCGATCTCCTTGTGGGTCGCGAACCAGACGCCCTCATGCCCCTTGATGTAGTCGACCACGCGGTCGAGCAGGGAAATCCGGCTGCGGTGGCCGATGACATGCGGATGCATGGTCAGCAGGAACATGCCGCCCTCGGCATAGGCGCCGTCGAACTCGGCCTTGAAGATCTCCTCCACGGCGGAGGGCGGCGTGTAGGGCCGCAGCGCCGAGAAGCGCAGCATGTTGAAATAGACCGCGTCGTCGCGGATCCATTCCGGCGGCAGCTCGACGATGCCGGTGGGCTGGCCGTCGACGGTCAGCTCATAGGGCTCGTCATCGGCCATCAGCGAGCTGTCATAGAGCAGCCCCATCTCGCGGATGATCGACATGGTGTCGACCGAGAAATCCCAGCTGGCGGTGCGGATGCCGACCGGCCGCTGGCCCGAGACTTTTTCCAGCGTCTCGGCCGCGCGCAGGGTCAGCTCGCGCTCCATGCCCGGCGGCAGCGTGGTGTTGGCCTCGTGGATCCAGGAATGGATGCCGATCTCATGGCCCTCGTCGGACACCGCCCGCACCTCTTCCGGATGCAGCAGCGCCGAGACGGCGGGGTAGAAGAAAGTCGCGCGGGCGCCATGCTTGTCCAGCAGCCGGCGGATGCGCGGCACGCCCTGGCGCGCGCCATACTGGCCCTGGCTGATGCGCATCGGGCTCTCATCCGAATCGCGCAGCGGGATAGTCTCGTGGTCGGCGTCGAAGGACAGCGCCACCGCGCAGCGCGCGCCATTCGGCCAGGCCTTGGGCGACAGGCTGCGGCCGCCATAGGCGCGGCCGACGATCTTGCGCCAGGTCGGCTCGTCCCATTCCCAGGGTTTTTGGGTCGCGGGTTGATCGGCCATGCGGGTCTCCTTGAGCGTGATGGCTTGAGGTGGAATCGCCGACAAGCCTGAATCACGCGATCAAACAAAGTCCTGGAGCATGCCGTCTTCGATCTTCCGAAGACGGCATGCTCCAGGCGGCAAAGGGGCCGCACTCTGCGCCCTCGATCTGCCCGCGCCAAGCAGGGCAGCCCGCCCTTTCCTCCGCGCCCCCGCGGCGCCATCTTGCGGCCAACGGCCCTGACCCTTGAGAGCGCGCGCATGTCCGATACCGATCCGGCCCAGATGTCGGCCGAGCAGCTTCTGTCCCTCTATGCCAGCCGCCGCCTCTCCCCGGTCGAGGCGCTGCAGGCGGTGCTGGAACGCGTCGCCCGCTACAATCCCTGGGTCAACGCCTTCGCCACGATGAACCCGCGCGCGCTGAAGCAGGCCGGCGAATCCGCCACCCGCTGGGCCGCCGGCCGCCCGATCGGCCCGCTCGACGGCGTGCCCGTCACCATCAAGGACCTGCTCAACGTCCAGGGCCTGCCCACCCGCCGCGGCAGCAAGACCACGGCCGCCACCCCGGCCGCCGAGGACGCGCCCGCGGTGATCGGGCTGAAGACCGCCGGCGCCGTCATCCTGGGCAAGACCACCACCACCGAATTCGGCTGGAAGACCCCGGGCGACTGCCCGCTGCACGGCATCACCCGCAATGCCTGGAACCCGGAGCGCACCGTGGGAGGCTCCTCCTCCGGCGCGGCGGCGGCGGGGGCGGCAGGCTTCGGGCCGCTGCATGTGGGCACGGATGCCGGCGGCTCGATCCGCATCCCGGCCGCCTATTGCGGGCTGGTGGGGATGAAGCCCAGCTACGGCCGCATCCCGCAATGGCCGCATTCCGCCTTCGGCCAGGTCTCCTGCGCCGGGCCGATGACGCGGACGGTGCGCGACGCGGCGCTGATGATGTCGGCCATGGCCCGCGCCGACAGCCGCGACCCCTATTGCCTGCCCGACGACCCGCGCGACTGGCGCGCTGGCCTGGAGGACGGCGTCGCCGGCCTGCGCGTCGCCGTGGTCCGCAGCCTGGGCTTCGCCGCCCCCGTCGATGCCGAGGGCGAGGCCGCGGTGCAGACCGCCGCCCGCATCCTGGCCGAGCACGGCGCCATCGTCGAGGAGGTCGACCCGGTCCTGCCCGACACCCGCGCCATCTTCGGCCGCGTCTGGGGCGTGGCCCTGGCGCGCCTGGTCACCACCATGGCGCCCGAGAAGCGCGCTTTGCTCGACCGCGGCCTGGAAGAGGTCGCCGAGCGCGAAGGGGCCATGTCCGCCATCGACTACCTGGGCGCCGAGGCGCTGCGCACCGAGGCCGCCCACGCCATGGCCGCCTTCCACGAGACCTACGACCTGGTGCTGTGCCCGACCACGCCGACCGCCGCCTTCGCCGCCGACATGCCCACCCTGCGGCCGACCGAGGCGCTGTGGCGGGACTGGGCGCCCTGGACCTTCACCTTCAACCTGACCCGCCAGCCGGCCATCACCGTGCCGCTGGGGATCGACGAGGAGGGCATGCCAAGGGGGGTGCAGTTCGCGGCGGCCCAGCACCGGGACGAGCTCTGCTTCCGGGCGGCGCGCGTCATCGAGAAGGCGGTCGCGGTGCCGATGGCCAGGCCTGAGAGCTGCCATCACCACCATCACTAAGCCAAGCAAGGCCGGGGGGAGGTATCCCCCCGGACCCCCTTCTATTTCTGTCAATCAGCCGCGGGTCTTCACCCACAGCGCCTTCAGGGCGCGCTCCAGCTGCAGCATCGCGAAAGGCTTCCCCAAAAAGCCCAGGCCGTCGGCCAGCTCGGCCGGCAAGGTCAGGGAACCCTCGGCATGGCCGGTGGCCAGCATCACCGGCAGGCCGGGATGCAGGCGGCGAGCCTCCACCGCCAGGGCGATGCCATCCATGCCGGGCAAGGTCAGGTCGGTGATCAGCAAGGCAGGGCGCGCATTCTTGCCCAGCCAGGCCAGCGCCGTCTCCGCCTTGCCCGCCTCGGCCGGCACCAACCCCATGATCTCGACCATCTGTACGAGGTTCATCCGGATCAGCGGGTCATCCTCGACCACCAGCGCGGCCGAGCCCTCTGGCCAGCCGATCGCCGTCTCCTCCCCCGGACCGGTCGCATCGCCCGACCCGCCGCCGGTCGCCGCGGCGGCCAGCAGCCCGGGCTCCGGCGCGGCGCCCAGCGCGCGGCGCAGATGGCGGGCCAGGTCTTCCCGGCGATAGGGCTTGCTCAGCAATTGTACGTCCTCGTCCAGCCGGCCGTCATGGATGATGGCATTGGCGGTATAGCCGCTGGTATAGACCACTTTAAGCCCGGGCATCATCTCCTGCGCCCGCCGCGCCAGATCCCGTGTCCTGATCGGGCCCGGCATCACCACGTCGGTGAACAGCAGGTCGACCTGCGCGCCGCTCGACAGCACCGTCAGCGCCGCCTCCGCCTGGCCGGCCCGCAGCACGCGATAGCCCAGGCCCTGCAGCATCTCGACCACCGCCTCGCGCAGCTCGGCATCGTCCTCGACCACCAGGATGGTCTCGTTGCCGCCCACCACCGGCCCCTGCGGCGTGCCGCCCAGCAGGTCCTCGGCCCGGCGTGACCGCGGCAGGTACAGCTTCACCGCCGTGCCCTGGCCGACCTCGCTGTACAGCTTCACATGCCCGCCCGACTGCTTGACGAAGCCATAGACCTGGCTGAGCCCGAGCCCGGTGCCCTGCCCTTCCTCCTTGGTGGTGAAGAACGGCTCGAAGACCCGCGCCGTCACCTCGGGGGCCATGCCGGCGCCATTGTCGCTGACCGCCAGCATCACATACTGCCCCGGCTCCACCTCCAGGTGGCCGGCGGCGTAGTCCTCGTCCAGCGCGGCATTGGCGACCTCGATGGTCAGCCGGCCGCCCTCCGGCATGGCGTCGCGCGCGTTCAGCGCCAGGTTCAGCAGCGCGTTCTCCAGCTGGCCGGGATCGACCTGGGTGTTCCACAAGCCGCCCGCCACCACCGCCTCCACCGCGATCCGCTCGCCCAGCGTGCGCCGCAGCAGGTCGGTCATCTCCCGCACCAGCCGGCCGGGATTGACCACCCGCGGGTCCAGCGGCTGCCGCCGCGCGAAGGCCAGCAGCTGCGCCGTCAGCCGCGCCCCGCGCGCCACGCCCGAGATCGCATGCCCGAGGTGCCGCCGCCCGGCATGCTCGGGCCCGAGGTCGCGCCCCAGCATCTCCAGATTGGCGCTGACCACCTGCAGCAGGTTGTTGAAGTCATGCGCGACGCCCCCCGTGAGCTGGCCGATCACCTCCATCTTCTGCGTCTGCCGCAGGATCGCCTCGGCCTGGGCGCGGCGGGTCACGTCGATGCAGGAGATGACGAAGCCGCCCTCCGGCATGGCGTTGCGATAGACCTCGAGCTCCCGCCCCGCCTGCGACAGCGACACCTGCTGGCCGCTGCCGCCCGGCCCCCGCATCCGGTCCGGCGCCGCCAGCACCGGCGGGTCGCGCCGCCGGTCGATCGCCAGGAAGGCCGAGAACGGCGTGCCGAGCGCCGCCAGCGCCAGCGGGAAGTCGAGCAGCGTGAAGAACTGCCGGTTGCAGGCCACCAGCCCGCCCGCGGCATCGAAGGCGACGACGCCATCCTGGATATGGTCCAGCGTCGCCTGCAGCACCGCGCCCTTCTCGGCCAGCGCCACCTCGGCGCCGCGCAGCCGCGTGTTGCTGCGCAGCAGCAGCATCGCCCCCGCCGCGATCACCGCCAGCGACAGCACGATGCCGGCCAGCGCCGCCAGCAGCCCGGCATCCTGGCTGCGGTCGGCGGCCTCGACCTGCTGGCCCAGCGCCGCCTGCTGCTCGGCCAGGATCGACTCCACCGCGCCGCGGATGGCGAACATCAGCTCCCGCCCGCGATCGGTCTGCACCAAGGCGCGGCCGGCGGCGAAGCCCAGGTTGCGGCTGAGCGTCAGGCTTTCGCCGAGCTCCGCCATCTTGTCCTCGACCAGGCCCTGCAGCCGCTCCGCCCGCGCCCGCTGCGCCGCCTGGCCGGCCAGCAGCTGCGCCACCTGCCGCAGCAGCACCGGCACCTGCCGCTGCGCCGCCTCGTAGGGGCCGAGATAGCTGTCGCGCTCGGTCAGGATATAGCCGCGCTGCCCGGTCTCCGCGTCCTGCACCGCCGAGAGCAGCGCGCGCGTCACATCGGCCACCTGGAAGCTGTGCCACACCGCCTGGCGATTGGCCTGCAGCTGCGCCGAGACATGGCTGGCCACCAGCAGGCCCAGCGAGCCCGCCAGCAGCGCCAGGGCGACGGTCAGAATGGGCCACGGTCTGCCGCCGGGCTTTCCTCGCCGCATCGCCGTCGCTCCTCTCGGTCTGAGACCCGCTGCATACCGCGTGGCCCGGCCCGGCGCCATGCCGCCATTTCTCGCTGGCCCCCGGGCTTCACGGCCCGGGCGAAAGCCGTCAGGCTGCGCCCCCCATCGCCAGGAGACCCTGCCCCATGAGCACCGAGACCCGGATCACCGAATGGCTGGCCACCCAGCAGGCGGCCATGCTGGCCGAGCTGGAAGCCATGGTGAACATCGACGGCGGCAGCTACGACAAGGCCGGCGTCGACGCGGTCGGCGCCCGCGTGAAGGCCTTCTGCGACCGCTACCAGATCCCCGTCGAGACCATCGCCGGCGCCAGGCACGGCGACTGCCTCCGCGCCACCCTCGCCGGCGGCGACGCCACCGCCAGCGGCAATGCCCGGCAGAACATCGTGCTGATGGGCCACCGCGACACCGTCTTCCCGAAAGGCGAGCCGGAGCGCCGCCCCTTCAAGGTCGAGAACGGCATCGCCACCGGCCCCGGCGTCTGCGACATGAAGGCCGGGCTGGTGCAGAACCTGTTCGTCATGGCCGCCTTCGCCCAGTTCGGCGGCGCGCCCGGGCCGCTGGTCGGCCTCTTCACCGGCGACGAGGAGATCGGCTCCCCCGAAGGCCGCCCGGTCATCGAGGCCACCGCCCGCACCGCCCGCGTGGTGTTCAATTCCGAGCCCGGCCGCCCCTCCGGCGCCGTGGTCACCGGCCGCAAGGGCGGCGTCTTCATGGTGATGGACATCGAAGGCAAGGCCGCCCATTCCGGCGGCAACTTCGAGGCCGGCATCAGCGCCATCGAGGAGCTGGCCCGCAAGATCCAGGCGATCCACGCCCTGACCGACATCCCGCGCGGCATCACGCTGAATGTCGGCCTGGTCTCCGGCGGCCAGTCGGTGAACACCGTGGCACCCTGGGCCCAGGGCCAGATCGACCTGCGCTACATCCACCCCGAGGACCGCGACGACATCATGGGCCGCATCCACGCCATCGTGGACAAGGCCCAGGTCCCCGGCACCCGCGCCAGCCTGACCATCCGCGGCGAGTTCCTGCCGCTGGCGCAGAACCCCGGCACCGACGCGGTCTTCGGCCTGTACAAGGCGGCGGCGGCCGAAAGCGGCTTCGAGACCATGGGCGAATTCGCCGGCGGCTGCGCCGATAGCGGCTTCACCGCGGCGGTGGGCGCGCCCACGCTCTGCGCCGTCGGGCCCGTCGGCGGCAAGGCGCATAGCCCGGAGGAATACCTGGAAGTCGCCTCCCTGGTGCCGCGGGCGCAGGCCCTGGCACGGGCGATCCTGAAGCTGGATAGCGCCGGGATCTGAAGAGAAGACAGGCGGAAGGCTGGGGGAATGAATTCCCCCAGACCCCCATCTTCTTTTTGGGGTGACTGCCGTGTCCAGGTGGGGACGGCGGGCGAAACGGCCCCGCGGCAGCGCGACCTGTGAGCGAGCGCTGATGTTATGAAAACGGCGTCCCGCCGTGATGCCCGCGCGACGGCGCGGATGAGGCGCAGGTCACATCACGGCCGGTGAACAGAAAAAAGAAGGGGTCCAGGGGAATTCATTCCCCTGGCCTACCCCAGCCCTGCTGAATCCCCGCACCCTTCGCCTTGACGACGATAGACCTGCAGCCCGTCGACGACCGCGATCTGCCGGTAGCGCGCCCAGATCGCCGCGAAGCCGGCATTGGCCTGGGACAGGATGGCCGGGTAGTTCATCGCTTCGCCGCGGCGGTCGACGACCACCAGGTCCGGGCAGCCTTCCATGAAGTCCTGCACCACCCAGTGGCGGATCGGCCATTCGTCGGGGGCCACGCCGCCATCCTGGCGGGCGCGCCAGATCTCGCCGCGCAGCGCCCACATCGAGTCGAAGCGCGACGCCCAGGTGACGTTGGTGTTGTTCACCACCGGGAAGCCCAGGCCGATCCACTCGGAGAAGGCCATGTAGCTGCGCACCTTCTCGCGGCGGATCAGGCGCTCCAGCCGGACTTCGGTGGTCTGGTCAGGCTCGACGGCCAGCACCAGCCGCTCATAGATGCGCACCGAGGTCTGCTGCACGTAGAGGGTCAGCGGGATCATCGCCAGCGCCAGCAGCGCCATGCGGAAGCGCAGGCGGGGGCCGCGGCGCAGCGCCACGTCGGCGCACCAGAAGACCAGGGCGAAGGTCACCGCCATCAGCGCCGGGATGCGGTGGTAGAACCAGTTCTTGCCGTCCATGAACATGGCGACCGTCGCCGCCGCGGCGAAGGCGGTCAGCACCAGCATGACGCCCGACGCCGCGCCGCCGCGGTCGGTGCGCCAGGTCAGCACCAGGCAGGTGGCCAGGCCCAGCAGCAGCACCCAGGATTCGCGGGCCAGCTGCAGCGGGCCGGTGTCGGTGCCGCCATAGAGGGTCAGCGCCAGCGGCACCGCGCGCTCGATGAAGGCGGGGACGAACCAGACGATGCTGGCCAGGTACAGCAGCCCGGCGATGCCGGCGACCAGCGGCGCCAGGCGGATGCGGAAGCCGCGATGCAGCCAGCCGGCGAGCTCGATGGCGCCCAGGCACAGCACGTAGCGCGGCTTCAGCGCGACGCCGAGGCCGGCCAGCACGCCGGCGCCGAGCGACATGCCGAGCGAGGCCTTCTGCCCCTCCAGCGTGCGGATCAGCAGCGCCAGGTGCGGCAGGACCGCGATGACCATCAGGTGCTCGCGCTGGCCGAACTCGACGCCGGGCATGACCAGCAGCACGCTGGCGATGGCGGCGAAGGTGGCGGGGCGGTGGGCGAAGACCGGCGAGGTGCCGCGCAGCAGCCCGGCCACCGTCCAGGCCGAGCCCAGCGCGGCGGCAGCGATCATCGGCAGCGCCACCTGCTTCGAGGTCAGCCCGGTCAGGTCGGCCAGCATCACGGGGATGGCGCTGAGCCAGATGATCAGCGGCGGATTGACCTCGACCAGGTCGATATACAGCTCCTGCCCGCGCAGCCACTGGCCGGCGACCCAGAGCAGCCAGGCCAGGTCGTCCTTCATCGGCGCGCGCAGCAGGGCGAAGAGCACGACGGCCAGGGTGACGGCGACGATGCCGAGGCAGATGACGCTGCGGCGGAGCTCCGCGCCGAGGCGCGGGCGGCCGGGCGCCAGGCCCTGCGGCGCCTCTGGGAAGCTGAAGCTCAAGCGATACCCCCCTCACCCTCGGCCGGGGGCAGAAGCCGCCGCCGTGACCCACCGAGGCTCACCTCGCATTTTGGTGAGAATGCGGCAAATCCGGTGCCGAAGCGAGGCCGAAGCTGGAATTTCATTCGCTTTTCGGCCGGCTTCCACGGGGTGAAATACGGCTCAGGCGGCGCTTTTCAGCCCCGCCGGCAGACCCAGCATGCTGCGCGCCACGGCCTCGGCCATCTTGATGCCGTCGACCCCGGCCGAGAGGATGCCGCCGGCATAGCCCGCGCCCTCCCCGGCCGGGAACAGGCCGCGGGTGTTCAGGCTGTGGCCGTCTGCGCCGCGCTTGACCCGGACCGGGGACGAGGTGCGCGTCTCCACCCCGGTCATCACCGCATCCGGCCGGGCGAAGCCCTTGATCTGGCGGTCGAAGACCGGCAGCGCCTCGCGGATGGCGGCGATCACGAAGGGCGGCATGAAGGCGGCGAGGTCGGTCGGCGTCACCCCCGGCTTGTAGCTGGGCTCGACGTCGCCGAGGCTGGTCGACGGCCGCCCGGCCAGGAAGTCGCCCACCGTCTGGGCCGGCGCGCGATAGTCGCCGCCGCCGGCGACGAAGGCCGCCTGCTCCAGCTTCCGCTGGAAATCCATGCCGGCCAGGACATGCTCAGGATAGTCGCGCTCCGGCTCGATGCCGACGACGATGGCGGCATTGGCGTTGCGCTCGGCGCGCTGATACTGGCTCATGCCGTTGGTGACGACGCGGCCGGGCTCGCTGGTGGCGGCGACCACCGTGCCGCCCGGGCACATGCAGAAGCTGTAGACCGAGCGGTTGTCGCTGCCATGGTGCACCAGCTTGTAGTCGGCCGCCCCCAGCAGCTTGTTGCCGGCCGAGGGCCCGAAGCGGCACTCATTGACCATGCGCTGCGGGTGCTCGATGCGGAAGCCGACCGAGAAAGGCTTGGCCTCCATGTAGACGCCGCTGGCCAGCAGCGCCTCGAAGGTGTCGCGGGCGCTGTGGCCGATGGCCAGGACCACGTGGTCGGCCTCGATCGTGCTGCCATCCGCCAGCGCCACGCCGCGGATCTGCCGCGCGCCATCGCCCGCGGTCTCGACCAGGAAATCGGTCACCCGGCTGCTGAAGCGGTATTCGCCGCCAAGCTGCTCGATCTCGGCGCGCATATGCTCGACCATCTGCACCAGGCGGAAGGTGCCGATATGCGGCTTGGAGAGGAACAGGATCTCCTCCGGCGCGCCGGCGCGGACGAATTCCTCCAGCACCTTGCGGCCGTGGTGCTGCGGGTCCTTGATCTGGCTGTAGAGCTTGCCGTCCGAGAAGGTGCCGGCGCCGCCCTCGCCGAACTGCACGTTGGATTCGGGGTTGAGCTCCGACCGGCGCCACAGAGCCCAGGTGTCCTTGGTGCGCGCCCGCACCTCCTTGCCGCGCTCCAGGATGATCGGCCGGAAGCCCATCTGCGCCAGCACCAGCCCGGCCAGCAGGCCGCAGGGCCCGGCGCCGATCACCACCGGGCGCCGCGCGTCGCCTGCCGCCGCGCGGCCGACGAAGCGGTAGCGGGTGTCCGGCGTCGCCCCCACATGCGGGTCGCGGGCGAAGCGGGCCAGCACCGGCGCCTCGTCGCGCAGCGTGACGTCCAGCGTGTAGATCAGCAGGATCGCGTGCTTCTTCCGCGCATCATAGCCGCGGCGGAAGACTTGGATGTCGAGCAGCTCGGCATCGGCAATGCCCAGGCGGTCGATCACGGCCTGGCGCAGCGCCTCCGGCGCATGGTCCAGGGGCAGCTTCAACTCGTTCAGTCGCAGCATCGGGGGGTTTCTATCCACCAGGGTGAGCGATGCGGGGGCGTATAGCGAGGAAGCCAAGGGAAAGGCCAGGGGGAATGAATTCCCCCTGGACCCCCATCTTCTTTCTGATGACCGGCCTTGGGCAGACCTGCGCTTCACCGGCACCGTCGTCAGAGCATCACGGCGGGGCGCCATCATACAAAAACAGCGCGACCCGAAAGGTCGCGCTGCTGATTGGCCGTTTCACGTACCGTCTCCAGGTGGACACGGCAGTCCGAAAGAAAAAAGATGGGGTCCAGGGGAATTCATTCCCCTGGCCTGCCCCTGTCCTTCCCTTGAATTACCCCGCCACGATCCGCAGCGCCGCGCAGACCGTCTCCACCTGGGCGTCGCTCAGCTCCGGGAAGATCGGCAGGCTGAGCACCTCGCGGCTGGCGGCCTCGGTCTCGGCACATCCGGCCGGGCCGACCGGCGTGCGCCCGACATAGGCGCCCTGCAGATGCACCGGCACCGGGTAGTGGATGCCCGAGCCCACGCCCAGCGCCCGCAGCCGGGCCGCCATCTCGTCGCGCTCGTCGCTGCGGATGACATACTGGTGGAAGACATGGCCGGCGCCGGGGCGGCGGACGGGCGGCGCGATGCGGCTGCCGGCCAGCGCCGCGTCATAGGCGTCGGCGATGGCGCCGCGGCGGGCATTGCCGGCGGCCAGCAGCGGCAGGCGCACCCGCAGCACCGCGGCCTGCACCTCGTCCAGCCGGCTGTTCACGCCGATGCTGTCCGACAGGTAGCGGTGCTTCCAGCCATATTGGCGGATGGCGGCGATGCGGTCGGCCAGCTCGGGGTCGGCGCAGGCCAGGATGCCGGCATCGCCCAGCGCGCCCAGGTTCTTGGTCGGATACAGGCTGAAGGCGGCGGCATCGCCCATGGTGCCGACCACCTGGCCGTCGATGGTCGCGCCATGCGCCTGGGCGCAATCCTCGATCACATGGACGCCGGCGGCGCGGCAGGCGGCCATGATCGGCGTCATGGCGCAGGCCTGGCCGTAGAGGTGGACGGCGATCACGGCGCGAATCGGCGGCAGGCCCGGCGGCGGGTCTTCCAGCACGGCGGCCAGCTCGTCGGGGTCCATGGTGTAGGTGTCGGGGTCGATGTCGAGCAGCAGGGGCGTCGCGCCCACCATCTCGATGGCGGCGACCGTCGCAACCGCGGTGTGCGAGACGGTGGCGACCGTCATGCCCGGGCCGATGCCCAGGCCGCGCAGCACCAGCATCAGCGCGTCGGTGCCGTTGGCGCAGCCGACGGCGCGCGGCAGGCCCAGCCATTCGGCGAATTCACGCTCGAAGGCGGCGCCCTCGGCGCCCAGGATGTACCAGCCCGAGCTGAGCGCGCGCTGCAGCGCCGCATCGATGGCCGGCTGCTGGGCGCGATAGGCGGCGCCGGGGTCGGCCTGCGGGACGGTGATCACGGGCATGTCCATCTGCCCATCTCCTTGGTACCGGTCGCCATCTGGGGGCGCGCTGGCTGGTTGTTGTCAGGCTTGGTCGTGTCAGGCTTGGTCGAGTCAGGCGTAGTCGGCGAGACGCGGGCGGAACCAGTCGAGGCTGCGGCGCAGCCCCTCCGCCAGCGGAACTTCGGGCGCCCAGCCGGTGGCGGCGCGGAAGGCGCTGTCATCGGCGTGGAAGCTGCCGATGTCGATCGGCGCGCGGTCGGCGGGGAATTCCTTGGTGACGAAATTCCCGCCGCCATGCGCGGCGACGGCGGCCTCGGCGAGCTGGGTCAGCGACACCGGCGGCGCGCCGCCGATGTTGAAGGCCTGGCCGGCGCAGCCGGGGGTCACGGCCGCGGCCAGGAAGGCGGCGACCACGTCGTCCAGATAGGCCAGGTCGCGCAGCTGGTCGCCGCCCCAGACCTCGAAGGCATCGCCCTCGAGCAGCCGGCGGAACCAGATGCCCAAGAAGGTCTGGCGGGCGTCGCGGATGCGCAGGCGCGGGCCATAGCAATTGGTCAGCCGCAGCGAGACCACCGGACGACCATGCACACGGCCTTCCATCAGCCAGTACTGCTCGCCCGCCAGCTTGGACACGCCATTGGCGTCGGGCGGGTTGATCGGGTGCTTCTCGTCGACCGGCAGGTAGCGCGGGCGGCCGTAGAACTGCCGGGTCGAGGCATGCACCACCACCGCCTGCGGCGAGCCGGCCCGGAGTGCCGCGATCAGCCGCAGCTGGGCATGGCCATTGGTCGCCAGGTCGCCCAGCGGGTCGATCATCGACCCGGCATGGCTGGTCTGGGCGGCCAGGTTGAAGACGGCGTCCAGCCCTTCGGTGAGCGGGGCGAGCTCGGCGTCGCGCAGGTCGGCCTCGACCAGGCGGATGCCGCTGCCGGCCAGGTTGGCGCGGTTGGCGCCGCCCTCGGGCAGCATGGCATCCAGCGCGGTGACCTCGGCGCCCAGCCCGGCCAGGGCGTGGCACAGCCCGCTGCCCAGGAATCCGGCGCCGCCGGTGACCAGGACGCGCTTGCCTTGCCAGGGGAAACTTGTGCTCGGGGGCAGCTCGGAAGCGGGCATTGGAGGAAAGGAATCTCTCGTGGAGGCTAGAAGCTGTCCCGGCATTGCGGCGGAAGCGCGGCCAAGAGGGGGCCATGCCGGGGCGAGCATGCCCGGTTCGCGCCCCCAACGGAAGCCGCGATCACGAGCCCGCGAGATTTCTTTCGGCAGTTGAAAACGAACGAGAAAAAAGGCCAGCGGACCCTGGTTCCGCCGGCCTGGCCCGGGTCTCGAATCGGCGGCGTCAGGCGGGCTTGGCGGCGTCCTCGGGGCGCGGGCCGGCGGCCAGCTCGCGCTGCAGCTGGTCGCGGTCCAGCTCGCCTTCCCAGCGGCTGACGGCGACGCAGGCCACGCCATTGCCGACCAGGTTGGTCAGCGCCCGGCACTCGCTCATGAACTTGTCGATGCCGATCAGCACCGCCAGCGCCGAGATGGGAATGTCCGGGATCACCGACAGCGTCGCCGCCAGCGTGATGAACCCCGCCCCGGTCACCCCCGAGGCGCCCTTCGACGTCAGCATGGCCACCAGCAGGATGGTCAGCTCCTGCCCGAGCGTCAGCGGCGTGTTCGTGGCATAGGCCAGGAACATCGTCGCCAGGGTCATGTAGATATTGGTCCCGTCCAGGTTGAAGCTGTAGCCCAGCGGCACGGTCAGGCCCACGACCTGCGGCGCGCAGCCCAGCCGCTCCATCTTGCGCATCACCTGCGGCAGCACGCTCTCGCTGCTCGAGGTGCCGAGCACGATCAGCAGCTCCTCCCGGATGTAGTTGAGGAAGCGCAGGATCGAGAAGCCGCAGAACCGCGCGATGCTGCCCAGCACCAGCAGCACGAACAGGATCGAGGTGATGTAGAAGGTCGCCACCAGCTCGCCCAGCCGCAGCAGCGAGCCGATGCCATACTGCCCGATGGTGAAAGCCATCGCCCCGAAGGCGCCGACCGGCGCCGCCTTCACCACGATGCGCACGATGCCGAAGAAGATCGCCGTCAGGTGGTCGATGGCATGCGCCGCCGGCACCCGCATCTTCTCCGGCAGCGCATTGATGGCGAAGCCGGTCAGCACCGCCAGGAACAGCACCTGCAGCAGGTCGCCATTGACGAAGGCGCCGAAGAAGGTGTCCGGGATGATGCCCATCAGATGGGCCACCACGCTGTCGCCCTCGGCCTTCTGGGTGAAGCCTTGAATGGCGCGCGCATCCATCTGCGACGGGTCGATGTTGAAGCCCGAGCCGGTCTTCAGCACCTTCGCCACGATCAGCCCGATCGCCAGGGCGAAGGTCGAGACCACCTCGAAATACAGGATCGCCTTCAGGCCGACGCGGCCCACCTTGCTGGCGTCGCGCACGCTGGCGATGCCATGCACCACCGTGCAGAACACCACCGGGGCGATCACCACCTTGATCAGCTTCACGAAGGCGTCGCCCAGCGGCTTCAGCGAAGCCCCGGTCGCCGGGTACAGCGCGCCCACCAGCACGCCCAGCACGATCGCGATCAGCACCTGCACATACAGCAGGCCAAGCCAGCGCCTCAGCATGGTTCCAGTCCTTCGATACCGGGTCGCGAAATCCCCCGGCGGCAGGCAAGCTCCGCCCCCCGCCGCCCGCGCGGCCTCCGCCACGGGCATCCTGGAACAGGAAACATTGCTGCTTTGGAGGACGTCTCGCCTGCCGGTCCGGAAACCCCGAGCTGCGGCATCCGGCACGCCTAACGCCGCCGCCGGCGCCGCGTCATGTCGCAATGCCATGAAAAACCCCCTGGCCAGCTGGCCAGGGGGCAAAAACACTCTCTTATACAAGACCCTGCGGGCTTTCTGGACGAAGGGTTAATTCCCCGCCACCCGCCCCGGGCACGCCCGATCTCAGGCCTTGGCCAGCGCCACGCCGGTGATCTCGACCTTCCAGCGCGGATTGACCAGCGGCGCCTGGATCGTCATCCGCGCCGGCTTGTGCGCGGTGTCCAGCCAGGCATCCCAGGCGCGGTTCATCAGCGGCGCATCGGCAATGTCGGCCAGCACGATCTGGATCTGCAGCAGCGAACGCTTGTCGACGCCCGCCTCGGCCAGCAAGGCATCGATCTGCGCCAGGATGTCCTTGGTCTGGCCCTCGGCATCCAGGCTGTCATCGTCAGCCACCTGGCCGGCCAGGAAGACAAAGCCATTCGCCACGGTGGCGCCGGACAGGCGCTGCTCTTCGGCAAGACGGACGATGGGAAGGGTCATCAGGCAAAACTCCAAAAGGACGGAGCAAGCCTAGAGCAAAGGCTGGGGGAATGAATTCCCCCAGACCCCCATCTTTTTTCTGGTCCTCAGCCCGCGAGATGACCGCGGCGCACGAAACGGAACAGCAGCCCATCCACCGGGCCACATGCGACGGAAAACACCCAGAAGCCGCCGGCCACCAGCACGATCGCCGGGCCGCTCGGCAGGTCCACATGATAGGACAACAGCAGGCCCAGATAGCTGGAGACCAGCGCCACGGCGGCGGCCACATAGGCCAGCCCGCCCACGCTGCGCGCCCAGTACCGCGCCGCCACCGCCGGCAGCATCATCAGCCCCACGGCCATCAGCGTGCCCAGCGCCTGGAAGGCGGCCAGCACGTTCAGCACCAGCAGCCCGAGGAACACCATGTGCCACAGCCCGCCCCGCGCGCGGGCGGCGGCGGCGAAGCCCGGGTCGAAGCATTCCAGCACCAGCGGCCGCCAGGCGAAGGCCAGCACCACCAGCGTCACGCTGGCGATCCCGGCCATCATGAACAACGCCGGGTCATCCACCCCCAGCACGCTGCCGAACAGCAGATGCGACAGCTCCACCGACCCGGCCCGCGTCGAGATCAGCGTGACGCCCAGCGCCAGCGCCACCAGGTACAGCGCCGCCAGCGCCGCATCCTCCCGGCCGCCGGTGGCCCGCGAGATCGCCCCGGCCCCCAGCGCCACCCCCAGC
>NZ_CACSJM010000080.1 GCF_902706185.1 Roseomonas sp. 18066 | reverse complement strand
GGGGCGCCTCGGGGGATCCAGGGGGGGCTCGTGCCGTCAATCAGTCATGAAAAAAGCCGCCCGGGGATCTCCGAGGCGGCCTGGGAACAGTCAAACGCGGCCGCCTTATGAGAGGGGCCACCACCAACGCTGCGCGGGGTTCTGCTTGTTCATGACCCGAGCCTAGGCGCAGGCGGCAGCGACAGGCAAGGGGACTCGCACGATGGCCTGACGATTGCAGCGAAAACAACGGTTTGCCCTCGACTGGCGAAAGACGATTGATTCCCGGCAGGCCAGCGACTACAACCCCGCGATCCGGGCCATGCCTGGATTCCCTTGGTCGGCACCTCCTGGAGAGGTCCGGCTCCGTCGCTCCCCGAAGGCTCGGGCAGCGGCGCGTTTTGTTATGGGCGGGGCTCATCCCGCGTGAAAGGAACACGACCGCCGATGTTCGAGGCGCTGTCGGGCAAGTTGAACGGGGTTTTCGACCGGTTGCGCCGCCGCGGCGCGCTGACCGAGGACAACGTGAGCGAAGCGCTGCGGGAAGTCCGCATCGCGCTGCTCGAGGCCGACGTCGCCCTGCCGGTGGTCAAGGACCTGGTCAACAAGGTGCGCGAGCGCGCCGTCGGCCAGGAGGTCATCCGCTCCGTCTCGCCGGCCCAGCAGGTCATCAAGATCGTCAACGACTGCCTGGTCGAGGCGCTCGGTGGCGGCGAGGGCGTCGAGCACACCCCCGGCCTGAACCTGAACGCCGCGGCGCCGATCGCCATCCTGATGATCGGCCTGCAGGGCTCGGGCAAGACCACGACCTCGGGCAAGATCGCGCTGCGCCTGCGCGGCCGCGACAAGAAGAAGGTTCTGCTGGCCAGCCTGGACGTCCACCGTCCGGCCGCCCAGCTGCAGCTGGAGACGCTGGCGAAGCAGGCCGGCGTCACCTCGCTGCCGATCATCGCCGGCCAGACCCCGCTGCAGATCGCGGCGCGCGCCATGCAGGTCGCCCGCGGCGAGCTCTATGACGTCGTCATCCTCGACACCGCCGGCCGCCTGTCGATCGACGAGGCGCTGATGGCCGAGGTGGCCGAAGTCAAGGCCGCCACCAAGCCCCACGAAAGCCTGCTGGTCGTCGATGCGATGACCGGCCAGGACGCGGTCAACACCGCGCGCATCTTCAACGAGCGCGTGGGCCTGACCGGCATCGTCATGACCCGCGTCGACGGCGACGCCCGTGGCGGCGCGGCGCTGTCGATGCGCGCCGTCACCGGCGCGCCGATCAAGCTGCTGGGCGCCGGCGAGAAGCTGGACGCGCTCGAGGATTTCCACCCCGACCGCATCGCCGGCCGCATCCTCGGCATGGGCGACATCGTCTCCCTCGTCGAGCGCGCCGCCGAGACGATCGACAAGGCGGAGGCGGAGAAGCTCGCGGCGAAGATGCAGAAGGGTCAGTTCGACCTGGAAGACTACGCCTCGCAGCTGAAGCAGATCGGCAAGATGGGATCGCTGTCGGGCATCCTCGGCATGCTGCCGGGGATCGGCAAGATCAAGTCCCAGATCGAGGACGCCAATCTCGACAACACGGTCCTGAAGCGCCAGGCGGCCATCATCGGCAGCATGACGCCCAAGGAACGCCGCAACCCCGAGATCCTGAAGGCGAGCCGCAAGCGGCGCATCGCCGCCGGCTCGGGGTCGACGGTGCAGGATGTCAACCGGCTGCTCAAGCAGTTCGACGACATGTCCGCGATGATGAAGCGGATGAACAAGCTCGGCCAGAAGGGGTTGATGCGCGGCGGTTTGGGCGCGCTCCTCCCCGGTGCCGGGGGCAAACGCCCCTTCTGATCCACGCTCAAGACAAATAGGACTGACGACTTATGGGCCTGAAGATCCGTCTCGCTCGCGCCGGCGCCAAGAAGCGCCCCTACTACCACATCGTGGTCGCCGACAGCCGTTCGCCCCGCGACGGCCGCTTCATCGAGAAGGTGGGCAGCTACAACCCGATGCTGCCGGCCGACCATGCCGAGCGCGTCCGCCTGTTCGGCGAGCGCATCACCCACTGGCTGCAGCATGGCGCCATCGCCACCGACCGCGTCGCCAAGTTCCTCGGCAAGGCCGAGCTGGCGCCGATGCCGGTGTTCCGCGAGCAGCCGAAGCAGTCCGCGCCGAAGAAGAAGGCGCAGGAGCGCGCCGCCGCCGCCGCCGCGGCCGGCTGAGCCTTGCTCCGGGCAGGGTCCTGACGCGCCATGGCGGACAAGCGCATTCTGGTGGGGGAGATCGGCCGGCCGCACGGGGTCCGTGGGCTGGTCCGCGTCCAATCCTTCACCGCCGAGGCGGCGGATCTCGCCACCTATGGCCCGCTCTCGGATGAGCGCGGGGAAAAGCACTATGCCCTGCAATGGCTGCCGGGGGGACTGGCCCGGATCGAGGGTGTCAGCGACCGCGACGCCGCCGCCCGGCTGACCGGCACCCGCCTCTACGTGCCGCGCGACCGCCTGCCCGAGCCGGAGGAGGAGGAATTCTACCTCGCCGACATGATCGGGCTGGCGGTGCGGGACCGTGAGGACCGCGTGCTGGGCGTCGTGCGCAGCGTGGAGGATTTTGGCGCCGGCAGCTTCCTGACCGTCGCCGACGAGCAGGGGCGCGAGACGCTGCTGCCCTTCACCCGCGCCGTCGTGCCGGTGATCGCCATCGCCGAAGGCTATCTGCTGGTGCAGCCGCCGGTCGAGGGCCAGCTGCCGCCGGAGGTCATCGCCGCCGCCGAGGCCGAGCCTGCCGCCGATCGCGGCGAGGCCGCCGCCCCGGTGACGGGGGCCTCCGCGCCCCTGCATGCCCTGCCGCGCCGGCAGGATGCGCCGAAGGGCCGCGCCCCGCGCGGTCCGCGTGGAGGTGCCGCGTGAGCTGGCACGCCACCGCCCTGACGCTGTTCCCGGAAATGTTTCCGGGCTCGCTCGGCCAGTCCCTGGCCGGCCGGGCGCTGCGCGAGGGGTTGTGGCGGCTGGATGCGCGGCAGATCCGCGACTTCGCCCTCGATAAGCACCGCACGGTGGATGACACCCCCTGCGGCGGCGGCGCCGGCATGGTGCTGCGGCCGGATGTGGTGGATGCCGCCTGTGCGGCCGCGCTGGCTGACGGAGAAGACCGTGCTCTGGTCTATCTGACGCCGCGTGGAAAACTGCTCGATCAGGCGCTGGTGCGGGAGCTGGTGGCGGGGCCGGGGGTGATCCTGGTCTGCGGCCGCTACGAAGGGCTCGACCAGCGGGTGATCGAGGCGCGCGGCATGCGCGAGGTCTCGATCGGCGACTATGTGCTGTCCGGCGGCGAGCCGGCGGCGCTGGTGCTGCTCGATGCCTGCGTGCGGCTGCTGCCGGGGGTGATGGGGGGCGTGGACAGCGCGGCCGAGGAAAGCTTCTCGGCCGGCGCCGGTGGCGCGCCCCTGCTGGAATATCCGCAGTACACGCGGCCGGTGGAGTGGCAGGGGCGGGCTGTGCCCGAGGTGCTGCTCTCCGGCCACCATGCTGCGGTGGCGCGATGGCGCCGGGAGATGGCGGAGCGGGCGACGCGCGAGCGGCGCCCTGACCTCTGGTCCCGGCGGGACGACATGCGGGATGGCGTGGCGGCGAAGGCTTCGGCCGGCTGAGGCCCATGGCCCGGCTTGGTCTAGTTATTCAGGATTAACGGGCGGCCCGCGCTGCCCACCAGGATTGTCGAGAGGACCACAATTATGAACCTGCTGCAGCAGTTCGACGCGGAACAGCGCACCCGCCTGCTCGAGGCCCGCGCCGTGCCGGTCTTCGCCGCCGGCGACACCGTGCGCGTGATGGTCAAGGTCGTCGAGGGCGAGCGGACCCGCACCCAGGCCTATGAGGGCGTGGTGATCGCCCGCTCCAACAAGGGCCTGCACAGCAACTTCACGGTGCGCAAGCTGTCCTATGGCGAGGGCGTCGAGCGCGTCTTCCCGCTGTACAGCCCGAACATCGCCGAGATCGCCGTGCTGCGCCGCGGCAAGGTGCGTCGCGCCAAGCTGTATTACCTGCGTGGCCGCACCGGCAAGTCGGCGCGCATCGCCGAGAAGGCCGCCCCGCGCCCCGCCAAGGCTTAATTTCTTTCGGGGTCGGCGCCCTCGTTGGGGCGCCGACGCCGATCGAGGGTTGAGCCTTGCTCGCGCCGCAGGCCGGGACGGCCTGCGGCGAATGGCTCGCGCAGTTTCCTTGCGCGAGAAGCGCGCTATATATGCTTTTGTTGTGCAGCGCCCCCTTGCGGGCGGCGCCGAAGCGACGGAAAAGACCGGGGTCTGCAGGGCGCAAGCCGCCCTTCGGCCCTGTCTTTTCCGGTGACCGGCCGCGGCAGGGGATGCCTCCCCCTCCGCAGCGGGCTGCCCGGATAGAGATATCAGGGTTCCGGGGGATGCCTCCCCTCTGGACCATCGCGACCTCCGGGTGGCGCTGGGCCCCCAGCCCCAAGGCCACGCGGATGCCAGAACCATCTGCCATGAGGAAGCCGCCGATGTCGGCCACGAAGCCGCGCACGCTCTACGACAAGATCTTCGACGCCCATCTGGTCGAGACGCTTCCGGACGGCACCGCGCTTCTCTACATCGACCGGCACCTCGTGCATGAGGTGACCAGCCCGCAGGCCTTCGAGGGGCTGCGCCTGGCCAAGCGCCCGGTGCGCCGCCTGGACGGCACCATGGCCGTGGTCGACCACAACATCGCCACCGACGCCTCGCGCTACACCGGCATCGACGACCCCGAGAGCCGCGTCCAGGTCGAGACGCTGGAGAAGAACGTCGCCGAGTTCGGCGTGCCCTATATCCCGCTGACCGACGCGCGCCAGGGCATCGTCCATGTGATCGGCCCGGAGCAGGGCCTGTCGCTGCCGGGCATGACCATCGTCTGCGGCGACAGCCACACCTCGACCCATGGCGCCATGGGGGCGCTGGCCTTCGGCATCGGCACCTCCGAGGTCGAGCATGTGCTGGCCACCCAGACCCTGCTGCAGAAGCGCGCCAAGAACATGCGCGTCACGGTCGATGGCGTGCTGCCGGCCGGCTGCACCGCCAAGGACATCGTGCTGGCCGTCATCGGCAAGATCGGCACCGCCGGCGGCAATGGCCATGTCATCGAGTTCGCGGGCTCCGCGATCCGCGCGCTCGACATGGCCGGCCGCTTCTCGGTCTGCAACATGTCGATCGAGGGTGGCGCCCGGGCCGGCATGATCGCCCCCGACCAGACCACCTTCGACTATGCCCGCGGCCGCCCCTTCGCCCCCGAGGGCGAGGCCTTCGACCGCGCCGTCGAATGGTGGTCGACCCTGCCGTCGGACGCGGGCGCCTTCTTCGACAAGGAGGTCGTGCTCGACGCCGCGGAGATCGTGCCGATGGTCTCCTGGGGCACCAGCCCGGAGGACGTGCTGCCGATCACTGCCGCCGTCCCCGACCCGGAAAGCGGCGCCGACGAGGCCCGCCGCGCCCAGCTGCGCCGCATGGTCGAGTATATGGGCCTGACCCCGGGCCAGAAGCTGACCGAGCTGAAGGTCGACGTGGTCTTCATCGGCAGCTGCACCAACAGCCGCATCGAGGACATGCGCGCCGCCGCCGCCATCGCCCAGGGCCGCCAGGTGGCGCCCGGCGTGCGCGCCATGGTGGTCCCCGGCTCCGGCCTGGTGAAGCAGCAGGCCGAGCGGGAGGGGCTGGACGCCGTCTTCCGCGCCGCCGGCTTCGAATGGCGCGAGGCGGGCTGCTCGATGTGCCTCGGCATGAACCCGGACAAGCTGACCCCGGGCCAACGCTGCGCCTCGACCAGCAACCGCAACTTCGAGGGCCGCCAGGGCCCGGGCGGGCGCACCCATCTCTGCTCGCCGGCCATGGCCGCCGCCGCCGCGGTGACCGGCTTCCTGACCGATGTGCGGGAGATCGTGTGACATGGACGCCTTCACCACGCTGACCGGCATCGCAGCGCCCCTGCCGATGGCCAATGTCGACACCGACAAGATCATCCCGGCGCGCTTCCTGAAGACCATCGCCCGCACCGGTCTGGGCAAGTCGCTCTTCGCCAACCTCCGCTACAAGGAGGATGGCAGCGAGAACCCGGATTTCGTGCTCAACCAGCCGCCCTACCGCCAGGCGGAGGTGCTGATCGCGCATGAGAATTTCGGCTGCGGGTCCTCGCGCGAGCACGCCCCCTGGGCGCTGCTCGACTTCGGCATCCGCTGCGTCATCGCCCCCGACTTCGCCGACATTTTTCATAATAACAGTTTTAAAAATGGCATCCTGCCGGTTCGCCTGCCCCGCGAGGTGTGCGACCAGCTCATGGAAGACGCCAAGCTCGGCGCCAATGCGCGGATCACCATCGATCTCGAGCGTCAGGTGGTCGTCCGGCCCAATGGGGAAGAGATCCCCTTCGAGATCGATCCGCTGCGCCGGCACCTGCTGCTGAACGGGCTGGACGATATCGGCCAGACCATGCAACAGGCCCCGGCGATCGACAGTTTCGAGGCGCGGCAGCGCGCGGCGCAGCCCTGGCTGTACCGCTGAGCCGCCGGCGCGTTCCACGGAAGGAAGCGACTGACAGATGACGGCGAACAAGAAGCTGCTGGTTCTCCCCGGCGACGGCATCGGGCCGGAGGTGATGCGCGAAGTGCGCCGCGTCATCGAATGGATGGACCGCCGCCGCCATGTCAGCTTCGCGCTCGAGGAAGGCCTGGTCGGCGGCGCCGCCCTCGAGGCCGAGGGCTCGCCCTGCCCGGACAGCACGGTGGAGCGCGCCCTCTCGGCGGACGCCGTGCTCTTCGGCTCGGTCGGCGGCCCGAAGTGGGACACGCTGCCCTTCGACAAGCGCCCCGAGCTCGGCATCCTGCGTCTCCGCAAGGAGCTGGGGCTGTTCGCCAACCTGCGTCCCGCCCTGGTGCTGGAGCCGCTGGTCGACGCCTCGAGCCTGAAGCCCGAGATCGTCCGCGGCCTCGACCTGATGATCGTCCGCGAGAGCACCGGCGGCATCTATTTCGGCGAGCCGCGCGGCGTCGAGGTGATGGCCAATGGCAAGCGCCGCGGCATCGACACCGAGGTCTATACCGAGGACGAGATCGCCCGCGTCGCCCGCGTCGCCTTCGACCTGGCGAAGAAGCGCACCGGCAAGATGACCAGTGTCGAGAAGGCGAATGTCATGCAGTCCGGCCGCCTCTGGCGCGCCGTGGTCTCCGAGATCGGCCGCGACGAGTTCCCCGAGGTCGAGCTGAGCCACATGTACGCCGACAACTGCGCCATGCAGCTCTGCGCCCGGCCGAAGCAGTTCGACGTCATCCTGGCCAGCAACATCTTCGGCGATCTGCTGTCCGACCTGGCCGCCGCGGCGACCGGGTCGCTGGGGATGCTGCCCTCGGCCACGCTGGGCGCGGTGGATTCCTCGGGCCGCCGCCACGCGCTCTACGAGCCGATCCATGGCTCGGCGCCGGACATCGCCGGCAAGGGCATCGCCAATCCCTGCGCCCAGATGCTGTCCTTCGCCATGCTGCTGCGCTGGTCCTTCGGCATGGAGGAAGACGCCAGGCTGGTCGAGACCGCGGTGGAGAAGGTGCTGGCCGGCGGCCTGCGCACCGCCGACATCATGGGCCCGGGCACGGCCCGCGTCGGCACCAGCGTGATGGGCGACGCCATCCTGCGCGAGCTGGACAAGCTGGCCGCCTGATCCCGGCGAACGGCGCGACATCAGGGGCGGGGAGGGCAACCTCCCCGCCCTTTTTCATGGCCTCAGGCCGCCGCCTCGGTCGCCTCCGGCAGCCGGGCCAGCAGGGCTTCGGCCGGCATCGGCCGGCCGGTCAGCCAGCCCTGGGCCAGGGCGCAGGGGGCGAGGCGGGCGAAGAAGCCGGCCTCCGCCTCCTCCTCCACCCCCTCGACCACCAGGCCGAGCTGCAGGCTGTGCGCCAGGCTGGCGATCGGGCCCAGCACGGCGGCCGCATGCTCCGGCCGGGCGGCCAGTTGGGTGAAGGCGCGGTCCAGCTTGATGGCGTCCACCTGCAGCTCGGCCAGATAGGCGAGGCTCGAATAGCCGGTGCCGAAATCGTCGATATAGAGCCGGTGCCCGGCCGCGCGCAGCCGGGCGATGCCGGCGGCGATATCGTGGCGCTGCGCCGTCGAGCGCTCGGTCAGCTCGAAGCCGATGTTCTGCGGCGGCACCTGGTGAAGCGCCAGGGCGCCCGCGACATGCTCGGCGAAGCCCGGGTCGAGCAGGTCGTGGACCGAGATATTGACGGTGACCTGGAAATCCGGCCGCGCCCGCAAGGTCTCCGCCATTTCCGCCAGCACCTTGTGCAGGACATAGACAGAAATATCGCCGATGAAGCCGGCTTCCTCGGCGGCGGCGATGAACAGGTCGGGCGGGATGGCGATGCCGCCTTCCTGCCAGCGCAGCAGCGCCTCGGCGCCGACCATGCGGCGGTCGGACAGGCGCAGGATCGGCTGGTAGGCCAGCGTCAGCCGCCCGGCGCGCAGCGCGGTGCGCAGCCGCTGCACCAGGGCCCGCGACCGCGCGAGAGCGGCGCTGCCGCCGAGCCCGGCGCCGCCGCCGGCCAGCAGCCCCAGCGCCGCGAAGCCCAGCACGACCGGCGAGGCGAAGGGGGCGGGGGGGGCGCGGAAGCGGGCCAGCATGCAGCCGGTCTGGTTGGCCGAGCAGCGCAGCTCGAACCGCCGGCCGCCGATCCGCACCGGCTGGCCGCTGACCAGCGGGCCCTGCGGCATGGCCTCCTCCGGCAGGCTGCCGAAGAAGCGGTGCCGCGCCGCGCCATTGACCACCACCACCATATGCTCCAACCGCGGGTCGACCAGGGCGCTGAAAGCCTGCGGGCTGACCACCACGGCCGAGCCGCCCTCCTCGAAGACCAGCCCGACCGAGCCGGGGATGCCGGGGATCTCGGCATTCAGCCGCAGCCGCCGGCCATGGCGGGTGACGAAGTCGGGCGGCGTCAGCAGCGAGGGCTGCGGCAGCAGGCCGAGCGTCGCGCTGCAGACCAGCCGCCCCTCCACCAGCCGGCCGCCGCTTTTCAGGAAGCGGGAGGCGATGACCATGCGGCGCAGCTCGGCGATATCGGCCTCGCCGCAGGGCGGCGCGGTGCTGCGGTTCATCCGCCCCAGCACGGCGACGATCTCGCTGCCGATCTCCCCGGCGCGGGCGAGATACAGCTCGGCCAGCTCGCCGGCGCTGCGCTGCCGCTCGATCCGCTGCATCTCCCAGCCCAGCGCGCCGCCGGCCAGGGCGCCGAGCAGCATGCCGCCGCCCAGCAGCAGGCCGAGCCGGGGCCAGAAACGGCCGGGGAAGGAGACGGTGGTGGCGGCAGGCGGCAGCACGGTTTGGCGTTCCTCGGCGGCGCACGGGTCGGCTGCCTATCCTGACCGGCAGTCCTGGCTCGATCGTTGCGAAGGCAACGGGCGCCTTGGAAAAATGACGAAAAAAATCTCGATCGGGCTGTTGCGTCGATCCGTCCCGGGGGTTATTCCCCCGCCACTGGCCGGCGCCCGTAGCTCAGCTGGATAGAGCACCAGACTACGAATCTGGGGGTCAGGAGTTCGAATCTCTTCGGGCGCGCCAGTCACTTTTGATGCATCGGCATCCGGGAAGGGGTCGAGGACTTAAAGTCCTCGGCCCCTTTTTTGTTTCGTCAGGTTTTGTGGCGCAGCGTCAGGCTTTGCACCGGCGGCCGAAGCGTGATGCAGTCTCCGGCCTCATGCCCGGAAGGGGGAGGCTCCGCCGACGCCATGCCTGTCTTTCTCAGCCTGATCAGCCTGGGCGGCGCCGTGGCGCTGCTGCTCTGGGGCACCCGGATGGTGCAGACCGGCGTGCAGCGCGCCTTCGGCGCCCGGCTGCGCGGCTTCCTGGCGCGCGCCCTGGGCAACCGGGGCCAGGCCTTCCTGGCCGGCATCGGCGTCACCGCCCTGCTGCAGAGCAGCACCGCCACCGGGCTGATGGTCACCGCCTTCGCCGCCGAGGGGCTGGTCGGGCTGATGCCGGCGCTGTCGGTCATGCTGGGCGCCAATCTCGGCACCACGCTGATCGTGCAGCTGCTGAGCTTCGATGTCACCGCGCTGTCGCCGGCGCTGATCCTGGCCGGCTTCCTGCTGTTCCGCCGCAATGCCGCCAGCCTGGCGCATGACCTGGGCCGCGCCATCATCGGCCTGGGCCTGATGCTGCTGGCGCTGCACCAGCTGCTTCTGCTGTTCGCCCCGGTCGAATCCGCCCCCGCGCTGCGGCTGCTGTTCCGCATGGTGGGCGAGATGCCGGGGGTGGCGCTGCTGCTGGCCGCGGTGCTGGCCTGGGCGCTGCATTCCTCGGTCGCCGCCGTGCTGCTGATCATGTCGCTGGCCGAGCATGGCGTGCTGCCGCTGCCGGCGGCGCTGGCCATGGTGGTGGGCGCCAACCTCGGCAGCGCGCTGAACCCGCTGCTGGAGGGGATGGGCCGCGCCGATCCCGCCGGGCGCCGCCTGCCGATGGGCAATCTGCTGAACCGGCTGCTGGGCCTGGCGCTCGCCATGCCGCTGCTGGCGCCGCTGGCAGGGCTGGTGGCCTGGGCCGCGCCCGATCCGGGCCGCGGCGTGGCGCTGTTCCACACCGCCTTCAACCTGGCCCTCGCCTTGCTGTTCCTGCCATTGCTCGGCCCCTATGCCCGGCTGCTGCAGCGCCTGCTGCCGGCGCGGCAGGACCCGGCCGACCCGTCGCGCCCGCGCTACCTGGACGGCGCGGCGCAGGAGCTGCCGGCGGTGGCGCTCGCGGCCGCGGGGCGGGAGGCGCTGCGCCTGGCCGACCTGCTGGAGGACATGCTGCGAGGGGCGCGGGCCGTGCTGGAGCGGCCCGAGGCGCGCCTGCCGCCGGAGCTCGCCGTGCTGGAGGCCGCCATCGACCGGCTGAACGTCGCCATCAAGGCCTATCTGGCGCAGCTCGACACCGAGGCGATGGATGCCGAGGACCATCGCCGGCTGCAGGCCGTGCTGCTCTTCACCACCCATCTGGAGCAGGCGGCGGACGTGGTGCAGCGCGGGCTGCTGCCGCATGCCGCCCGGCCCCGCAAGCGCGGCCTGCCGCTGCCGCGCGAGGCCCAGGCGGAGATCCTGGGCTGGCTCGACCGGCTGCGCGGCAATCTGCGCGTCGCCAGCGCCCTGCTGATGACCGAGGATGCCCGCGCCGCCCGCCTGCTGGCCGAGGAGAAGGCGGTGTTCCGTGACATGGAGGCCGCCGCCACCGGCGCGCATTTCGCCCGGCTGCGCGATGCCGGGCGGATGGAGGCCGAGGCCAGCGCGCTGCAGCTCGACCTGCTGCGCGACCTGAAGCTGGTCAACAGCCATGTGGTGGCCGCCGCCGCCTATCCGCTGCTGGAGCGGGACGGGGCCCTGCTGTCCAGCCGGGTCGCCCTGGTCGACGAGTCCTGAAGCCCGCGGGCCGCCGCCCTCGGGCCTGGCGCGGAAAAAATTGTCGCGGCGCGGGGCGGCGGGGATGCCGGGGATAACCGCCGACAGGCCAGGATCCAGCGGGAGTCGCGCCGCGTCGGGCCTGTGAATGAAACGGCCCACCAGCAAATTATGGGGGGCAGGGTGGCGTCCGACCCACCAGATATGGGTTGAAGCGGGAAGCCGCCCGGTGCAAATCTGCCCCCGCGCCGCCCGGTTGCTGCGACCACGCCCGCCCGATGCGCCCCCATCTGCCCGCCCCACTGCCAGGGAATTTGCCGCCGTGCTCGATGCCGTTCAGCTTGCCGATGACATCCAGCTCGCAGGGCATGGCCAGGTTCGCGTGGACCGCTCCCGCGACGCCCTGCTGACCGATTTCGGCCGCGCGACGCTCGACGACCGCTACCTGCTGCCGGGCGAGTCCTACCAGGACCTCTTCGCCCGCGTGGCCTCGGCCTATTCGGACGACAGCGCCCACGCCCAGCGCATCTACGACTATATCTCGCGCCTGTGGTTCATGCCGGCGACCCCGGTGCTGTCCAACGGCGGCACCACCCGCGGCCTGCCGATCAGCTGCTTCCTGAACGAGGCCAATGACAGCCTGAACGGCATCGTCGACCTGTGGAACGAGAATGTCTGGCTGGCCTCCAAGGGCGGCGGCATCGGCTCCTACTGGGGCAACCTGCGCTCGATCGGCGAAAAGGTCGGCCAGAACGGCAAGACCAGCGGCATCATTCCGTTCATTCGCGTGATGGACAGCCTGACCCTGGCGATTTCCCAGGGCTCGCTGCGCCGCGGCTCGGCCGCGGTCTACCTGCCGGTCTCGCATCCCGAGATCGAGGAGTTCATCGACCTGCGGCGGCCGACCGGCGGCGACCCGAACCGCAAGGCGCTGAACCTGCACCACGGCGTGCTGATCCCCGACGCCTTCATGCGCGCGGTCGAGGCCGATGACGAATGGGCGCTGACCTCGCCCAAGGACGGCGCCCCGGTGCGCAAGATCTCGGCGCGGTCGCTCTGGATCCGCATCCTGATGGCGCGCATCGAGCAGGGCGAGCCGTACATCATCTATTCCGACGCGGTGAACAACGCGCGGCCCGAGCACCACAAGCTGGCCGGGCTGGAGGTGAAGACCTCCAACCTCTGCGCCGAGATCACCCTGCCGACCGGGCGCGACCAGCATGGCAAGGAGCGCACCGCGGTCTGCTGCCTGTCCTCGCTGAACCTCGAATCCTGGTTCGAGTGGAAGGACGAGAAGCGCTTCATCCCCGATATCATGCGCTTCCTCGACAACGTGCTGCAGTCCTTCATCGACACCGCCCCCGACAGCATGGCGCGCGCCCGCTACAGCGCGATGCGCGAGCGCTCGGTCGGCCTCGGCGTCATGGGTTTTCATTCCTTCCTGCAGGCGCAGAACGTTCCCTTCGAGAGCGTCATCGCCAAGGTCTGGAACAAGCGGATGTTCAAGCACATCCGCGAGCAGGCCGATGTCGCCAGCCGGGTCCTCGCCGAGGAGCGCGGGCCCTGCCCGGACGCCGCCGAATACGGCTTCATGGAGCGCTTCTCCAACAAGATGGCGATCGCGCCGACGGCGTCGATCAGCGTCATCTGCGGCGGCGCGAGCCCGGGCATCGAGCCGATCGCGGCCAATGTCTACAACCATAAGACGCTGTCCGGCTCCTTCATCGTCCGCAACCCGTCGCTGAAGGCGCTGCTGCGCAAGCACGGCCGCGACGACGAGGACACCTGGACCAACATCACCGTCACCAAGGGCAGCGTCCAGCACCTGGACTTCCTGGACGCGCAGGAGAAGGCCGTCTTCAAGACCGCCTTCGAGCTCGACCAGCGCTGGGTGGTCGAGCATGCCGCCGACCGCACGCCCTTCATCTGCCAGAGCCAGTCGGTGAACCTGTTCCTGCCGGCCGACGTCCATAAGCGCGACCTGCACCAGATCCATTTCCAGGCCTGGAAGAAGGGCGTGAAGTCGCTCTACTACTGCCGCAGCCTGTCCATCCAGCGCGCCGACACGGTCAGCGAGAAGGTCTCGGTCCAGCCGGCCCTGGGCTTCGCCGCGGCCAACAGCGTGGAAGCCGTGCTGCCGATGCCGGTGGCGCGTGTCACCCGCGCGGTGGCCGGCGAGGCGAGCTCGACGGATTACGAGGAATGCCTCGCCTGCCAGTGACAGGGCGCTGATGAGCTGGCGCTGATTCCCTTCGGAATCCCTGATCGAGCCGGGATGGGCCAAGAGCCTGGCCCGGCTCTTTTTTCAGGTATCGGCCGTCCTCGACGCCTGGATGCCCGGCATCCGGCGTGAGCGATCGAGGGGGCGGCTTGCACGCTGGCGCGGCCGGCTGACCGTTCGAGCAGGTCGCACGGGCCTGCCGCCAGTTGGGCATCCACGCCGGCCGGCATGCCGCGCGGCGCCCGCAGGCGGCCCACCGTCTCCACCACCAGATGGCGCTTCGAGCCCGTCTTCCGCTTGGCGCTGTCGTGCCAGGCCCGCCCGCCGCCTTGTGGAAGCCTGCGGCGCCCGGGCGAGGGCCCCGATCATCTCGCGCTGCCCTCGATGCTCCCGCATCAGCATCAGACAGGGCGCGGCCGGCGCCCCGTCATCATCGGGAACGCCGGACGGGCCAGGCTTGCGGGCGCTTATGCCGCGCAGCCTGATCATTGCCCGTCTGACGGCCCTCGACAGCCTCCGGGATCGAGATCCTCAGCGGAAGATCTCGCCTTCCGGCTGCTTGTCGACGAAGACGCCGTCGGCGAAGGCTTCTTCCCAGGTGCCGGCGGTCGAAGCCTTGGAATATTCCGTGGCACGGCCTTCGAAGAAGTTCATGTGCTCGACAGCGTTGAGGATCTCGTCCAGCCAGGGCAGCGGGTTCTTGTCGGTGTTGTAGTGCGGCTCGAGGCCCAGCTGCTGCAGCCGGCGGTCGGCGATGAAGCGAATATACTGCTTCACATCTTCGGCGGTCATGCCCTGGACGCCGCCCAGCTCGAAGGCCAGGTCGATGAAGGCGTCCTCGTGCTCGACGATGGTGGTGCAGATGCCTACCAGGTCGGCCTTCAGCTGCTCGGTCCAGATCTCCGGGTTTTCCTGCACGAAGGTGCGGAACAGCCGGATCACGGACAGGCAATGCAGCGTCTCGTCGCGCACCGACCAGGAGACGATCTGGCCCATCCCCTTCATCTTGTTGAAGCGCGGGAAGTTCATGAGGATGGCGAAGGAGGCGAAGAGCTGCAGGCCCTCGGTGAAGGCGCCGAAGGCGGCCAGGGTCTTGGCGATCTCGGTCTTGTTCTCGACCGAGAAGGACTGCATGTAGTCGTACTTGTCCTTCATCTCCTTGTACTTCAGGAACGCCGTGTACTCGGTTTCCGGCATGCCGATGGTGTCGAGGAGATGGGCGTAGGCGGCGATGTGGATGGTCTCGATGTTGCTGAAGGCGGACAGCATCATCAGCACTTCGGTCGGCTTGAACACCTGCGCGTAGTGCTTCATGTAGCAGTTGTTCACCTCGACATCGGCCTGGGTGAAGAAGCGGAAGATCTGCGTCAGCAGGTTGCGCTCGGCCTCCGTCAGGTTCTTCTGCCAGTCCTTCACGTCGTCGGCCATCGGCACTTCTTCCGGCAGCCAGTGGACGCGCTGCTGCGTCATCCAGGCCTCGTAGGCCCAGGGGTAGCGGAAGGGCTTGTAGACCGGGTTGGCGGTCAGCAGGTCCATCTTCTCGGGCGCGGGGCTGGTCTCGGACATGCGTGGGTCTCTCCGGCAGGCAGAAGTTTCTGGCGCGGCCGGAGCGACTCCGGCGCGGCCGATATCAGGGGGGGAGCTTAGAGCAAACCCAGTGCGTCCCGCGCAACCGCGGGGGGGCGCATGACAGCCGCGCGGGCCGGAAAGCTCAGGCTTCGCCCAGCGCCTCGACGAAGCCCTGGGCCAGGCGGGACAAGGGCCGCAGCCGGGGCCGCAGCAGCCGCGCCGTGCTGACGATCGCCGGGCGGAACGGCCGCGCCACCAGGTCGCCGGGATTGGCGCCGCGCAGCCCGAAGCCGCTCAGCAGCCCGATGCCGGCGCCGGCGCGGACCAGGGCGCAGACCGCCTCGGCCTGCGACACCTCGACGGCGATGCGGAACGGAAAATTGGCCTCGGCGAAGGCGCGGGCCAGCTGCTCGCCCAGCACCAGATGACGGCCCGGGCAGAGCAAGGGCTGGCCGGCCAGCTCGGCCGGGCCCAGGCTGGCGCAGCCTGCCAGCGGGTGGCCTGGCGGCAGCAGGCAGGTGAGCTCGCTGGTGCCCAGGTCGTCGACCAGCAGCGCGTCATGGCCGACGGGGCCGATGATGAAGCCCAGCTCGTCCTTCTGCGCCGCGATCCGCTCGATCACCTCATGCGCGCCGAAGCTTTGCAGCGTGACCGAGGCCTCCGGCCGGCGCGCCCGGAACCGCTGGATGGCGGGCGCCAACAGCGAGGCGGCGAGGGCCGGGATGCAGGAGATCGCCAGGATGCCGGCCCGCCCGGCGCGCAGCTCGCCGGCCAGGCGCTGCACCTGCTCCAGCGCCGCGAAGGCCCCCAGCGTCTCCGGGAACATCAGCTGCGCCTCGGGGGTCGGGCGCAGGCGCCGCTTCTCGCGGATGAACAGGGAAAAGCCCAGGCGCTGCTCGGCCTTCTGCAGCATCCGGGTGACCGCCGGCTGCGACACGTTCAGCGCGGCCGCGGCGGCGGTGACGCTGCCCAGCTCCATCACCCGGCGGAACACCGCCATTTCCTTCAGGTCGAAGATCATAACCGGCCGGCATGAACCCTGCGTGAAACGGCATTGGCCCACATCGACCCGGCGGCGCCAAGCTTTTGCCCAGTTCGGCCGAGAAGAGCCGGGCCAGGAAACGTCAGGACAAGCCGCCCGTGCGATTGAAGGAAATCCGCGGCCATCTGCTGGGCTTCGCGCCCAGCCCGGCCATCGGCAACGCGACCCGGATGATCCGCCGCCGCGATTTTCTGCTCGTCGAGCTGATCGCCGACAGCGGCGAGCGGGGCTGGGGCGAGGTCTTTGCGTCGCCGGCCGCCGCCGCCGCGCTGATCCGCACCCGGCTGGCGCCGCTGCTGCTGGGCCAGACGCCACGGCAGCATGGGCGGCTCTACGACGCCATGCTGGGCACGCTGGGCTATGACCGGCGGGGCCCGGGGATGATGGCGATCTCGGCCATCGACATGGCGCTGCATGACCTGGCCGCCCAGGCCCAAGGGCTCAGCGTCGCCGAGATGCTGGGCGGCGCGATCCGCACCCGCCTGCCCGCCTATGCCAGCGCCCCCTTCATCACCGAGGCCGCCGATCCTTACGGCCACTACGCCGCCGAGGTGGACGACATTCTTCGTCGCGGCTTCCGCGCCATCAAGCCGCGGGCCGGCGTCTCGCCGCGGGCGGACGGCGCCATGGCCACGGCGCTGCGCCGGCAGGTCGGGCCCGAGGTCTCGCTGATGGTCGACATCAACCAGGGCTACACGGCCAGCGCCGCCATCGCCTCGGCACAGCGGATGGAAGAGGCGGCGCTGCTCTGGATCGAGGAGCCCGTCCAGCCCGAAGACTTCCTGGGCTATGCCGCCGTGGCGCGGGCCACCGCGACGCCGATCGCAGGCGGCGAGGCGCTGGCCAGCCCCGCCGCCTTCCGCGACTTTCTGTCAGTTGGCGCGCTGGCGGTGCTGCAGCCCGACCTGACCGTCTGCGGCGGCTATACCGGCTTCCAGCGCATCGCGGCGCTGGCCGGGGCCCATGACCTGCCGGTGATGCCGCATGTCTTCGGCACGCCCGTGAACATGCGCGCCGCGCTGCAGGCCGCCGCCATCCTGCCCGTCCGGCGCGGCGGCGGCTTCGCCCCCTATCCCTGGATCGAGATGGACGCCTCGGCCAATCCGCTGCTGGCGCTGGGCGGCGCGATCACCGTCGAGGCCGATGGCTGCATCGCCGTGCCCGACGCCCCCGGCACCGGGCTGGACCTGGACGCCGAGGCGCTGCGCCCCTGGATCACCGACACGTTCCGCTGCGTCGCCTAACGGGAGGAAAACACCAATGACAAAATCAACCCGGCGCGCCCTGCTGGGCGCCCTCGCCGCCACCGCCCTGGCGGCGCCGTCGCGCGCCGCCACCTGGCCGGAGCGGGCGGTCACCGTCATCGTCCCCTTTCCGCCCGGCGGCAGCAACGACGTGGTCGGGCGGCTGGTGGCGCAGGCGCTGGGCCGCAGCCTGGGCCAGCCCTTCGTCATCGAGAACCGCCCCGGCGCCAATGGCAATATCGGCGCGGCCTCGGTCGCCCGGGCGGCGCCGGATGGCTACACGCTGCTGGTCTCCGGCAACGGGCAGAACGCGATGAATCACGGGCTGTACCGCGCGATGCCCTATGATTCCCGCGTTTCTTTCAGCCATGTCGCGCAGCTGGCGTCGGTACCGAACGCGCTGGTGGTCGCGGCCGACTTCCCGGCGAGGACGCTGCCCGACCTGCTGGCCATGGCCCGCGAGAAGCCGGGCGGCATCAGCTTCGCCAGCCCCGGCAGCGGGTCGTCGGGGCACCTGGCCATGGCCATGCTGATGCGGGCGGCGGGGGTGGAGCTGATGCATATCCCCTATCGCGGCGCGGCACCCGCCATCACCGATGTCATCGCCGGCCAGGTGGCGGTGGCCATGCTCAATGTCGATGTCGCTTTGCCGCATGTCCGCGCCGGCAAGCTGCGGGTGCTGGCCACCACCGGGCCGGAAGTTTCTCCGCTCTACCCGGAGGCGCCGACCGTCGCCGCCTCCGGCTTCCCGGGGTTTTCGGCGGAAGGCTGGATGGGGCTGTCGGCGCCGGCCGGCCTGCCCGCCCCGATCGCCGCGCGGCTGGAGGCGGCGGTGGCCGAGGCGCTGCGCGACCCGACGCTCGTCGAGCGTTTCTCCGCCTCAGGCTATGCCCCTGGCCGCCGCGGCGCGGCCGATTACGCCACCTTCGTCGGGTCCGAAATAGAAAAATGGGGCAAGGTGACGAAGGAGCTCGGCATCCTGCTGGAGTGACGGCTCAGCCGGTCCGCATCGCCCGGCGCAGCGGGATCATCGCCAGCAGCGCGATGCCCGCGCCCCCCAGGAAGGTCGCCTGCGGGCCGAAGCCGCTCCACAGCAGCCCGGCCAGCGAGCTCGCCAGCAGCAGCGCGCCGGCCTGGACCAGGTTGAAGGCGCCGAAGGCCACGCCGCGCAGCTCGGCCGGCGCGGCATCGGCGATCAGCGCCGAGAGAAGCCCCTGGGTCATCGCCATGTGCAGGCCCCAGAGCGCGGCGCCGGCCAGCACCACCGGCCAGGAGGGGGCGAAGGCCAGCACCAGGTCGGCCGCCACCAGCAGGGCGACGCCCCAGCCCAGCAGGCGGCGGCGGTCCATCCGGTCGCCCAGCTTGCCCAGCGGATAGGCGGCGACGGCATTGACGAAGGTCAGCGCCACCAGCACCAGCGGCACCCAGGCCGGGGCGAGCCCCGCGCCAGCGGCGCGCAGCAGCAGAAAAGCCTCGCTGAAGCGGGCGAGGCTGAACAGGGCGACGAGCCCCACCACCTGCCAATAGGCCGCCGGCAGCTTTTTCAGCTCGGCTCGGCGCAGCGGGAAGGGGCGGCGCTGCATCGGCCCGGCATCGGCGGGCTCCTTCACCCCGAAGGCGATCAGGGCCACCGCGATGGCCGCCGGGATGACCGCGAACCACAGCACCGCGCGGGAGTCGCCCGCGAAAAGCAGCATCAGCCCGATCGCCGCCAGCGGGCCCAGGAAGGCGCCGGTCATGTCCATCGCCTGGCGCAGCCCATAGGCGGCGCCGCGCTGGGCGGCGGGGGTGACGTCGGCGATCAGCGCGTCGCGGGGCGCGGAGCGGATGCCCTTCCCCACCCGGTCGAGGAAGCGCGCCAGCATCACCGCGCCGATCCCCTGCGCCGTCGGGAACAGCGGCATGGTCGCAGCACTCATCCCGTAGCCCAACAGCACCAGCGGCTTGCGCCGGCCGATCCAGTCGGAGACCACCCCGGCGAAGAGGCGGGCCAGCGCCGCGGTGGCCTGGGCCACGCCCTCGACCAGGCCGACGAGGGCCACCGGCGCGCCCAGCACCACGGTCATGAAGACCGGCATCAGCGCATGGGTCATGCCCGAGGCCACGTCCATGAACAGCGACACCAGGCCGAGCGCCACCACGGTGCGGGGCAGAGGGGCGGCGTTGGTCATGCGAGCGGTCCCTTCGGGGCGGCGAGGCCGCCTCGCTACGGGAAGCCTTGCTGCGGCGCAACCACGCGCGGGCGTGTCCGGCCGGGCCGATTGCCAAGCGGCGGCGCCGATCCCAGTCTTCCAGCACCCCCAGGGAGGACAGGACATGCAGCGCAAGGCGATCTACCCCGATCTGGCGCAGAAGACCGTCTTCATCACCGGCGGCGGCAGCGGCATCGGCGCGGCGCTGACCCGCGCCTTCGCGCATCAGGGCGCCCGCGTCGCCTTCGTCGATATCGCCACCGACGCCAGCCGGGCCCTGGTCGAGGCCATCGCCGCCGAGGATGCGCCGCACACGCCCCTGTTCCTCGAATGCGACATCCGCGATGTCGCGCTGCTGCGCCAGGCGGTGGCGGAGGCGGCGGCCAGCCTCGGCGACATCACCGTGCTGCTGAACAATGCCGCCCATGACGAGCGCCATGCGGTGGAGCGCGTCACCCCGGAATACTGGGACGACCGCATCGCGGTGAACATGCGCCCGGTCTTCTTCGCGGCCCAGGCGGTGATCCCGATGATGCAGCGCGCCGGCGGCGGCTCGATCGTCAATTTCGGCTCGGTTTCCTGGAAGCTGCGCCAGGGCGGGATGCCGGCCTACACCATGGCCAAGGCCTCGATGCAGGGGCTGACCCGCGGCCTGGCGCGCGACTTCGGCAAGCAGAATATCCGGGTCAACACGCTGGTGCCCGGCTGGGTGATGACCGAGCGGCAATTGACGCTCTGGGTCACCCCCGATGCCGAGCGCCGCATCGACGAAGGCCAGGCGCTCGCCGGCAGGGTCTATCCCGAGCATATCGCCGAGATGGCGCTGTTCCTGGCCTCCGACGCCTCGTCGATGTGCTCGGCGCAGGAATTCGTCGTCGATGGTGGCTGGACGTGAATCCGGCGCAACTTCACCGCTTCGTGCACGCAACGAAGCAGAGCCTCTGCTAGCGTTTCACGTCTGGGAAAAGGTCGAGGCCCGATAAAAGCGGCCCGATGGGAGGAACGAGACGTGATGCAACGGCGCACCCTGCTGTCTGCTGCTCCGGCGGCGCTTGCCCTCGGATCCCTGCCGCGCCTGGCCAGGGCGCAGGACAAGAAAAGCCTGGCCTTCATCGTCAACGTGTCCGCCGATTTCTGGACCATCTGCAAGCGCGGCATCGAGAAGGCGAACCGGGAGCATCCCGAATTCGCCATGGAGATGATCGTGCCCGGCCAGGCCAGCGCCGCCGAGCAGCGCCGCATCGTCGACGAGCTGCTGGCCCGCCGCGTCGCCGGCATCGCCATCTCGCCGATCAACCCGGCCAATTCGACCGAGATGCTGAACCGGGTGGCGGCGCAGTCGATCCTGTTCACCAGCGACAGCGACGCGCCCAACAGCAACCGCATGGTCTATATCGGCACCGACAATGTCGCGGCCGGGCGCGAGGCCGGCAAGCAGATGAAGCGCGCGCTGCCCCAGGGCGGCAAGGCCATGCTCTTCGTCGGCACCATGGATGCCGACAATGCCCGCGAGCGCGTCCAGGGCATCCGCGAGGAGCTGCAGGGCAGCGAGATCGGCATCGTCGACATCCGCACCGACGAGAGCGACATCGCCCGCGCCAAGCGCAATGTCGAGGATGTCCTGGCCCGCTATGCCGATATCAACCTGCTGGTCGGGCTCTGGGCCTATAACACGCCGCAGATCTACCAGGCGGTGAAGGGCGCCGGGCGCGAAGGAAAGGTGAAGATCGTCGGCTTCGACGAGGATGGGCTGACCTTGCGCGGCGTCGCCGACGGCACCATCGAGAGCACCGTCGTGCAGCAGCCCTATGAATTCGGCTACCAGAGCATGATCGGCATGGTGAAGGTGCTGAACAACGACCGGTCCTTCATCCCGGCCAGCAAGCAGATCATCATCCCCACCCGCATCATCGACAAATCCAACGTCGCCGACTTCCAGAAGCAGATGCGGGACCTGCTGCGCGGGACCTGATCCATGGCCGCGCTGCTCGAGCTGCAGGCCATCGGGAAAACCTATCCCGGCGTGCGGGCGCTGGATGGCGTCAGCCTGGCGCTCGGCCCCGGCGAGATCCTCGGGCTGATCGGCGAGAACGGCGCCGGCAAATCCACGCTGATGAAGATCCTGGGCGGCGTCGTGCCGCCCAGCGAGGGTGTCTTGCGCATCGACGGCCTGGCCCGCGACCGCTGGGATGTGGCCGAGGCGACGCGGGCCGGCATCGCCTTCGTCCACCAGGAGCTCAATCTCTTCGACAATCTGGACGTCGCCGCCAATGTGCTGTTCGGCCGCGAGCCGCGCCGCTTCGGCTTTCTTTCAGTTGTCGACCGGCGGGCGTCGCATGAGCGGGTGCGGCCGATCCTCGCGCGGCTCGGCGCCGATTTCGCCCCCGGCACGCTCCTGGCGGAACTGTCCATCGCGCAGCGGCAATTGGTGGAAATCGCCCGCGCCCTGGCGGCCGAGGCGCGCATCATCATCCTCGACGAGCCCACCTCGTCGCTGACGCTGTCCGAGACGGCGCGGCTGCTGACCGTGCTGCGCGAGCTCCGCGCCGGTGGCGTCGGGCTGATCTACATCACCCACCGGCTGGGCGAGATTCTCGACGTCGCCGACCGGGTCGTCTGCCTGCGCGACGGGCGCATGGTCGGCGCGCTGGCACGTGAAGAAATCAGCCATGCGGCGATGATCCGACTGATGATCGGCCGCGAGCTGCGCGCCCTCTACACGCCCCCCGCCGGCCCGCCCGGCCCCGGCGGGCTGCAGGTGGAGGGGCTGGTCACCCGCGCCTTTCCCGGCCGCGGCCTGGACTTGACCATCCGCCCCGGCGAGATCCTGGGCCTGGCCGGGCTGGTCGGCGCCGGGCGCACGTCGCTGGCGCGCGCGCTGTTCGGCATCGACCCGGTGCTGGCCGGCGAGGTGCGGCTGGACGGCAAGCGCCTGTCGATCCGCTGGCCCGGCGACGCGGTGGCCGCCGGGATCTACCTGGTGCCGGAGGACCGCAAGAAGGACGGGCTGGTCCTCGACATGCCGATCGCCGAGAACATCACCCTGGCCAGCGCGTCGCACTACGCCCATGCCGGGCTGATCGACCGCGCTGAGGAGAACCGCGCCGCCGAGGCGCAGCGCGCGTCCTTGCGCATCAAGACGCCGGATTGCCAGGTGCAGGCGGGGACGCTGTCGGGCGGCAACCAGCAGAAGGTGGTGCTGGGCAAATGGCTCAGCATGGCGCCGAAGGTGATCCTGTTCGACGAGCCGACCCGCGGCATCGATGTCGGCGCCAAGGGCGAGATCTACGCGCTGATGCGGGCGCTGTCGGATCGCGGCGTCGGCATCCTGATGATCTCCTCCGACATGGAGGAGGTGCTGGGCGTCAGCGACCGCATCCTGGTGATGCATGAAGGCCGCATCAGCGGCGGGCTGGAGCGCGGCGCCTTCAGCGAGCAGGCGGTGCTGCGCCTGGCGATCGGCCATGAGATGGAGCGCGCATGAGCAAGAAGGAACTGGGCCTGGCCGTGCTGCTGGTGGTGATCGGCGGCATCACGGCGGTGCTGAACCCGCTGTTCCTCTCCGGGGTCAACCTGCTGAACATGGCCAATCTGATCGGGCTGTTCGGCATCTTCGCCATCGGCCAGGGGCTGATCATCATCACCGGCGGCATTGATCTTTCGGTGGGCTCGATGTTCGCCTTGCTCGGCGTCGTCCTCGTCGACCTGCTGGTGAACTTCGAGCTGGCCTGGCCGCTGGCGGTGCTGGCGGTGATCGGGCTGGGGCTGCTGCTCGGCCTGCTGCACGGGCTGCTGGTGACGCGGATCCGGCTGCAGCCCTTCGTCGTCACGCTGTGCGGGCTGCTGATCTATCGCGGCATCGCCCGCTACTACACCGAGGATTCGACCAGCGGCTTCGGCTATGCCGGCGATATCGACACCATCTCCTGGCTGGCCTCGGGCCGCAGCTTCGGCATCCCGCACCCCTTCATCATCCTGCTGATCGTGGCCGGCATCATGGCGGTGGTGCTGCACCGCACCGTCTTCGGCCGCTATCTCTACGCCGTCGGCCGCAATGAAGAGGCCGCGCGGCATTCGGGCATCGACACCAACAAGGTGATCACCGGCGCCTACCTCCTGGGCGGCGCGCTGGCCGGGCTGTCGGGGGTGCTGCTGGTCTTCTACACCTCCTCGGTCTCGCCCTCCTCCTTCGGCAATTTCTACGAGCTCTACGCCATCGCCGCCGCGGTGCTGGGCGGCTGCTCGCTGCGCGGCGGCGAGGGCAGCATCCTCGGCATCGTGCTGGGCACCGTGCTGCTGCAGATCCTGCAGAACCTGGTGAATATCCTGGGCATCCCCTCCTCGCTGAACTTCGCGGTGATGGGGGGCGTCATCCTGCTCGGCGTCATCGCCGACCAGCAGCTGGGCCATCGCCGCCAGCGCATCCAGCTCAGCCGGGCGCAGGGGGGGGCGGCGGCACCGGCGGAATAGCGCCGCCTTTCAGAGCAGGCGGCACTCCAGCTTCAGCGCCTGCAGGAACTGCGCGGTGCCGGGCGCGCCGGCACCGGGGCTGGGGATCTGGATGGTCGCCATGATCAGGTCGGCCTGGCTCCCGGCGGTCAGGGTGAAGCCGGCCTGCACCCTGGCGAAGCTGATCTTGCCGATCGGCGTGATGTCCAGCACCCGCACCCCGAGGCGCTGACCGCCGGCATGCCGGTTCTGGAACAGCACGTGGTACTCGACCTGGGCGCCGCCGCGCGCGGTCGGCAGAAGGTTGGTATAGGCGCTGTTGGCCACCAGCTGGCCGCCGCAGAACTGCGCCTGCTGCGCCGCGGCGGGGTTCAGGCCAAGGCCGCCGGCCAGGACGGCGGCAAGACCGGTCAGGGGAAGCAGGCGGGGCATCTTCGGGTGTCTCCGGCGGGTCGATGGCGGCATGGTGCCGCGCGCGCCGCCATCCCGCCATGCCGTGTTTCCTATCGCGCTGATAGCCGGGACGCATCGGCGCGACAGCGCCTATTTCCCCAGATGCCGGTCGAAGAAGGCGGCGATCTCCAGGAAGGCTTCCTGCACCTCGGGGATGCGGTCGTCGCGGTAGAATTGCGCATGCGACTGCGCCTCGTAGACCTGCAGCGAGGCCTCGACCCCGGCCTGGCGCAGGGCGCGATGCATGCGCACGGTGTTGCTCAGCAGCAGGTCGCGGGTGCCGGTGGTCAGGATGGTCGGCGGGAAGCCGCGCACATCGCCACGCACCGGCGACAGCAGCGGGTCGGCCAGATCATGGCCCTGGGCATAGAAGCGGGTGGCGGCGTCGCAGAAGCCGTCCGGCGAGACCAGGACATTGTCCACCATGGCATTGGCCTGGAAGCTGTCGCCCTGCTTGGTGACATCGGCCATCGGCGTGCCGGGGGCGATGGCGCCGGGCATCGGCAGGCCCTCGGCCTTGGCGCGCAGCATCATCGACAGGGTCAGCGCGCCGCCGGCCGAGCTGCCGAAGACCGCGAGGTTCCCTGGCGGCACCATCCGGGTGGCGGCCTTGTAGACGGTGACCGCATCGTCGAGGGCCGCCGGGAAATAGGCCTCGGGCGGCATGCGGTAATCGACGGCGATGACCTTCATCCGGGCGAAGCCGGCCAGGAACAGCGCCTCCGGCAGCGCCGCCTCGCGCGGGTTCAGCACGTAGCAGCCGCCATGCACATGCACCGCCAGCCTGTTGCGGTTGGCCTCCGGCATTTCCGTGGGGGTGATGATGTAGGCGCGGACGCCGTCGATGGTGGTGGGCTCGATGGCCAGCTTCAGCCGCGCGGCGATGGCGGGGACCAGCGGCGCCGCGGTGGTGGCGGTGCCGTCGGATAGCTGGCGCCAGCCCTCGGGCGTGGTCGGCGGCTTGTCCCAGTTGGTGCGCAGCGGCTGGGCGATGATCGCCTGCATGGCCGGGCTGACCGTGCCGGGCACCGGCAGGCTTTTCGCCGGCGCCTCGCGCGGGGCGAGCGGGGTTTGTGCCTGAACAGGGGTGGCAGCGATCAGCCAGGCCGCGGCGACCGGCAGAGCCAGGCGGAGCAGATGCGGTGTCATGGACGGATTCTCCCGCGGGCCTGTGGCCGGCCCTGCGCTGGCAGAATCGATCTTTTCCGCGGCGGTTCGCCAGAAAAAAAGGGCGGGCCGGATCGGACCCGCCAGCAGAAGGCGCCTCGGCGACGTCGCCGCGTTCCTGCGTGCCGCGATCTGGCGGCGTGCCGATCCGGCCCCTGCCGTCGAGGCCTTGCTCGCAGCCGGAGGGATGGCAGCGCCGCGAGGCCGCCCGGCAGTCCAGCGAGGTCGTGGTGGCCGGGCGAAGGGAAGCCAGGCGATGGTCTGCGGGGAGCCGGGACGATCCCCGCAGGCAACCCGCACGGTCTGCACCACCCGATGCGCGATTGCCGCCACCATCCGCCATCGGCCATCTGCCCCGCTGCGGCCTTCCTCCTCTGGATCAATCTGTCCTGACCCTGGTGCCAGGCGATGCGGCGCTTGCTAGGCTGGGACCTTGTCCAGGTCCCAGCCAACGCCGCCCATGTCCGAGATCCTCTGGAGCAGCTACGCCGATTTCTACCGGCGCTCCCCCTATGGCGCCTTCCCGCAGGAGCATCGCCGCTCGCCGGGGCAATTGCCCTGCCAGATGATCCTGGTGGAGCAGGGGCCGCATGCCTTCTCCGACCCGGAGCTGTCCGAGACCGTGCTGGCCTTGCCGCTGGCAGTGCCCGGCCGCTGCCGCTGGGGCTGGCGGATCGGCGCGCATCGCCAGGTGCAGCAGGCCGAGCCCGGCCGCATGCTGGTGGTCCCCGCCGATGTGGAAAGCCATTGGGAGGTCGATGGCAGCCGCCGCATCCTGATCCTCTCGGTGCCCAACGCCACGCTGCGCCGGCTGTTCGGCAGCCATTGCCCGGCCGATATCGGCCAGGCCTTCCGCAGCCTGTCGGAGGCCACCTGGGCCGACCCGCTGGTCGAGGCGCTGATGCGCCAGCTGTGGCAGGGCCTGGAGGACGAGGCCCCCGGCCAGACCCGCGCCTTCCTCGCCGACGGGCTGCTGACCGCGCTGCTGTCCCAGCTGCTGATCCGCGCGGGAACGCGGCTGGAAGAACAGAAAGACATCGCCCTGCCGCCCTGGCGCCTGCGCCGGGTGCGGCATTTCGTCGAGGCCCGGCTGGGCGAGAGCATCACCCTCGACGACCTGGCCGAGGCCGCCGGCCTCAGCCGCCGCCATTTCGCCCGCAGCTTCCACCAGGAGACCGGCCAGACGCCGCATCGCTGGCTGATGCAGCGGCGGCTGGAGGCGGCGCAATCCCTGCTGCGCGACACCGCCGAGCCGATCAGCGCCATCGCCGAGCGCTGCGGCTTCTCGAGCCAAAGCCACCTGACGGCCACCATGAAGGCCGCCACCGGCCTCACCCCCCACCGCCTCCGTTTTTTTTCCTGACCAGGCGCGGGCGGTGGTCTGGGCCTGTGGCCGCGCAGGCTGCGCTGTGCCTGGGGCTATGAGAGGGCGCGCCGCGCGCCGTGGCACCAAGCTGCCGTTCCTGGCCCATCCCTGACAGTTTTTGCTGCACTGCAGCGTTACACCGGGCAGTCTTCTTCCGCCGCCGCGCCCGAGGTCCTGCCTTGCCCGAAGCCCGCCGTCTCCGCCTGCCCGCCGCCCTCCTGCCGAGGCCCTCGGCCCGGGCGCTGGTCTGGCTGCAGGGCGGTCTGGCGGCGGCGGGGTTCAGCCTGCTGCTGGCCGGCACCAACGCCACCACGCCGCTGCTGCCGCTGTATCGCCAGCTGCTCGGCTACACCCCGGCGCAGCTTTCCCTGACCTTCACCGCCTATGTCGGCGCGCTGATCCTGGTGCTGCTGGCGCTGTCCAAGGTGCGGCTGGGGCGGCTGATCCCGCTGCTGCTGCCGACGGCGCTGCTGTGCGCCATCCTCTCCGACCTGCTGCTGGCCGGCGCCGAATGGCAAGGCATC
>NZ_CACSJM010000079.1 GCF_902706185.1 Roseomonas sp. 18066 | reverse complement strand
GGATCTCGCCGCCGCCGGCCTGGGCGGCGGCCGGGTCCTCGATCGGCGGGCATGGGGCTGGCGGACATCACAGGGAAGCCAACCCGTGCCAGGGGTGAGCGGTCAAGCCCTGCGTTTCTGCGGCTGGGTGACCCGGCTGCTGATCGGCGTGGCGATCGTCGCCGGGCTGGGCGCCGGCGCGCTGGCCTGGCGGTTGTCACAGGGGCCGCTGCACCTGCCGGTGCTGGCCCGCGCGGTGGAGCGGCTGGGGCTGGAGCCAGGGCTGACGGTGGGCGATGTCGCCGTCGCCTGGGCCGGCTTCCGCCAGGGCACCGGCTCGCCGCTGGAGCTGCGTCTGTCCGACGTGCAGCTGCGCGACAGCGCCGGCATGCTGCGCCAGGTGCTGCCGGACGCCAGCGTCAGCCTGGCGCCGGGGCGGCTGCTGCGCGGCCAGGTGACGCCGCTGCGCATCGCCGTGCAGCGGCCGAGCATCCTGCTGGAGCGCGACGCCCAGGGCGGCATCAGCCTGGCCATGGGCCGCATCGCCAACGCGGCGCCGCCGAGCGACCCCGATGGCCCGCCGATCGAGGACCCGGCCGCCGCCCAGGCCGGCGGCGGCGAGATCCTGTCCGACCTCATCGGCAATCGCGATCTGGACAATCCTTTCGGCGCGCTGCGCGAGGTGGAGATCACCGAAGGCCAGCTCACCGTGCTGGACCGGCAGCTGAATGTCACCTGGCGGCTGGAGCGGGTCTCGCTGACGTTGCGCCGGCTGCCGGGCGGGCAGGGGGTCAGCGGCCAGGGCAGCGCCGGGCTGGTGCTGCCCGGCCAGGGCAACGTCCTGCCGGTGCATCTCTCCGGCACCGCCCATGGCGAGGGGCCGGTAATGGAGGGCAAGCTGTCGCTGCCCCAGCTGGAGCCCGCGCGCATCGCAGCCCTGATGCCGGCGCTCGCCCCGCTGCGGATGGTCGATGGGCGGGCGACGCTGGACCTGTCGGGCCGCTTCGACGGAAGGCAGCCGCAGGCGGCGCCCGAGATCGCGCTGCGGCTGGCGGCCGGGCCGGGCGGCGTCACCCTCGACGGTCATCGCCTGGGCTTTGGAGCCCTGCTGCTGCAGGCCGAGGGCACGCCGACCGCGCTGAAGCTGCAGCGGCTGCGGCTGGAGCTGCCGGCCATCGCCCGCGAATCCGGCGTCCAGACCATCCCGCCGGTGCTGGAGGCGCAGGGCCAGGCGGCGCTGCGCGACGGCCGCTGGCGCGCCGGGCTGCAATTCGGGCTGGACCGGGTGGAGGCCGCCGATCTCGGCGCCTATTGGCCGGCCGAGGTCGTGCGCAACGCACGGCACTGGATCGTCGAGAACCTGACCGGCGGCACGCTGCGCGACGGCCGCTTCACGCTGCAGGCCGAGGCGGGCGGCGATTTCTCGGGCCTGGCCGTCACCCAGCTCGACGGCACGCTGCGCGCCGAGAATGCCACCGTGCACTGGCTGCGGCCGATGGCGCCGCTGGAAGGGGTCAATGCCACGGCCCGCTTCAGCCTGCCGGAGATCAGCATCCAGGTGGAGCAGGCGCGGCAATCCGGCACCGCGCTCACCAGCCCGGGCGCCACCATCCGCTTCCACGCGCTCGACACCGCGCAGGAGCAGGCGGAGATCGAGGCGCGGATCCGCGGCCCGGTGCCGGATGTGGTGGCACTGGTCCGCCATCCGCGGCTGAAGCTGTTCGAGCGCCGGCCGCTCGACCTGAAGGAGCCGGGCGGGCAGCTCGAGGGCACGCTGCACCTGTCCTTCCCGCTGCTGGAGGATATTCCCTCCGAGGTGCTGAAGGTCGCGGTGCAGGCGCGGCTGACCCAGCTGCGCCTGGCCGATGTGGTGATGGGCAAGCGGATGGAGCGCGGCACCGCCGAGCTCAGCATCGACAACAGCCGGCTGCGCGCCAGCGGCAATGCCCAGCTCGCCGGCATCCCGACCAAGCTCGAGGTCGAGATGGATTTCCGCCAGGGCGCGCCGAACCAGGTGGTCGAGCGCTTCCGCGCCGAGGCCCGGCCGGATGCTGCCCGCATCGCCGAGTTCGGCCTGGACCTGGAAGGCTTCGTGGCCGGCCCGGTCGGCGTGCAGGCGGTGATGGAGAAGCGGCGCAATGGCGAGATGCGGGTCGGGCTGACCGGGGACCTGACCGCCAGCCGCATGACCGTCTCGCCCTTCGCCTGGAGCAAGCCCGCCGGCACCGCGGCCAGCGCCCAGGCGGAGCTGCGCGTCGCCGGCGAGGCGCTGCGCGCGGTCGAGAGCTTCCAGGTCGAGGCGCCGGGGCTGTTCACCCGCGGCCAGGTGGCCTTCGCCGGCGCCAGCCGGGTGGAGCGGATCGACCTGTCCGAGTTGCGGCTGCAGCAAAGCCGGGTGACCGTCGAGGCCCGGCCGCCGGCCGCGGCCGGCGGGCCCTGGCGGTTCCGCGCCTCCGGCCCGGTGATGGATCTCGGCCCCAGCATGGCCGAGCCCGAGCGCCCCGGCGCGGCCGCGGCCGAAGGCCCGCCGGTGACGGTGGAGGGGCATTTCGACCGCGTGCTGCTGGGCGAGGGCCGGGCGTTGACCGCGGTGCAGGGCCGCGCCGCCGCCGATTCGCGCGGCGTCTGGCGCGAGGCGCGGGTCACCGGCCAGGCCGGCGGGGCGAATGGCGGCTTCGACATCACCGTGACACCGGTGGCGGGAACGCGGGAGCTGCGGCTGAACGCCTCCAATGCCGGGGCGCTGCTGCGCGCCTTCGACGTGCTGCAGAGCCTCGAGGGCGGGCGGCTGGCAGTGACCGGGCGCTGGGCCAGCAACCTTCCCGGCGCGGTGCTGACCGGCAATGCCGAGATGTCGGATTTCTCGGTGCAGGAGGCCCAGGGCGCCGGCAAGCTGCTGCAGGCGCTGACCGTCTATGGCGTCTTCGACGCGGTGCGCGGCACCGGGCTGAGCTTTTCCCGCATGGTCGCGCCCTTCAGCCTGACGCCGGAGGCGCTGCTGCTGCGCGACGCCCGGGCCTTCTCGCCCTCGCTTGGCGTCACCGCCAAGGGCAGCATCGCCCGCCATGCCGGGCCGATGGACCTCGAGGGCACCATCGTGCCGGCCTATGTGCTGAATTCGCTGCTGGGGCAGATCCCGCTGCTGGGGCGGCTGTTCAGCCCCGAGCAGGGTGGCGGGCTGTTCGCCGCGACCTGGCGGATGCGCGGGCCGGCGGCGGATCCGGCGGTCAGCGTCAATCCGCTGGCGGCGCTGACCCCGGGCTTCCTGCGCGGCATCTTCGGCGGCAGCCCGGGCAGCACGCCGCCGGGCCCGGCGCAGCAATGAAAAAGCGGACCGCCTGGATGCCAAGCGGTCCCCTTCATCGTGCAGCCCGAGGGCCTTACGGGCGGATCAGGACGTGGCGCTTGCGGCCGGCGGAAAGCTTGGCGGCGCCGTCGCGGAGATCGGCGGCCGTCACCTCCTGCGCCTCGTCGCTGATGGCGGCGTCGTTCAGCTTCAGCCCGTTCTGCCGAATCAGCCGCCGCGCCTCGCCCTTGCTGGCGGCGAAGCCGGCCTGCACGGCCAGGTCGATCACCGCCGCCGGCAGGCTGGCGGTGATGCCGGGCAGGGTCTCGGCCGCCTGGCCTTCCTCGAAGGCGCGGCGGGCGGTCTCGGCGGCGAGCTCAGCGGCTTCGCGGCCATGCAGCAGCGCGGTCGCCTCGGTGGCCAGGACCTTCTTGGCCTCGTTCACCTCGGCCCCGGCGAGCGCGCCAAGCCGGCGGACCTCATCCATCGGCAGCTCGGTGAACAGCGCCAGGAAGCGGCCGACATCGGCGTCCTCGGTGTTGCGCCAGAACTGCCAGTAGTCATAGGGCGCCAGCTTCTCGGCGTTCAGCCAGACCGCGCCGGCCGCGGTCTTGCCCATCTTGGTGCCGGAGGCGGTGGTCAGCAGCGGCGTGGTGACGCCGAAGGCCTCCTTGCTCTCCATGCGGCGGACCAGGTCGGCGCCCATGATGATGTTGCCCCACTGGTCGGAGCCGCCCATCTGCAGGCCGACGCCGTAGCGGCGGAACAGCTCCAGGAAGTCGTAGGACTGCAGCAGCATGTAGTTGAATTCGAGGAAGCTGAACGACTGCTCCCGCTCCAGCCGCTGCTTGACGCTGTCCATCGACAGCATGCGGTTGACGCTGAAATAGCGCCCGACCTCGCGCAGGAAGGGGATGTAGCGCAGCTGGTCCAGCCATTCGGCATTGTCCAGCATGATCGCGTCGGTGGCGCCCTCGCCAAAGCTCAGGAAGGGGTCGAAGACCTTGCGGATGCCCGCCTTGTTGACCTCGATCTGGGCATCGGTCAGCAGCGGCCGGGCCTCGTCGCGGAACGAGGGGTCGCCCACCTTGCTGGTGCCGCCGCCCATCAGCACCACCGGCTTATGGCCGGTGCGCTGCAGCAGGCGCAGCAGCATGATCTGCATGAGGCTGCCGACATGCAGGCTGTCCGCCGTGCAGTCGAAGCCGATATAGGAAGCCAGCGGACCCTGCTTCATCCGGGCGGTCAGCGCCGCCTCGTCCGTCACCTGGTGGATATAGCCGCGCTCGCGCGCGACATGCAGAAACTCGTTGGTCATCGCCAATGCCCGGTTGTGGCCCAGGGGGACTTCCCCCGGGACAGCGGCCCTAGCACAGTAGGGGCATGCTGCGAACCATCGGGCTAATGAGTGGCACCTCGCTGGATGGCGTGGATGCCGCATGGGTTGAGACGGACGGGGAGAGGATCGGGCGGATCGGACCGAGCCTGACCATGCCCTATGATCCGGCGCTGCGCCGCGACCTGCGCAAGCTGCTGGACCTGGCCGAGGCCACCGAGCCGGACGACCCCTTCCTGCGGGATTGCGAGCGCCGCGTCACCGAGCGCCATGCCGAGGCCGTGCTGAAGCTGGGGCTGGAGGCCGACCTGCTGGGCTTCCACGGCCAGACCATCCTGCATCGGCCGGTGGCGGGGAAGCCGGGCGAGGGCCGCACCTGGCAGATCGGCGATGCCGGCCTGCTGGCACGGCTGACCGGCATGGCGGTGGCGCATGACTTCCGCAGCGCCGATGTCGCGGCCGGCGGGCAGGGGGCGCCGCTGGTGCCGGTGGTGCATGCGGTGCTGGCCGCCGGCCTGCCGAAGCCGCTGGCCATCCTGAACCTGGGCGGCGTCGGCAATGTCACCTGGATCGGCCGCGACGGCCGGCTGATCGCCTTCGACACCGGCCCGGCCAATGGCCCGCTGGACGATTGGGCGCGGCGGGCGACGGGGGCCGATTACGACAAGGACGGGCGGCTGGCGCTGGCCGGCCAAGCCGATGGCGCCATGCTCGGCCATCTGCTGGCGCATCCCTATCTGAAGGCGGCGCCGCCGAAATCGCTCGACCGGCTGGATTTCGACCGGGCGCTGCGCGACGCCGGGGCGGCGGGCCTGTCGCCGGCCGATGGCGCGGCGACGCTGGTGGCCTTCTGCGCCTGCGCCGTGGCCGCGGCCGGGCGGCATTTCCCCGAGCCGCCGCTGCAATGGCTGGTGGCCGGGGGCGGGCGGCGCAACCCGGCGATGATGCGCGCCCTGGCCGGCGCCCTGCCGGAGCCGGTGCGCCCGGTCGAGGTCGCCGGCTGGGATGGCGACGCGCTGGAGGCCCAGGCCTTCGGCGTGCTGGCCGCCCGCGTCGCCCATGGGCTGCCGCTGACCTTCCCCGGCACCACCGGCGCTCCGCAGCCGATGACCGGCGGCCGGCTGGTGACGCTCAGCCCGGCGTGACGCGGGCGGCCTGCGCAAACGAAAGGGGCCGGGAGGCGATTGCCCCCCGGCCCCTTTTCGACAGGCCCGTCGGTGGAGGGTCAGTCCGCCGCCATGGCCATCCGTGCGCGGTTCAGCATGGTGTGCACATGATCTTCGGCGGCCGCGGCCACGCGCTCGGTCTGCTCGGCCGTGAAGACGTGGCCGGCACCTTCCTGCACGCGATAATCGATCTTGATGCCGCGCTGGGTGTTGAGCTTGTCGACCAGCTTGCGCACCGAGGCCTCGGGCACCAGCTCGTCGTCGGCGCCGTGCAGGATCAGTCCCGAGCAGGGGCAGGGCGCCAGGAAGCCGAAGTCGTAGTGGCTGGCCGGCGCGGCGATGCTGACGAAGCCGCCGATCTCCGGGCGGCGCATCAGCAGCTGCATGCCGACATAGGAGCCGAAGGAATAGCCGGCCACCCACAGCATCGAGGCGTTCGGGTTCACCGCCTGCAGGAAGTCGAGCGCCGCGGCGGCGTCCGAGATCTCCCCGATGCCGCCGTCATAGCGGCCCTGGCTGCGGCCGACCCCGCGGAAATTGAAGCGCAGGGTGGAGAAACCCATGTTCTGGAAGCGCGTGTACAGCGCATGGACCACCCGGTTGTTCATCGTCCCGCCATGCAGCGGGTGCGGATGCAGCACCAGCGCCACGGGGGCGTTGGACTGCTTCGCGTGATGGTAACGACCCTCAAGCCGGCCATCCGGCCCGGCAAACATCACTTCAGGCATCGTCCCCTTGCATCCAGTGCGGTGGGCGCGGCAGCGCCCGGTTGGGAAACCATGGGACCCCTGCGATCCGCGTCAGCGGTATCCGGGCCGGCCAAGGCATGACCCCGGTGGGGGAGGAGGGACCAGGAAGGAACGGGTCTGAGCTCGGCCGAATGGTTGACGCAAACGGTCGGGATCAATAGCCTCATCCCTCGCGACAGGATGTCGCGGCAGTCCGGCTCCCATCATGCCTTTGACGTCCCGGGGCAGGCTTCCGCTCCCCGCGACAGCGTCAATATAGGCAAGCGCGCGCCGCTTTCATAACGGATTATGGCATGGCCCCCCCGTCGGCGTGGTTACGCCTTCTCGAGCGCAGGTATCGCTCTGCGCTTGCACTTTCGAAAAGCTGAGCCATGCGCCTGTCTACACGGGGGCGGTACGCCGTCATGGCCCTGGTCGAGCTGGCGGCACGGATGCGAGACCGTCAAAATACTGATGACTGCCATGCGTCTTGCGCGCCATCCCGCGAGCGGCCGGTCAGCCTGACCGAGATCGCCCAGGCGCAAATTCTGTCCGTGGCCTATCTGGAGCAACTATTCGCAAGGCTGCGCCGGGCCGGGCTTGTCGATTCGGCGCGTGGACCCGGTGGCGGCTATCGCCTGGCCCGCCCGGCCGAGGCCATCACCATCGGCGAGATCATCGAGGCGGTGGACGAGCCGATCACCGCGACCCGCTGCTCGGAGGGCACGCCCGGCTGCCTGTCGGGCAACCGCTGCCTGACGCATGACCTGTGGCATGAGCTCGGCGAGCAGATCCGGCTGTTCCTGCTGCACACGTCCCTGGCTGATGTGGTGGAGGGGCGGGTTTGTGGCCGCGCCGTGCCGCCGGCCGAGTATCGCTGCCCCGAAGACCAGCCGTGACCTTGTACCTGGACGCCAATGCCACCGAGCCGCTGCGCCCGGCGGCCCGGCAGGCGGTGCTGGCGGCGCTGGACCTGGTCGGCAATCCTTCCTCGATCCATGCCGAGGGCCGCGCCGCCCGCGCCCTGCTGGAAGGGGCGCGCGGCCGCATCGCCGCCCGCTTCGGCGGCCGCGCCCGCGACCTGGTTTTCACCGCCGGGGCCACCGAGGCCAATGTCCTGGCGCTGCTCGGCCTCGGCGCCGGGCGTCGCCTGCTGGCCGGGGCCACCGAGCATCCGGCCATCCTGCGCGCAGCCCCGGATATCGCCACCCTGCCGGTGCAGCCCGATGGCCAGCTCGACCTGGCTGCGCTGGAGGCCGCGCTGGCCGGCGGCCCGCCCGCCTTGGTCGCGGTGATGGCCGCCAACAACGAGACCGGCGTGCTGCATCCCCTGGTCGACATCGCCGCCCTGTGCCGCCGGCACGGGGCGCTGCTGCATGTCGATGCGGTGCAGGTGGCCGGGCGGCTGCCGCTGTCGCTGGCCGAGCTGGGCGCCGATTCCCTGGCGCTTTCCGCGCATAAGCTGGGCGGGCCCAAGGGGGTGGGGGCGCTGCTGCTGCGGCCCGCGCTGGACCTCACGGCGCAGTTGCCGGGTGGCGGCCAGGAACGCGGCCGGCGCGGCGGCACCGAGGCGCTGCCCGCTATCGCCGGCTTCGCCGCCGCCGTCGAAGCGCTGGACCCAGGGGAGGCGCCCCGCCTCGCCGCGCTGCGCGACGCCATCGAGCAGGGGGCCGGCCTGCCCGTCGCCGGCGGCGCCGCGCCGCGCCTGCCCAATACCAGCTGCCTGATCCTGCCCGGCATCCCGGCCGAGACCCAGGTCATCGCCCTCGACCTTGCCGGTATCCAGGTTTCTTCCGGTGCGGCCTGCTCCTCGGGCAAGGTGGGGCCCAGCGGCGTGCTGCTGGCCATGGGGCTGGGCGATGCCGCCGCCTGCGCCATCCGCGTCTCGCTGCCCTGGAACGCGCCGGCCGATGCGGCCACGCGATTCCTGGCTGCCCATGCCGCGATGCGAGAGCGGATGGCGGCGCGCCGCGCCAGCTGAACCACCTGTATCGCAGGGCGATGGCGGATGGCGCGTCGGTGGCGGCCCTCGGGGAACTTCGCTGTCACCATCGGGGCAGACCCGCAGGGCTGGGCCGGGGCTGGTGGCCGCCGGGGCGCGTGCTAGCGTCCCCGGCGAACGAGTCCCGGAGACACCGGGCCGCACGGCGCTCCCTTCCTGCGAGGATGCTCTCTCCATGCCCGACCCCTCCCTGCTGGCGCGGCTGCGCCAGGCCGTGGACGCCAATTTCGACGCCGAGATCGGCTTTCTGCAGGAGCTGGTGCGTTTCCCCAGCCTGCGCGGCCAGGAGGCCCCCCTGCAGGACTGGATGGCCCGCCAGATGGCCCAGCGCGGCTATTCGGTGGACCGCTTCACCATGGCCGAGACGCCGCTGGCCGACCACGCCAAGGCCAGCCCGATGGTCGATGTCGACCCCGCCGGCTCGGTCCAGGTGGTCGCCACCCATCGCGCCAAGGACCCCACCGGCCGCAGCCTGATCCTGCAGGGCCATATCGATGTGGTGCCGGAAGGCCCGCACGAGATGTGGACCTACCCGCCGTACTCCGCGACCATTCGCGACGGCTGGATGTATGGCCGCGGCGCGCATGACATGAAGTCGGGCGTGGCCTGCATGGTCTGGGCGCTGGAGGCGCTGCGCAGCGCCGGGCTCGAGCCCGCGGCCGACGTGCATGTGCAGACCGTGACCGAGGAGGAGAGCACCGGCAATGGCGCGCTCTCCACGCTGGCCCGCGGCTACCGCGCCGAGGCCTGCCTGATCCCGGAGCCCACCGGCCATACCCTGACCCGCGCCCATACCGGCGCCGTCTGGTTCCGCATCCGGGTGCGCGGCGTGCCGGTGCATGTCATGCATGCGCAGACCGGCAGCAACGCCATCCTCTCGGCGCTGCACCTGATCCAGGCGCTGCAGACCCACACCAAGGCGCTGAACGCCAAGGCCAAGGACCATCCGGTCTTCGGCGTCATCGCCGACCCGATCAAGTTCAACCCGGGCATCATCCGCGGCGGCGACTGGGCCAGCTCCACCCCCGCCTGGTGCGAGGTCGACTGCCGCATCGGCCTGCTGCCCGGCACCGAGGTCTCGGAAGCCATGGCGGGCGTCGAGCGCTGCATCGCCGAGGCCCGCGCCGGCGACACCTTCCTGGCCAACAACCCGCCCGAGGTCAGCTGGCACGGCTTCAAGGCCGATGGCTTCGTCCTGCCCGAGGGCAGCGACGCCGAGAAGGTGTTGGCCGGCGTCCATGGCCAGGTCTTCGAGGAGGAGATGGGCGAGCGCCGCAGCACCGCGGTGAACGACACCCGGTTCTACGGCCTGTATTACGACATGCCGGCGCTCTGCTACGGCCCCTCCGGCGAGGGCGCGCATGCCTTCGACGAGCGCACCAACCTGGAGAGCATCCGCCAGACCACCCTGGCGATCGCTGGCTTCGTCGCCGACTGGTGCGGTGTGCGCGAGATCCAGAAGAAGGCCTGACCTTGGAGGGGGAGCGCCGACCGGCGCTCCCTGCCGTGCTGCCCCGAGGCCTCCGCACTTCCCCCTCGGCGGCGGGCGGACCATATTCACGCCATGGCCGCCGCGAACCGTCCCATCTATCTGGATAACCACGCCACCACGCCGTTGGATCCGCGCGTGCTGGCGGCCATGCGGCCCTGGTGGGAAGAGAATTTCGCCAATCCGCACAGCGTCGAGCATGCCCTCGGCCGCGCCGCCGACGAGGCGGTCGAGGAAGCCCGCCGCCAGGTCGCCGCGCTGATCGGCGCCGACCCGCGCGAGATCATCTTCACCTCGGGCGCGACCGAGGCGAACAACCTGGCCATCAAGGGCGCCGCCCGCTTCGCCCGCGACCATGGCGACCCCCGCCGCCGCCTGATCGCCCCGGTCACCGAGCATAAATGCGTCCTGGAAAGCCTGCGCGACCTGGAGGCGGAGGGCTTCGAGCCCGTCCTGCTGCCGGTCGGCCCCGACGGGCTGCTGGCGCCGGAGACGCTGCGGGCCGCGCTCGAGGTGCCGACCCTGCTGGTCTCGGTCATGGCGGTGAACAACGAAATTGGCGTCGCCCAGGATCTTTCGGCCCTTTCCGCCATCGCCAAGGCGGCCGGCGCCCTGTTCCATTGCGACGCGGCCCAGGGGGCAGGGCGGGTGCCGCTCGACATGGGCGCCCTGCCGATCGACCTTCTCTCGCTCTCCGGTCACAAGATCTATGGCCCCAAAGGGATCGGTGCCCTCTATGTCCGCCGGCGGCCGCGGGTGCGCATTTCGCCGCTGTTCTCAGGCGGCGGGCAGGAGCGGGGGTTGCGCTCCGGCACCCTGCCGGCGCCGCTGCTGGTCGGCCTGGGCGAGGCCGCCCGCCTGGCCGCCGCCGAAGCGGCAACCGACGAGGCCCGCATCGCCGGCCTGCGCGACCGCCTGCTGGCGCGGCTTCGGACCGATGTCCCGGGGCTGGAGGCGAATGCCGCCGCCGCCCCCCGCGTCGCCGGCAACCTGAACCTGACCTTCCCGGGGGGCGTTTCCGCCCAGGCCATGCTCGCGGCCATGCCCGAGCTTTGCGTCTCGACCGGCTCGGCCTGTTCCTCGGCCGAGATCGAGCCTTCCTATGTGCTGCGCGCCATCGGGCTGGATGCGGCGGCAGCGGGGGCAACCTTGCGGATCGGCATTGGGCGCTTTACTTCGCGAGACGATGTGGATAACGCGGCCTCCCTGCTGGCGCGCGCCTGGACCCACGCGCTTTCCGAAACCCGAGATGCGGCGGAGTAGACGAACGGCGATGCCGAAGATGACCTTCATCGAGCGCGACGGATCGCGCCGCGAAGTCGAGGCCCCGCTTGGCCTTTCCGTGCTCGAGATCGCGCATAAGCACGATGTCGACATCGAGGGCGCCTGCGAGGGCAGCCTCGCCTGCTCGACCTGCCATGTCATCGTCGATGCCGAGTGGTTCGAGAAGCTGAAGGACCCCTCGGAGGACGAGGAGGACATGCTCGACCTCGCCTTCGACCTTCAGGAAACCTCGCGCCTCGGCTGCCAGCTGATCATGACCGAGGCGCTCGACGGGCTGGTCGTCAAGCTGCCCGCCGGCACCCGCGCGGCCTGAGGCGCTGGCGGTGCTTGCCCCGTATGGCGCCCCCGACGGCCTGCTGCACCGTCTGCGCGATGCCGCGGCGGGGCGTTGGGACGCCTATTGCTGGCACCCCTTCGTCCAGCAGCTGGCCGAGGGCAGCCTGCCGCTGCCCGCCTTCCGCCGCTACCTGACGCAGGACTGGCTGTTCCTGATCCAGTTCGCCCGCGCCAAGGCGCTGGCCGCCTTCAAGGCCGAGAGCCTGGAGGCGCTGCGCAGCAAGGCGAGCTCGCTCAATGCGCTGCTGTCCGAGATGCAGATGCACCTGAATTTCTGCGCCGAATGGGGCCTGTCGGAGGCCGATGTCCTGGCCGAGCTCGAGGCGCCGCAGACCGTTGCCTATACCCGCTGGGTGATCGACCGCGGCCTGGCGGGCGACATCCTCGACCTCGAGGTGGCGCTGGCCCCCTGCACCATCGGCTATGGCGAGATCGCGCTGCGCATCGCCGCCCATCCCGGCCGCAAGCGGGTGGGCAACCCTTACGAGTCCTGGATCGAGACCTACGCCTCGCTGGGCTACCAGGCGCTGGCCAGCAGCGCGGCACGGCGGCTCGACAAGCTCGGCGAGACGCATGGCGGCGGTCCCCGCTTCGCCTCGCTGTCGGCGACCTTCTCCGAGGCCGCCCGGCTCGAAGCGGATTTCTGGCAGATGGGGCTGGACGCCAAGTCATGAAGATCCTGGTCGCCATGTCGGGCGGCGTCGACTCGTCGGTCGTCGCCGGGCTGCTGAAGGAGCAGGGGCACGAGGTCATCGGCGCCACGCTGCAGCTCTACGACCATGGCGCCGCGATCGAGAAGAAGGGCGCCTGCTGCGCCGGGCAGGACATCCATGATGCCCGCGACGTCGCCGAGCGCCTGGGCATCCCGCATTACGTGCTGGACCGCGAGCGCCGCTTCCGCGACGCGGTGATCGAGGATTTCGCCGAGGCCTATGCCCGCGGCGAGACGCCGATCCCCTGTGTCCGCTGCAACCAGACGGTCAAGTTCCAGGATCTTGTGCTGCTGGCGCGTGACCTGGGCTGCGACGCCATGGCCACCGGCCATTACGTGCGCCGCGTCGAGGGCGCCGAGGGGCCGGAGCTGCACCGCGCCGCCGACCCGGCGCGCGACCAGTCCTATTTCCTCTTCGCCACCACGCGGGAGCAGCTGGCCTTCAGCCTGTTCCCGCTGGGGGGCTACGTCTCGAAGGCCGAGGTACGGGCGGAAGCTGTGCGGCTTGGCCTCGCCGTCGCCGAGAAGCCGGACAGCCAGGATATCTGCTTCGTGCCGCAGGGCAGCTATGCCGAGCTGGTCTCCAAGCTGCGCCCCGAGGCCAGCGAGCCCGGCACCATCGAGCATGCCGATGGCCGGGTGCTGGGCACGCATCGCGGCATCGCGCGCTACACGGTGGGGCAGGGGCGTGGCCTCGGCCAGGCGTCCCGCGATGGCGAGGAGGCGCTCTATGTCACCGCCCTCGACGCCGCGCGCCGTCGCGTGGTGGTGGCGCCGCGTGGCGCGCTGGCCTCTGCTGAGGTGCGGGTGGGCGAGGTCAACTGGCTGATCGCGCCGCCCGCGGCGCCCATGCCCTGCCAGGTGAAGCTGCGCGCGCGCGAGGTTCCGCAGCCTGCCACCGCCCTGTGGGACGCCGCCGCCGGCATCCTGCGCGTTCAGCTGGAGCAGCCGGCGATCGCCGCGCCGGGCCAGGGCTGCGTGCTGTATGATGGCGATCGCGTTCTCGGCGGCGGATTTATTCGCCGTGCCGCGCAAGCGGTTGACAGCGCAGGCCGCGCCGCCTAAACGGCGCCACCCGGTTGGAAAGCCCGATCGGAAAGCTTTGGCGGTGTAGCTCAGCTGGTTAGAGCACGGCACTCATAATGCCGGGGTCGGCGGTTCAAGTCCGCCCGCCGCTACCAAACGACAAAGGCTGCGGTCCCTGATGGGACCGCAGCCTTTGTCGTTTCAGGGGTTGGATTTCTCAGCGCGAGCGGTAGCGCAGCACGCTGGCTTGCGCCGCCAGATGCGGCAGCGGCGCGCCATGCCGGTGGCGGTAGGCTTCGGCATAGGCGGCGCGCTCCAGCGCCTCGCATTCATCCAGATAGCGCAGCAGGGTCCGCAACGCCCTTTCGGAGCTGGCATGCTTGCGCCGGAAGCGGCGCCACAGCGTCAGCGCGTTCACCGCCCAGGCGTCGTAGGCGTGCTCCTGCAGGCGTCGGCGGATCGGTGGCGGCAGCGCATCGAAGGCGGCCCAGTCATCGCCGGACAGCCGGGTCCAGATCTGGGCACGCTGGGTGACATCGTTCGTCGGGGCATGGCGCATATAGGAACATTATAACATTCCTTTCAGGACGGCCAGGGATGCGGGGTTGAAACTCACGGTGCCGTGATTTCGGCTTGAGGAACCAGAAAGTTGAATGCTAGGAGTGGCTCGGTGAGGCCCCGGGGGGGGCGGGGCGGTGCAAGAGGGCGAAAGCCATGTGGTTGCAGCGCTTCTTCGGCACCCGGCCACCGGCCGGGGCTGGCTTTCCAGTGGGATCCGCGCCGGCACGGCGCACGGAACGGGGTGCCCGCCCTGGCTTCGCCGAGGATCTCCGGCCGTTCGATCCGGTGCGGCTCGACCCGATGCGGCCCCCGGCGGGGCTGTCCCGCAGCCTGCCGCGCGACCTGGCCACGGCCGAGCCGCGGCCGCGCGGGCCGGAGGCCATGCCCTTCCAGACCACCGGGCCGCAGGGCCATCGCGGCCGCATGCGCAGCCGGCTGCTGGACCGCGGCCCCGGCGGCCTGGCGGATTACGAGGTGCTGGAGATGCTGCTGTTCCTCGCCTTCAAGCAGGGCGACACCAAGCCGCTCGCCAAGGCGCTGATCAACCGCTACGGCAGCTTCGCGCGCGTCATGACGGCGCCGCAGCAGGAGCTGCTGGCCACGCCAGGCCTGGGCGAGCACAGCGTCACCGCCATCAAGCTGGTGCAGGACGCCGCGATCCGCCTCAGCCGCGCCGAGCTCGCCGAGCAGCCGGTGCTGAACAACTGGGAGCGGCTGATGGACTACCTGACCGCCGCCCTGTCGCGCGAGACGGTGGAGCAGTTCCGCGTGCTGTTCCTCGACAGCCGCAACCGCCTGCTGGCCGACGAGGCCCAGGCGCGCGGCACGGTCAACCACACGCCGGTCTATCCGAGGGAGGTGATCAAGCGCGCGCTGGAGCTGCATGCGACGGCGCTGATCCTGGTGCACAACCATCCGAGCGGCGACCCGACGCCCAGCCGCGCCGATATCAGCATGACCGCCGAGATCCGCAGCGCCGGCGAGCTGCTGGCCGTGGTGGTGCATGACCACATCATCATCGGCAATGGCCGCCAGCTTTCCTTCCGGCGCGAGGGGCTGCTGTGACGCGCCATTTCCTCGATCGCCTGGCGCTACGCACCGGTTGCATTCGCGCCCCCGCGGGTGTTCTTCCGCCGCATTCCTTGGGGGAGAATTCCGCATGCCCGGCTTCCGCGCCACCCTTGCCTGCCTGGCCGTCGTGCCGGCGCTGGCCCTTGCCACCGCGGGGCCGGCCGGCGCCCAGACGCTGCGCATCGGCCTCTCCGCCGAGACCACCTCGGCCGATCCGCACAACTACGCGCTGACGCCGAACAACACGCTGCGCCAGCATGTCTTCGAGGCGCTGACCGATATCGACGCCGATTTCGAGGTGCAGCCGGCGCTGGCCGTCAGCTGGCAGCGCGAAGACGACATGAGCTGGGTGTTCAAGCTGCGCCCCGGCGTGCGCTTCCACAACGGCCAGGCCTTCACCGCCCGCGACGTGGTCTTCAGCTACTGCCGCATCCTCAACAACGAGGCGGAGGTGGTGCAGTCCTATTCCCGCCTGGTGCGGCGCCTGGCCAGGGTCGAGGCGGTCGACGACCAGACGGTGCGCATCGTGACGCGCGAGGCCGAGCCGCTGCTGCTGAACGACCTCAGCAGCCTGCCGCTGCTGCCGCACAGCCTCATCGGCGAGGCGAAGCTTGACTTCGCCGCCGGCGAGAAATGCGGCTATGCCGGCGCCTGGCCGACGGCGGCGCAGTTCAACGACACCAGCGCCGCCATCGGCACCGGCCCCTATCGCCTGCGCGCCTATAGCCGCAGCGCGGCGACCGAGCTGGAGCGCTTCGACGGCTATTGGGGCCAGAAGCCGCATTGGCAGCAGGTTCGGCTGACCCCGGTGACCGCCGCTGGGCCGCGCCTGGCCGGGCTGCTGGCCGGCGACCAGGACCTGATCGAAAGCCCGGCGACCGGCGACCTGTCGCGGCTGCGCGGCAATGCGGGCTTCGCGCTGTCGGCCAAGCCGACCACCCGGCTGATCTTCCTGCAGCTCGACACCGCGCGTGCCCCCAGCCCCTTCGTCACCGCGCCCGACGGGAAGAACCCGCTGCAGGACGCCCGCGTCCGCCAGGCGCTGTCGCTGGCCATCGACCGCAAGGCGGTGCAGGAGCGGGTGATGGACGGCATCGCCACGCCCGCCGCGCAGTTCCTGCCCGACGGCATGGTCGGCACCATCCCGGGCCTGCCGGTGCTGCCCTTCGACCCCGCCCGCGCCCGCGCCCTGCTGCGCGAGGCCGGCTATGCGGACGGCTTCAGCCTGACCTTCCACGCCACCAACAACCGCTACATCAATGATTCCCGCCTGGCCCAGGTGCTGGCGCAGTTCTGGCAGCGCATCGGCGTCAAGGTCGAGCTGGACGCCATGCCGAGCTCGGTCTTCTTCGGCCGCCGCGGCAAGCGCGAGTTCAGCGTCGCCATGGGCGGCTGGTCGGCCGATGCGGCGGAGACGCTGATGTTCTTCCGCAGCTGGCTGATGTCGACCGACCGCGCCCGCGGCCTTGGCACCAGCAACTATGGCGGCTGGTCGGAGGCCCGCTTCGACAGCCTGTCGAACCAGGCCATGGCGACGATGGACCAGACCGCGCGTGGCGCGCTGCTGCGCCAGGCCAGCGAGGTGGCGCTAGAGCAGATGCCGGTGATCCCGGTGCATTTCGAGAACGCCGTCTGGGCCTTCCGCAAGGGGCTGCGCTATGCCGGCCGGGTCGACCAGACCACCTTCGCGGCCGAGGTGATGCCCGCCGAATGAGCCTGTCGCGGCGCCGTGCCCTGCTGCGGCGGGCGCCGCTCGCAGCCCTGGCCGCCTTCCTGCCGCTGGCAGGCGGCGGGCCGGTGGCGGCGCGTTCCATTCCCCGTCAGCGTCGGCTGACCGTCCAACAGGATCCGTCCATGTCCTTCTCCGAGACCCTGGCCCAGGCGCTGGCCGCGCCCGGCCGCCAGGCGATTCCCTTCACCGACGAGGCCGGCGATGCCAGCCGCCCGCTGGTGCTGCACACCTACCGTTCGCCCGGCTTCACCGCGGACAGCCCGATCGTGCTGGTGCAGCACGGCATGGGCCGCAACGGCGACGAATACCGCGACTTCTGGATCGAGGCCGCCGACCGCCACGGCCTGCTGATCGTCGCCACCACCTTCAGCAATGCCGACTATCCCGGCGCCGAGCTCTACAACAACGGCCATGTGCTCGACTCGACAAGCGCGGTGCGGCCGCGCGGCGAATGGGGCTATGCGGTGCCGGCGCGGGTCTTCGGCTGGCTGCGCCAGGCCGGCATCACCCGCCGCGCGCAGGCGCATTTCTTTGGCCATTCCGCCGGCGGCCAGTTCGGCCACCGCCTGGCCTCGACCGAGGATCTTTCGCCTTACGCCGCCATCACCGTCGGCAATCCGGGCTGGTACACCCTGCCGGACCTGCAGGTGGCCTTCCCCGAGGGCATGGGCGGCATCGGCCTGGGCGAGGCGGAGCTGACCGCGCTGCTGGCCTATCCGCTGCTGATCCTGGCCGGCGAGCAGGATATCGAGACCTCCGGCCCCAGCCTGCCGGCCCAGCCAGCCGCGGTGGCCCAGGGCCCGCACCGCTATGCCCGCGCCCACAACTACCTGGCCGTTGGCCAGGCCGAGGCGGCGCGCCGCGGCGTCGCCTGCAACTGGCGCCTGGTCAGCGTCCCGCATATTGGCCATGACGGCGCCGCCATGTCGCGCGTCTGCGCCAGCCTGTGGTTCGACGGCGCGCTGCCGGCCGAGCCGGTGCTCGCCTCCTGGGGCAAGGGCCAGGGCGCGCTGTAATCCACGCGCAGCCCTGACCGGCGGCAATGCCATGGCGCGTTGATTGACAATTATCACCGAATTTGGTGGTGTATTCGTCAATCAACGTCCATCGGGACCTGCCAGCCATGACCAAGATCTTCGTCATCCACGAGAACCCGCAATGGCTGCCGCCGCTGGCCGAGGCCTTCGACCGGATTGGCCTGCCCTGGGCCGAGCTCGACCTGTCGCGCGGCGTCTTCGACCTCAGCGCGGCGCCGCCGGAGGGCATCTTCTACAACCGGATGAGCGCCTCCTCGCACACGCGCGGCCATCGCTACGCGGCGGAGCTGACGGCGGGCGTGCTGGCCTGGCTGACCCGGCATGGCCGCCGCGTGGTCAATGGCCCGGCGGCGCTGGACCTGGAGATCAGCAAGGTCCGCCAATATGCCGCGCTGGAGCAGGCCGGCCTGCGCATTCCACGCACGGTCATGGTGCAGGACGACAATGCGGCGCTGATCGCCGCCGCCCGCCGGCATTTCGCGCCCGGCCCGCTGATCCTGAAGCCCAACCGCGGCGGCAAGGGGCTGGGCGTGCGGCTCTTCGCCTCGGTCGAGGCGCTGGAGGCGCATCTGGAGAACGCCCCTGCCGAGGAGGCCCCGGTCGACGGCATCTGGCTGCTGCAGGACTATATCCGCGCCGAGCGCCCGGTGATCACCCGGGCCGAGTTCGCCGGCGGCCGCTTCGTCTATGCGGTGGAGGTCGACACGACCTCTGGCTTCGAACTCTGCCCGGCCGATGTCTGCGCGACCGATGTCCAGGCGGCTGGAGACGCCTTCTGCCCGGTCGGCGCCGCGCCCGCGGTGCCCGCGGCGCCGCGCTTCACCGTGCTGAAGGACGGCATCGAGGCGCCGCTGCGCAACCGGCTGGAGGCCTTCCTGGCGGCCAGCGGCGTCGATGTCGCCGGCATCGAGTTCATCCGCGACCTCGAGGGCCAGCCGCTGGTCTATGACGTGAACACCAACACCAACTACAACCCGGCGGCCGAGGAAGCGGCCGGCATCGCCGGCACCGCGCGCTCCGGCCCCGGCGCCCTGGCGGCGTTCCTGGCGGCCGAGCTCGGCCACCGGCAGCAGCAGGCGGCCTAATCAACGCGAACGGCCGGGGCCATCCCCCGGCCGTCTCGCTGTTCAGGCCAGGACTTCCTGCGCCCCGCCATCCAGGCAGAGTGCCAGAAATTCTTCCGGCGCCATCGGGCGGCCCCAGAGCCAGCCCTGCACCTCGTGGCAGCCGATGCGGCGGGCCTGGTCCAGCTCTTCCTCGGTCTCGACGCCCTCTGCCACCAGCCGCAGCCCCAGCGCATTGGCCATGGCGCCGATCGCCTGCAGGAAGGCGGTGCCGGCGGCATCGCGCGCCGCGTCGCGGATGAAGACGCGGTCGATCTTCAGCTCGTCGATCGGCAGGTGGCGCAGCCGCGACAGCGACGAATAGCCGGTGCCGAAATCGTCGATGGCGACAGCGCAGCCCAGCCGCTGCAGCTCGCGCAGATTCTCGTCCAGCAGGCCGGGGCCGCCGATCAGCGCGCTTTCCGTCAGCTCGATGCCCAGGCGATCGCCGGGCACGCCCTGCCGCGCCAGCCGGGCGGCGATCATGGCGGTCAGGTTGTGCCGGGCCAGCTGGGCGGGCGGAAAGTTCATCGACAGCCGCTGGCCAGGACGCAGCCGGGCCAGCAGCGGCATCACCTGGTCGAAGACAAACTCGGTCAGCGGCTGGATCAGCCCGGTCTCCTCCGCCAGCGGGACAAAATCATCGGGCGGGATCAGGCAGCCATCCTCGCGGCGCCAGCGCACCAGGGCCTCGCCGCCGGTCAACTGGCGCTGGTCGGCGGTGAAGCGCGGCTGCACCTCGATGAACAGCCCGCCATGGTCCAGCGCGCGGCGCAGCCCCTGGGCGGTCGAGAAGCGGCGGGCGGCGGTGTTGCGCATGGCGCTGGCGAAGCCGCGGATGCTGCCGGGCGCGCGGCGCTTGGCATCCAGCAGGGCGATCTCGGCCGCCTCCAGCAGCCCGTCGGGGCGGGTGTCGTCGACCGGGGCCATGGCGATGCCGATGGTCACCGGCGGCAGGCGGAAGCCGCTTTCGCCATGGCCCTCGGGCACCGCGCCCTCGACCGAGACGGCGATGCGGCCGGCCAGCACCTGGGCGCGCTCGGCATCGGCCAGATCGCGCATCAGCACGGCGAAGCGGTCATTGCCGAAGCGCGACAGCAGGCAGTCATGCGGCAGCACGTCGGCGATGCGGCGGGCGGCGGTGCGCAGCACGCGGTCGCCCGCTGCAAAACCGATCGTGCCGTTCAGCGCGCTGAAATCCACCAGGTCGACCAGCAGCAGCGTGGCGCGCGCGCCGGGGCGCTCCAGCAGCCGGGCCAGCTCCTCCTTCAAGCGGCGCTGGTTGGGCAGGCCGGTCAGCTCGTCGTTATAGGCCAGCCGCTCGATGCGCTGCTGCGCCTCGTGGATGGCGGTGTTGTCGCGCAGCACGCCGATGAAGTGGCGGACGCCGTCGAGCTCGACCTCGCTCAGGCTGAAATGGATGCGCAGCATGCGGCCATCGCGATGGCGGGCGAAGCTCTCCTGGGCGCTGCTGCCGACCGGGATCGGGCTGATGCGCAGATAGCGCTCCAGATAGGTCGCGTGCTCGCTGGCCTCCTGCGGATTGCCGAGCTGGGCGACATGGCGGCCCTGCAGATCCTCCGCCGTCCAGCCGAGGATCTCGACCACCTTGCGGTTGGCATAGACGATATGGCCGTGCTCGTCGGCCAGCACGATGCCCTCGGCGATGTTCTCGACCACCGTGCGAAAGCGGTGCTCGCTTTCCGAGACGCGCAGCATGGCGTCCTGCAGCTCGGTGATGTCGCGACCGATGCCGTGGATCTCGACCATCCGGCCATGCGCGTCGAAGGCGGCGATATTGACCCAGTGCCGCCAGCCGGGCCGGCCATCCGCACCCTTGTGGCGCAGGATATGGCCGAGCAGCGGCTCCTCGGGCGTCAGCCGGGCGAATTGCGCCAGCAGCGTCGGGCGCTCGGCGGCGGGGACCATGTCGCTCAGCCGCTGGCCCAGCAGGTGCTGCGGGCCACGGCCGGCGGCGCGGGCATAGGCGGCGTTGACGAAGGTCAGCGCGGTATCCGGCCGGCAGCGGTAGATCAGCGCTTCCTGCGCCAGGAAGGCGTCGATCACCAGCTGGCCGCCGGTCTGGTGCGCCATGCGGCGGCGCGCCATCTCGCCCGGGTCGATGCCGTAGCCGACCAGCAGCCGGGTGCCGCCGGCGGGGTCGGGCAAGGGCACCAGCGCCATGTCCCAGTCGCGTGGGCCATCGGCATGCGGCAGGCAGGCGGTCAGGTCGACGACGCAGCCGCCATCCCAGGCGAAGCGCAGCTGCTCGACCAGCTGGCGGGCCAGGTCGGGCTGGAACAGCTCCTCCGGACGGCGGCCGACCAGCTCCTCGAGCGGGCGGCCGGTGACCGCGGCCAGCGCCGGGTTGATCTGCAGGAAGCGGAAGCCGCCGTCATCCAGCCCGGCCAGGAAGGCAGGCAGCGGGCATCGGGCCAGGAAGTGATGCAGGTCCCCTGGGGACATGACGATCGGTCACTCGGTCAGGACATGAAGACGGGGCAGGGCATGCACAGGCGCCCCGGGCGCCGGCCAGGGTTATCGCCTGCTGGCCGGCCGGGGCTTGAACGACATTCGCGCAAGGGGGCGCAAAGCGTCTCTATTCTGTCAATTCTGCGTCAGCTTTGACAAGCGAAGCGCGTGGTCGGGCGGATTAAACCTTGAGGTCCGGCACAAGCTCTTCCTGATAAATCATGGAGAACAAGGCCGAACCTCACGCAAATTCCGCATTCGCAATATATAAGTTTGGTTGTTTTTAACTTAAAAATACAACCTTTGGTTGCTTGCGGGCCAAAAATCCCCGAACCTGCAATCCTGGATTGTGGCGCTTGATCAGAGAGCTCGATTCGCGCGGGCCACCACGGCCTCGAACAGCACCTGGCAGCCAGCGGCCGCCTCCTCCGGCAGGATGCTCTCAGCCTCGTTGTGCGACAGGCCATCCTTGCAGGGGGTGAAGATCATCGCGGTCGGCACGCTGCGCGCCACATAGACCGCGTCATGCCCGGCGCCCGAGACGATCTCCCGCGCCGAATAGCCGAGCCGTGCGGCGGCCTGGCGCACCAGGTCGACGCAGCCGGCATCGAAGGGCTGCATCGGAATGCGGAACAGCTCCTTGAGCTCCAGCGCGCAGCCATTGGCGGCGACCAGGGCTGCGGCCTCGGCGGGGAAGCTGCCGGCCAGGTGCTCGATCTGGGCGTCGTCGGGGTGGCGGAACTCAATGGAGAAGCGCACCTCGCCGGGGATGACATTGCGGCTGTTGGGCAGGACATGCAGCTGGCCCACCGTGCCGCGGCCATCCTCGCCCCGCTCGCGCATCAGCGCGTCGACCCGCTCGATCACCCGCGCCGCCGCCAGCAGCGCGTCGCGCCGGGTGGAGGGCGGGGTGGTGCCGGCATGGGCGTCCTGGCCGGTGATCACCGCATCGTACCAGACCTGGGACTGGGCGCCGGTGACGATGCCGATCTGGCGGCCCTCCCGCTCCAGGATCGGGCCCTGCTCGATATGCAGCTCGAAATAGGCGTCGGCCGGGAAGGGGCGGGCCGGGTGCTCGCCCTTGTAGCCGATGGCCTCCAGCGCCTCGCCGACGGTGACGCCGTCGACATCGGCCAGGCCATAGACCTTCTCCAGCGTGTAGATGCCGGCCCAGGCGCCGCTGCCCATCAGCGAATGGCCGAAGCGGCTGCCTTCCTCGTCGGTCCAGTTGACCAGCTCGATCGGCGCCTCGGTCTGGACGTTCAGGTCGTGCAGGGTGCGCATCACCTCCAGCCCGGCGATGACGCCGAGCGCCCCGTCGAACTTGCCGCCCGAGGGCTGGCTGTCCAGGTGGCTGCCCAGCAGCACCGGCCTGCGCGACGGGTCGCGCCCCTCGCGGCGCGCGAACATATTGCCGATGGCGTCGATCCGGACGGTCAGCCCCACGGCCTCGCACCACTGGGTGAAGCGCTGGCGGCCGGCCTTGTCGACCTCGGTCAGGGTCAGCCGCTTGACGCCGCCCTTCGGCGTGGCGCCGATCTCGGCCATCGCCATCAGGCTGTCCCAGAGGCGCTGCGCGTCGATCCGCTGATTGGTGCCTGACATCGGATTTCCCTTGCGAGTACGGCCGAGCATCTTGCCGCCCGGGCGCCGCTCTGCAAGCCTGCCCCGCCTTTCCCCGGGGAGACTTCTCATGGCCCATGCCCTTGGCACGCCGCGTGCCGCCGCCATCCTGCGCAATTCCGACCTGGATGCCGATGCGGTGCGCCAGGCGCGCATCGACCTCGCCGCCTGCTTCCGCATGGCCGCGCGGCTCGGCCTGCATGAGGGCATCTGCAACCACCTCTCGGCCATGGTGCCGGGGCGGGACGACCTGTTCATGGTCAATCCCTATGGCTGGGCCTTCGCCGAGGTGACCGCCAGCCGGCTGCTGATCTGCGACTTCCACGGCAACGTGGTGGCCGGCGAGGGCGAGCCGGAGGCGACTGCCTTCTATATTCACGGCCGGGTGCACCTGAAGAACCCGCGGGCCCGGGCCGCCTTCCACACCCACATGCCGAACGCGACCGCGCTGTCGATGCTGGAGGGGCCGCCGCTGGTCTGGGCCGGGCAGACGGCGCTGAAGTTCTACGGCCGCACCGTGGTCGACGAGGAATATAACGGCCTGGCGCTGGACGAGGCCGAGGGCGACCGCATCGCCGCCTCGATGGGCGAGGCCGATATCGTCTTCATGAAGAACCACGGTGTCATGGTGGTCGGGCCCACCATCGCCGAGGCCTGGGACGACCTCTACTACCTGGAGCGCGCCTGCGAGGTGCAGCGGATGGCGCTGGCCACCAACCGGCCGCTGAAGCCGGTGCCGGCCGAGCTGGCGCAGCGCACCTATGAGCAGATGCGCGCCGGCGACAGCGAGAGCGCCAGGCTGCACCTGGAGAGCGTCAAGCGCATCCTGGCGCGCGAGGAGCCCGATTATCTCGACTGAAGCGGGCGCGACGGGCGCCGCCGCGGCCGGGCGCCGCATCGGCTTCGCCTGCCTGGTCTTCACCGCGGCCGGCTGGGGCATGACCTGGCCGGTGCTGAAGACGGTGATGCAGGAGCTGCCGGCGCTGACCGCGCGCGGCCTGGGCGGGCTGCTGGCTGCGGTCGGGCTGGGGCTGGCGGCGCTCGCGCTGCGCCGGCCGCTGGCGGTGCCGCGCAGCGAGCGGCTGCCCCTGCTGGTCGCCGCTTTGCTGAACTATTCCGCCTGGATGGGTTTTTCGACCTTGGGCCTGCGCATCCTCTCGGCCGGGGAGGGCGCTCTGGTCGCCTATACCATGCCGGTCTGGGCCGCCCTGCTGGCCTGGCCGGTGCTGGGGGAGCGGCCGACGCTGGCCCGGCTGGCGGCGCTCGGCATGGGGATGGGCGGGGTTGCGGTGCTGATGAGCGGCCAGTCGCTCTCGGCCGGGCTGGAGAAGCTGCCCGGCGTGCTGCTGGTGCTGGCGGCGGCGCTGTGCTTCGCGCTGGGCGCCGTGCTGAGCAAGCGGCGGCCGCTGGTGCTGCATCCGCTGACCTCGGTGGTCTGGCAGGTGGGGATCGGCAGCCTGCCGATCTTGGCGGGCGCCGCGCTGATGGAGCAACCGGACTGGGGCCAGGCCAGCGCCCTGAGCTGGGGTGGCATCGTCTATATGGGCGCGGTGCCGCTGTCGCTCTGCTACCTGACCTGGTTCGCGGCGCTGCGGCGGCTGCCGGCGGGGACGGCGGCGATGGGCACGCTGCTGACGCCGATGGTGGGCATGCTGGCGAGCGCTGCGCTGCTGGGCGAGCCGCTGGGCTGGCGCCAGGCGGTGGCGCTGGCGATGACGCTGGGCGGGGTGGTGCTGGCGCTGCGGGGATAGCTGCTGACGCTGGCAAAGCCGGCCCGAAACGCCTAAGCCCCGCCGCATGACCGACAGCCCCGACAGCCTGGACAACGCCCCCGACCGCTCGCTGCTGCGCCTGCTGCCCGGGCGGGACCGCCGGGTGAAGGGCGGGCACCCCTGGGCCTATTCCAACGAGATCGCCATGACGCCGGCGGCGCGCGCCCTGCCGCCCGGCACGCCGATCCGGCTGGAGGGCGATGACGGCGCCAAATACGGCACCTGGCTGTTCAACCCGCACAGCCTGATCGCCGGGCGCTTCCTGTCGCCGCATCCGGCCATCGTGCTGGACAAGCGCTTCTTCCGTGGCCGGCTGGCAGATTGCATGGCGCTGCGCGACCGGCTGGTGGGCGCGCCTTATTACCGCCTGGTGCATGCTGAGGCCGACCGGCTGCCCGGGCTGGTGATCGACCGCTATGACGACGTGCTGGCGTTGCAGGCGAACAGCGCAGGCATGGAGCTGGCGACGCCGCTGCTGGTCGAGGCGCTGCGCGACCTGATCGGGCCGCGCGCCATCGTCGCGCGCAACGATGCCGGGACGCGGAAGCTGGAGGGGCTGCCGGCGGAAAGCCGGCTGCTGCTGGGCGATGACGCCACGGCGCGGGTGAAGGAGGGCGGGCTGGATTTCTCGCTCGACCTGCTGTCGGGGCAGAAGACCGGCTGGTTCTTCGATCAGCGCGACAACCGGCTGCGGGTGGCGGCGCTGAGCCAGGGGGCCTCGGTGCTGGACGCCTTCTGCCACACCGGCGGCTTCGGCCTTCTGGCGGCGGCGGCGGGGGCGGCCAAGGTGACGCTGCTGGATCGCAGCGAGCCGGCGCTGGCGCTGGCCATGGACACGGCGCAGCGGCATGGCTTCGGCGACCGGGTCTCGGCGATGCGCGGCGAGGCGATGGAGACGCTGGAGCGGATGCTGGGCGAGGGGCAGCGCTTCGACGTGGTGGTGGCCGATCCGCCGGCTTTCGCCAAGGCACGCAAGGACCAGCCGGTGGCGATGAAGGCCTATGCGCGGCTGGCGCGGATGGCGGCCGGGCTGGTGGCGCCGGGGGGCATTCTTTTCATTGCCTCCTGCTCGCATCACGTGTCGCCGGGCGATTTCACCGACGCGGTGGCGCATGGGATCAGCCGCACGCGGCGTCCTGCGCGCCTGCTGGCGACGACGGGCGCGGGCCCTGACCACCCGGTGCATCCGCTGCTGCCTGAGAGCGCGTATCTGAAGGGCCTGCTGTTCCACCTCCCCGAATAAAAATAGATGAGCGCAAACGTATACGTTTGCGCGGGGGAATACCTTCCCCCGTCTTCCTTACTTTGCTGCCAGGATGAACAACCGCCGGAACGGCAGCAGCACGGTCCCGTCCGCCTGCGCCGGGTAATGCGGCCGCAGCTTCTCGGCATAGGCCTGGATGAAGCTGGGCCGCGCCGCTTCCGGCAGGGCGTCGAGATAGGGCCGCAGGCTGGTGCCCATGGCCCATTGCACGACGGGGTCGGGCCCCTGCAGCAGGTGGACGTATTCAGTGAACCAGAGCTCCAGCCGGGCGACGCGCGGCCGCAGCAGGTCGTAGTAGTCGTCCGCCTGCAGGATCGGCGGCGCCGAGCGGATGCCGGCCAGCCGGTCCGCCCAGGTCGGGCTGGCTGCGAGCTCGTCCTGCAGGGCGCGCAGCGGGGCGGCGTGCATGGCCGGCATCTGCACCGCCAGCGTGCCGCCGGGCGCCAGGGCGCCGAGCAGCCGGGGAAAGAGCGCCGCATGATCCGGCAGCCAGTGCAGGGCGGCGTTGGTGAAGAGGACATCGACCGCCGCGGCCGGGGACCAGGTCGCGATATCGGCCTGCTCGGTCGGGAAGCCGGCGGCGGCGGCCTTGGCCAGCATGGCGGCCGAGCCGTCGACGCCACGGATCTCGGCGCCGGGGAAGCGGGCGGCGAGCAGGGGCAGGGCGTTGCCGGCGCCGCAGCCGAGGTCGACGACGCGGCCGGGCCCCGGATGCTCGATGCGGGCGATCAGGTCGATGGCCGGGCGCAGCCGCTCATCGGCGAAGCGCAGGTATTGCTCGGGGTTCCAGCTGGGATTGGCGCTCATCGTGGCAAGGTCCGGTCAAAATGCCGCTTCACCAGCAGCAGGCCATAGGCGACGGCCACCAGGAACAGGCCGAAGCCGAGATCCTGGGTGGTGACCAGCGTGAGGTCGTCACGCGCCAGCAGCAGGCCCATCCAGGCCAGGATGCCGGCGCCGACCAGGCGCAGCACGTCGTGCAGGGGCATTTCTCTCTCCTTTTGGCGTCGTCCTTTCGGCCTCGCGCGGTGGCGGGGGCGGGGCAGCGCCACCGAGGCCGGTCAGGCGGCGACCCAGCCGCCGTCGATCGATAGCGCCGAGCCGTTCACGCCGCCGCTGCCCGGGCCGCAGAGATAGAGCGCCATCTGGGCGACCTCGTCCACCTCGACCCAGCGCTTGCTCGGCTGCTTGGCCAGCAGGAAATCCTTCAGCGCGACCTCCTCGCTGACGCCGTGCTTCTCGGCCAGGGCGGCGACCTGCTTCTCGGCCAGGGGCGTGCGGACGAAGCCCGGGCAGATGGCGTTGCAGGTGACGTTGGTCTGGGCGATCTCGAGGGCGATCACCTTGGTCATGCCGACCACGCCATGCTTGGCGGCGACATAGGCCACCTTCTCCGGCGAGCCGACCAGGCCATGGGCGGAGGCGATGTTGATGATCCGCCCCCAGTTGCGCGCCTGCATGCCCGGCAGCACCGCCTTGCTGGCGTGGAAGTTGGAGGAGAGGTTGATGGCGATGATGGCGTCCCACTTCGCCTCGGGGAAATCCTCCACCCGGCTGGTGAACTGGATGCCGGCATTGTTCACCAGGATGTCGACCGGGCCGAGGGCGGCCTCGGCCTCGGCGATCATGGCGCGCACCTGGGCGGGGTCGGACAGGTCGGCGGCCGAATGCGGCGGCTCGGCGCCGGCGACCTCGGCCACGGTGCGGCGGGCGGCGGCGATTTCCTCCGGCGAGCCGAAGCCGTTCAGCATCACCTTCGCGCCAGCCGCGGCCAGCAGCCGGGCGATGCCGAGCCCGATGCCGCTGGTGGAGCCGGTGACCAGGGCGGTGCGGCCCTTCAGACTCTGTTCCATGCGCAGTCTTCCTTGCTGACGGTGGTCGATGACAGGGCCGGTCAGGGCAGGTGGCGCAGCCATCCGGCGAGCCGCCGTGCCCAGGCGGGGGCCAGCTTCCCGCCGAAGGGCGTGGCTGGATAGATCGATCCGGCGCTGGACTGGGCTGCGCGCACCGCCGCCTCGGCGCGGCCGGGCAGGGGCAGGGCGAGCTCCGACAGGGCCGAGAGCGGCAGGCGGCGGCCGATCGCCAGGCTGAGCGGGGCGGCCAGCTCCGCCGCGCCCTGGCCCAGGATGCCGGCGCCGAGCAGCCGGCCGCGCGCATCGACCACCAAGCGGACCATGCCGGCGGTGGCGCCCTCGGCGATGGCCTGGTCGTTGCCGGCGAAGGCCTGGCGCAGGATGCGGGGGTCGTGGCCGACGGCACGCGCCTCGGCCTCGGTCATGCCGATCTGGGCCAGGGCCGGCACGGTGCCGATGGCGCGCGGGCTGGCGGCGGCGTCCAGCCGGGCCGGCAGGCGGAACAGCATGCCGCGGGCGATCACCGCCGCCTGGGCGCCGGCGGCCAGGCCAGGGCGCAGCCCCTCGGGATCGGCGATGTCGCCGGCGGCCCAGACGCGGCGGTTGGTCAGGCTGCGCAGCCCGGCATCGGTGGCGATGCCCTGGGCCGTGGCGCGGATGCCGCCGGCGGCGAGGTCGAGCGGCGCCAGCCGCGGCGCCTGGCCCAAAGCGAAGAGCAGGTGAGAGCCGGCGATGCGCGCGCCGCCCTCGACCACGGCGGCGAGGCCGGCCGCGGCCGCCTCCAGCGCGACGACCGGGCTGTTCTCGAGGATTTCCACGCCATCGGCCCGCAGCGCCTCGCGCAGCGGCTGGCGCAGCTCGGGCTCTTCCGCCTCCAGCAGAGCGGGGCGCGGCACGATCAGGGTGACGCGGCCGCCGAGCCGGGCGAAGGCCTGGGCCAGCTCGACGCCGCGGGCGCTGCCGCCGAGCACCAGCAGATGCGCCGGCAGCGCCTCGAGGCTCAGGAGGGAATCCTCGGTCAGCCAGGGCAGGCCGACCATGCCTGGCAGGTCGGGCAGCACCGGCGCGGTGCCGGCGGCGATGACGGCACGGCGGAAGCTGTGGATGCGGCCGCCGGCCTCGATCCGGTCGGGCGCGGTGAAATGCGCCGAGGCGGCGACCAGCGTCACGCCATGCCGCTGCAGCGCCGTGGCGGAGGCGGGCGGCGCCGCCTCGGCCACGGCGCGGCGCAGATGCGCCTGCAGCCCGGCCCAGTCGAGGGCCACCGGCCCGGCCGACAGGCCGAAGCGCGCCGAGTCCCGCAGCCCGGCGGCACGATGCGCGGCGGCGAGCAGCGCGGCCACCGCCACGGCGCCGCCGGGCAGGGTGGCGCCGGCCGGGGGCGCGCGCTCGAACAGCGCCACCTTGAGGCCAAGAGCTGCGGCCTGGGCTGCCACCGAGAGCCCGGCCGCGCCGGCCCCGATGATCGCCAGGTCGTGGTCAGGCATCGAATCGCATTCCTTCCGGGCGGGTGGGCAGGATGCCGGGGCCGGCGCCCCGCGCCAGCGCGCCGCCCCGCCGGGCCGCGCGATTCGACTCCGCCCCGGGGCCGGCGCAGGGGACCGGGA
>NZ_CACSJM010000078.1 GCF_902706185.1 Roseomonas sp. 18066 | reverse complement strand
GCGCACCCCACCCGGGCATGCAGCTCTCCCCCCGCCAGGCCCCGTCCCTGATCGGCCTCGGCCTGCTGGAGCGCATCCCCGAACAGGCCATCCTGGCGCCGCGCGACAACCGCGACGGCATCCGCGGCCGCCCGAATTACGTCTGGAGCCCGGCGGAACGACGGACCGCCATCGGCCGCTTCGGCTGGAAGGCCTCGGAGCCCACGCTGCCCGACCAGGTCGCCGTCGCCTTCGCCAATGACCTCGGCCTGTCGACGCCCTTGCTGCCGGCCCCCTGGGGCGGTTGCACCGCGGCCCAGCCGCAATGCCGCGCCGCCCCGCACGGCCTGGCCCCGGGCGAGGCCACCGAGGTCGCCCCCGCCCTCTTCGACCTGGTCCTTTCCTACATCCGCAACTTGGCCGTCCCCCCGCGGCGGAACGCCAACAGTCCCCAGGTCCGGGCCGGCGAGAGAATCTTCGCGGACATTGGCTGCGCCGCCTGCCACCGCCCGACGCTCGGCGAGGGGGTCGCCGCCTATACCGACCTGCTGCTGCACGACATGGGCCCTGGCCTCGCCGATGGCCGCCCCGACTGGCGCGCCGGCGGCCAGGACTGGCGCACCGCGCCGCTCTGGGGCCTGGGGCTGGCGGCCACCGTCGCCGGCGGCCCGGTCGGCTACCTGCATGACGGCCGCGCCCGGTCGCCGCTGGAGGCCATTCTGTGGCATGGTGGCGCCGCGCAACCGGCGCGTGACCGTGTCCCCGGCCTGTCGCCCGCCGATCGCGCGGCTCTCCTCGCCTTCCTGGATTCCCTCTGATGTCGCTCTCGCGCCGCTCTGCCCTGACCCTGACGGCCTTGCTGCTGGCGCCGCTCCCGGCCGCCGCCGCCCCGGACGAGGCGGCCTGCCGCGCGCTCAACCGCGCCGCCGTCGAGCAGGTGCTGCTGCCCGCCTATCGCCGCTTCGCCGCCGCCACCGCCAACCTGGCCGCCCGCCTCGACACCCTGGCCCGCACGCCGGCCGAGGATGCTTCCCTGAATGCCGCGCGCGAGGGTTTCGCCGAGGCCTTCCTGACCTGGCAGGCCGTGCAGCACCTGCGCTTCGGCCCCGCCGACCTGTTCAGCCGGCACGAGCGCATCCAGTTCTGGCCCGACCCGCGCAACGCCATCGGCCGCGACCTGGCCGCCGCCATCGCCGGCCGCGACACCGCGACGCTGGAGGCCCGCCCCAACGCCCTGGGCCAGGTCACCACCCAGGGCCTGCCCGCGCTCGAGCGCCTGCTGCAGGGCGACGAGGCCGTGGCCCGCCTGCGCGCCGGCGACGCCGAGGCCGGCTACCGCGCCGCCCTGCTGCGCGCCATCGGCGGCAACCTGGCGACCCTGGCGCAGGACCTGCTGGCCGGCTGGACCGGCGGCGAGCAGCCCTTCGGCCGCGTGCTGGTCGAGCCGCGCAGCCCCTACGCCACCCCGCGCGAGGCGACGCTGGAGCTGTTCAAGGCGCTCTACTCCGCCATCGAGGTCGTGGCCGACCGCAAGCTCAGCCGGCCGCTGGGCAGCAGCCCCTCCACCAGCCGGATGCAGCTGCTGGAGGCCTGGCGCAGCGGCCTGTCCGGCCAGGCCATCCAGGCCAATATCATCGCCGCCCGCGCGCTGTGGAGCACCGCCTTCGCCCCCGCCGTCCAGGCCAGCGACGCCGAGCTTGCCGCCCTGCTGACCCGCGCCTTCGACCAGGTGAACGCCACCGCCGCTGGCCTGCCGCTGCCGCTGGAAACGGACTTCGGCATCCAGGGCCGCCGCGACGCCGCCTTGCTGCTGCAGAAGGAGGCGGCGGCGCTGAAGCTGCTGCTGTCGACGCGGCTGCCGCCGGTGCTCGACATTCCGCTCGGCTTCAACGCCCTGGACGGGGACTGAGCCGCCGATGCGCCGCCGCGACCTTTTTTTCAGCGCCCTCCTGGCCGGGATGCCGCTGACCGCCCGGGCGGAAGCCGAGGGCCTGGTGCTCGGCGCCTGGCGCGACCCTGGCGGCGCCGATCATGCCGGCGGCTTCCTGCCGCAGGATGGCCGCACCCCGCTCGACCTGAACCTCGCCGCCCGCGCCCATGGCTTCGCGGTGCATCCGGGCCGGCCGCAGGTGGTCGTCTTCGGCCGCCGCCCGGGCTGGGAGGCGCTGGTGGCCGACCTCTCCCGCGGCGCCCTGACCCACAGCTTCGCGCCGCCGGAGGGCCGCCATTTCAATGGCCACGGGCTTTTCGCCCCCGATGGAAGGCTGCTCTACGCCACCGAGACCCGCTTCGACGACGGCGCCGGGCTGATCGGCGTCTATGACGCGGCGGATGGCTTCAACCGGGTCGCCGAATTCGAGACCGGCGGCCGCGACCCGCATGACATGCGCCTGGCCCCCGATGGCAGCGCGCTCGTGGTCGCCAATGGCGGCATCCTGACCCATCCGGACGCGCCGCGCGCCAACCTCGACCCGGCCGGGATGGACCCGTCCCTGGTGCATCTCGACCCCGGGACCGGCCGGCAGCTCCACGCCGCCCGCTTCGCCGCGGACATGAACCGCCTTTCCATTCGCCATCTCTCCCGCATCCCCGGCGGCACGGCCGTGGCGATGCAATACGAGGGCGAGGAAACCGAAAAAATGCCGCTGCTGGCGGTGCAACGCGGGGCAGGGGGGCTGCAGCCGCTCGACCTGCCGGAGGAGCTCCGCGCCGCCTGCCGCAACTATATCGGCAGCGTCGCCACCGATGCCGCCGGGACAGTCGTCGCGGCGACCAGCCCGCGCGGTGGCCTGGCGCTCTTCTGGGACCTGGAGGCGGCGCGCGCCCTGGGCGCCGTCCGGGTCGACGATGTCTGCGGCGTCGCCCCCTCCGGCCGGCCGGCCGGCTTCATCCTCGCCGGCGGCCAGGGCGCTTTGCTGGAGGTCGATGCCCGCAGCCTGGCGCAACGGCCGCTGGCCGGGCCGCGCGGCGCCTGGGACAATCATTTGTTGCGCGTGGGTTAAAGAACCGCCAGAGGCCGGGCCGTCATTTGCTGCCATGCAGCAAAGACCCTGGGCAAATGCCTTGACCGCGCCTAAATGCCGGCCATGAGCGAAGCCCTGCCGCCCCCGCCTTCCTCCGACATCCTGGCCGATCTCTTCGACGGCTACCGGCGTTTCCGCGAGGAAATCTGGCCGGAGCGCCGCCGCCTGTTCCAGTCGCTGGCCCGCGACGGGCAGAGCCCCAAGGCCCTGGTCATCGCCTGCTCAGACAGCCGCGTCGATCCGGGGATGGTCTTCAACGCCGCCCCGGGCGAGCTGTTCATCGTCCGCAACGTCGCCAACCTGGTGCCGCCCTACAACCCGGATGGCGACTACCATGGCACCTCGGCGGCGCTCGAATTCGCCGTCTGCGTGCTCGAGGTGCCGCGCATCGTCGTCCTCGGCCATGCCATGTGCGGCGGCGTCCAGGCGCTGCTGCGCGGCTTCCCCAAGGGCGCCCAGGATTTCGTCGAGCCCTGGATGAACGGCATCGCCGCCGAGGCGCGCCGCCGCACCCTGGAATGCGTCGCCGCCGATTCCGCCGATGCCCAGGCGCAATGCGAGCTGGAGACGGTGAAGCTGTCGCTGCGCAACCTGATGAGCTTCCCCTGGGTCGCCGACCGCGTCACCGCCGGCAGCCTGACCCTGCATGGCGGGTCCTTCGACATCCGCAGCGGGATCCTGTCACATCTGGCTGATGATGGCAGCTTTCAGCCCCTGAGCTGATTGTCAGGCCGGAATTCGGACGTAATCCCCCCGCCTCATCGAAAGGTGGCGTAGCGCGAGCTCGGCTGGTTGCACCGTCAGGCGCAACCCTGGCATTTCTCGCGCGTTCGCTGCTCGCCGCCGAAGGGGGAGTGCCTGCCGTGAACCGCCGAGACGCCATGCTCGCAGCCTTGTCGCTGTCCACCGTCTTGATGGCGGAGGAGACCGCGCATTTCTCCGAAGCCCATGCCGCAGCGCCCGATGAAACGCGCTTCGACCCCGGCACCGTGCGCGAGCAGGCCCGCGCCATGGCGCAGCAGGCCTACAAGGCGCCGCCCGAGAGCCTGCCCGGGCCGCTGGCCGAGCTGACCTACGACCAGTATCGCGACATCCGCTACCGCCCCGCCCAGGCGCTGTGGCGGGCCGAGGGGCTGCCCTTCCAGATGCAGCTGTTCCACCGCGGCTTCCTCTACAAGCCGCGGATCGACATGTTCGAGGTCTCGGGCGGCATGGCCCGGCCGATCCGCTACAACACCGAGATGTTCGACTTCCAGAACATGCCCCGCCCGGCGCAGGAGGATATGGGCTTCGCCGGCTTCCGCCTGCACGGCCCGATCAACCGCAACGATTATTACGACGAGATCTGCGCCTTCCTCGGCGCCAGCTACTTCCGGGCGGTCGCCCGTGGCCAGATCTATGGCCTGTCCGCGCGCGGCCTGGCCGTCGGCACCGGCGACCCCAAGGGCGAGGAATTCCCGGTGTTCCGGGGCTTCTGGATCGAGCGCCCGCGCGAGGGGGTGAACTACATCACCGTCCACGCCCTGCTCGACAGCCCCTCCTGCACCGCCGCCTTCCGCTTCGGCATCCGCCCCGGCCGCAGCACCGTCTTCGATGTCGAGGCCACCATCTTCCCGCGCGCCGACATCGCCACCGTCGGCATCGCGCCGCTGACCAGCATGTTCTGGTTCTCGCCGCTGAACCGCAGCGGCCGCGACGACTGGCGCCCGGCGGTGCATGACAGCGACGGGCTGCTGATCTTCACCGGCCGCGGCGAGCGCATCTGGCGCCCGCTGAACAACCCGCGCGACCTGCAGATGTCGGCCTTCGGCGACGTCAATCCGCGCGGCTTCGGCCTGATGCAGCGCCGCCGCGACTTCGCCAGCTACGAGGACCTCGAGGCCCGCTACGAGAAGCGGCCGAGCCTGTGGATCGAGCCGATCGGCGACTGGGGCGAGGGCGCGGTGCAGCTGGTGGAAATCCCCACCACCGGCGAGATCCACGACAATATCGTCGCCTTCTGGCGCCCGAAGGAGCCGCTGAAGGCCAAGGGCGAATACCGCTACACCTTCCGCCTGCACTGGACCGACGAGGCCCCGGGCAGCCCGGAGATCGGCCGGCTGATGTCGACCCGCTCCGGCGCCTCCTGGACCCAGGGCGGGCGGCTGTTCGTCATCGACGCCCAGGGCGGCGCGCTGGACAACCTGGCCGCCGACGCCAAGCCGGAGCTGATCGTCACCGCCAACCGCGGCGAGGTCCGCAACCCCGTCGCCCAGCGCAACCCGGAAAGCGGCGGCTGGCGCCTCAGCTTCGACCTCTTCCCCGGCGACGCCCGGGAGGTCGAGCTGCGCGCCGAGCTCAAGGTCGGCGGCGAGGCGGTCGCCGAGACGCTGCTCTATCGTTGGACCGCGTGAGCGCGGCGCCCGCCACCGCGCGCCTGCCCGCCGAGGCCGAGGGCTGGCACGCGCTGCCGCCCGAGGCGCCGCTGGCCATGCCCGTCCAGTCGCTGCAGGCCAGGCCTGTGAAGCGATTGGGAGAAATGCCCTCCCGGCCGATGGCCAGCGGGCTCAGGCGCCTGCTGGTCATCGGCGGCGCCATCCTGCTGACGGCCTTTGCCACGCGCGAGATGTGGCTGGTGCTGAACAGCGGCCGGCCCACGCCGCTGCAGGCCTTCGTGCTGCTGCTCTTCGTCGTGCTCTTCGCCTGGATCGCGCTGTCCTTCACCAGCGCGACGGCAGGCTTTCTGCGCCTGATCGCCGGCCCCGACCGGCGGCTCGGCATCGCCCCCGACGGCCCGCCGCCAATGCCCGGCGTCAAGACCGCGCTGCTGATGCCGACCTACAACGAGGATCCGGCGCGCATCATGGCCGGGCTGCAGGCGATCCATGAATCGCTCGCCGCCGCCGGCGCCACCGACCGCTTCGACGTTTTTATCCTCAGCGACAGCACGCAGGCCGATGCCTGGATCGCGGAGGAGGCGGCCTACCTGGCGCTGCGCGCCCGTCTCGGCGAGCCGCCGAACCTGTTCTATCGCCGCCGCCCGAAGAACACCGAGCGTAAGGCGGGCAACATCGCCGAATGGGTGCGGCGCTGGGGCGGCGCCTATCCGCAGATGCTCGTCCTCGACGCCGACAGCGTCATGGAGGCCGACACCATCCTGCGCCTGGCCGATGCCATGGAGCGCCACCCCGATGTCGGCCTGATCCAGACGCTGCCGATCATCGCCGGCGGCAACACGCTCTTCGCCCGGATGCAGCAATTCGCCGGCCGGGTCTACGGCCCGCTGATCGCCGAGGGCATCGCCTGGTGGCACGGCGCCGAGGGCAACTACTGGGGCCACAACGCCATCATCCGGACGGAAGCCTTCGCCAGCGCCGCCGGCCTGCCCGACCTGCCCGGGCGCAAGCCGTTCGGCGGCCATATCATGAGCCACGACTTCGTCGAGGCCGCGCTGCTGCGCCGCGCCGGCTGGGCCGTGCACATGGTGCCCTGGCTGCGCGGCACCTATGAGGAAAGCCCGCCCTCGCTGATGGATCTCGCCATCCGCGACCGCCGCTGGTGCCAGGGCAACCTGCAGCATGCCGGCGTGCTCGGCGCCCGCGGCCTGCACTGGGTCAGCCGCCTGCATTTGATGACCGGCATCGGCAGCTACATCACCGCGCCGATCTGGCTGGTCTTCCTGGTCGCCGGCGTCCTGCTGGCCATCCAGGCCCGCTTCATCCGGCCGGAATACTTCCCCGCCGGCCCCAGCCTGTTCCCGGAATGGCCGGTGGTCGACCCGGTCCGCGCCATGTGGGTCTTCATCGGCACCATGTCGCTGCTGCTGGCGCCGAAGCTGATGGCCTGGATCGCGCTGCTGTTCCACGCCCGCGACCGCCGCGGCGCCGGCGGCATGATCCGCGCCTTCCTGTCGATGATCGTGGAAACCCTGGTCGCCGGCCTGCTGGCGCCGGTGACCATGCTGACCCAGTCGGTCGATGTCATCGCCATCCTGATGGGCCGCGATTCCGGCTGGAACGCCCAGAAGCGCGACGATGGCAGCGTGCCCTTCGGCCAGGTGGTGCGGCTCTACTGGAAGCACACCCTGTTCGGCCTGGTCTTCGGCGGCGCCGCCTGGCTGGTCTCGCCCTACCTGGCGCTGTGGATGTCGCCCGTGGTCATCGGCCTGGCGCTGGCCATCCCGCTGGCCGCCTTCACCGCCCGCCGCGGCCTGGGCGTGGGCCTCCGCCGCCTCGGCCTGCTGCTGACACCGGAAGAGCGCGACACCCCCGCCGTGCTGATCCGCGCCCGGGAAATCTATGCCGGGCTGCAGGACACCCCGCCCACCCCGGTGCGCGGGCTGTTCACCGACGAGGCCCTGCTCGCCGCCCACCGCCGCATGCTGCCGCCGCCGCGCCGGCCGCGGGAGGATCCGTTCGATGCGAACCTGCTGGTCGGGCTGGCCCGGCTGGAGGAGGCGAATTCGCTCGACGAGGCGCTGCAACAGCTGCCGAAGCAGGAACTCGCCGCGGTGCTCGCGGACAGACGGGGCGTCGAGAAGCTCGAAGCGCTAAGAAGCAAGTAAGCAGCGGGGGTCTGTCCGAGGCAGTGCCTCGGACCCCCCCGCACCCCCTTCTATTTTTGTAAATTAGGCGTGGCGCTTCAGCACCATGACCTCGGCAAAAGCCGCCGGCCACAGCAGCAACCGATAAGAATCCTCGCCCGCCAGGCCGTCGTCGCTGAGCGTGTCCAGCCCCTGGCACAACAGCCGCACCCGCAGCATGCCAGGCACCACCGGCAGGCGGGCCGCGGTGGGCAGGTAGTCGGTGCCGCCGGCCAGGATCAGCAGGCCGCTGCTCCCGACCGACGCCTCCACCGCATGGTCCACGCCATCCAGCGCCAGCGCGGGCTCCGAGGCCAGCAGCTCGACAGACACCGGCACCTGCAGGTTCCGCGCGGTGGCGAAGGCCAGCAGGCCGGGCATCGCCACCACCCCGTCGGCCAGGGCGGCATCGTCCCAGGGCACGGCCGGGCGCTCGCGCAGCGCGGCGTCCTGCAGCAGGAAATGGAAATAGTCGGCGAAGATCGGACCGTCATGCAGCAGCGTCATGCCGCCATGAAAGGCCAGGTCAGGGCAGCGGATCCACCGCGCGGTCCATCAGCATCTCGTCATAATAGGTGGCGCCCAGCTTCAACCCGCGCCGCTCCAGCCCGTATTCGCGGAAGCCGGCAGCCTGGTAGACGCGGATCGCCGCCGGGTTGCTGGCCACCACCGTCAGCCGGATCGCCTCCACCTGGCCGCGGGCCGCCAGCACCACCTGCTGCACCAGCGCCGCCGCCAGCCCGCTGCCCCGCGCATCCGGGCGGACATACATCCCCCACAGCACGCCGCGATGCCGCTGCTTGGCAGGCTGCGGCACCATCAGCCCGGCGACGCCATCCAGCCCGGCGCCGAAGACCGAGCCGCCGATGACGGTATTGGCCTGCAGCCGGCGGGCGAACCAGTCGAGCGGCTTGTCGGCCTCATCCTCCCAGGCGGCGCCGAAGGCCTCCGGGTGGCATTCCAGCCCCTCCAGCCGCAGCTCGCGATAGGCGGCGGCATCGGCCGGCAACAGGCGGCGCAGCGCGGGGGCCAGGGCCATCGGCGCGCCCTCAGCCCAGCCGGTCGATCGTGGTCCGGGACATCGCGTCGGTGGTCTTCAGCACCGCGAGATTGGCCTCATAGGCGCGCTGCGCCAGCATCAGATTGACCTGGTCGGCCACCGGATCGGCGCCCAGATCCATCACCGGGACTTCCGGCAAGGCATCGCCGGTGACCACCGCCGGGGTGGCGCCGTAGGAAGCGATATTCTGGGCGGTCTGCGCCACGCTCTGCTCGGCGCGGCGGGCGCCGCCGAGGGCGGAGAGGCTGGCGCCGGCGAGGCCCGACATGCCGAGGGGGGAGAGAGACATGATCTCGTCCTAGGGCACAAAAGCTTGCAAGTGGTTAAGAACGGGCCGCGGCGTATCGACAAGCTGGCCTGCCGGACGCACCTTGCCCGCCGCATTCTGCCCCATCCTGCCATCCCTGTCTCGCCTATCTGGCTGCGGAGAACGTCCATGCAGAACACCCAAGAAATCTGGCGCCTGGTCGAGGACCACCAGGACGACCTGATCGGTCTCAGCGACCGGGTCTGGGACATGCCGGAGCTCGCCTATGCCGAGAAGCGCTCCTGCGCCGAGCATCGCCAGATGCTGGAGGCGAAGGGCTTCCGCATCACCGACCATGTCGCCGGCATCCCGACCGCGGTGATGGGCGAGGCGGGCGAGGAAGGCCCGGTCATCGCCATCCTGGGCGAATACGACGCGCTGCCGGGGCTGAGCCAGGAGGCCGGCGTCGCCGAGCACCGGCCGCTGCCGGGCGACGGCTCGGGCCATGGCTGCGGCCACAACCTGCTGGGCGCCGGCGCCCTGCTGGCGGCGACGGCGGTGAAGGATTTCCTGGCGAAGAACGGGCTGAAGGGCCGCGTGCGCTACTACGGCTGCCCGGCGGAAGAGGGCGGCGCCGCCAAGGCCTTCATGGTGCGCGACGGCGCCTTCAAGGACGTCGACATCGCCATCTGCTGGCACCCCGCGCCCTTCGCCGCGGTGAACGAGCCGAAGTCGCTGGCCAATTGCCGCATCGACTTCTCGTTCGTTGGCCGCTCCAGCCATGCCGCCGCGGCGCCGCATCTGGGCCGCTCGGCGCTGGATGCCGTCGAGCTGATGAATGTCGGCGTCAACTACATGCGCGAGCACATGCCCTCCGACGCGCGCATCCACTACGCGTATCTGGATGCCGGCGGCATCGCGCCGAACGTGGTGCAGGGCACGGCCAAGGTGCGCTACCTGATCCGCGCCACCGACCTGCCGGGGCTGCAGCAGCTGATCACCCGGGTCCGCAAGATCGCCGATGGCGCCGCGCTGATGACCGAGACCACGGTCACCACCAAGACGGTGTCCGCGGTGTCGAACCTGCTGGGCAACACCCCGCTGGAGCGCACCATGCAGGACCAGCTGGAGCGGCTGGGCCCGCCGCCTTTTGACGATGCCGACCGGGCGCTGGCCGCCGAGTTCCAGAAGACGCTGTCGGACGAGGACATCGCCAGCGCTTTCCGCCGCATGGGCGTGCCGGTGCGGCGCGGTGTGCCGCTGGCCGACGAGCTGATCCCGCTGGACGCCAAGGGTGCCGCGATGGTGGGGTCCACCGATGTGGGCGACGTGTCCTGGGTGGTGCCGACGGTGCAGGCGCGGGGGGCTACCTATGCGATCGGCACGCCGGGCCACAGCTGGCAGCTGACCGCGCAGGGCAAGTCGGCGCTGGCGCATAAGGGCATGGTGCATGTGGCCAAGGTGATGGCTGGCGTGGCGGTCGACGCCCTGCAGGACCCCGCGCTGATCGCCAGCGCCAAGGCCGACCTGGCCGCCCGCACCGCGATCGACCCGTATGTCTGCCCGCTGCCCGAGGACCTGGTTCCCCCAATCCAGATGTCCCCGGCTTCCTGACAGAAATAGAGGGGGCTCCGGGGGGATACTTCCCCCCGGCCTTGCCTAGATGATTTTCGCTTCAAACGGTGGCAGCAGGTCTGGCGCCTCGAATTCCAGCACCCAGAGGTCCGGGTCGCGTTTCACCTGCCGTTCGACATAGGCCTCCGCCTCCGGTTCCGGCACGGGGTCCTTGCCGGTCCCCCGCATCCAGGCTGCGCGGCCTTCGCCGTCGCGCACCTGGGACAGCACCAGGCATCCGGCCCGTCCGCGCAGCACGCAGAGGATGCCGCCCGAATCCGGGTCACCTTTGCGCAGGACCATGCCGGGGCGGCCGGCGATATCGGCCAGCCGCAGGGCCATCTGGGCCCAGAGCCCGGCCTTCACTTTCGCTTCCATCCCCCTAGCCTGACGCCCCGCGGCCGGGATGCAAGCCCTGGCCGTAAAATGCGCTTGCGGTCGCGGCTGCGGCGCGGCATCCACCGGCTTGCTGGGATCGATGCGGGGGTTTGAGCGATGGCGGTTCAGGTGCAGGAACGGGCGAAGATGACCGATGGTCAGCGCGCCTATGAGGCGAAGCGGGCCGCCAAGGCCGGCGTCAGCCTGGAGAAGTGGCTGTCGATGAAGGTGCAGGAGCGGGAGCAGCTGGTGGCCAAGGCCGTGGCCGCCGTGGCGCCCGCGAAGAAGCCCGGCTTCTTCGCCCGCCTGCTGGAGCGGGCGACCAAGCCGATCGGCTGAGAGCCGGCATCAGAGCATCCGCCGCAGCGTGTCGTCGCCGCGGTGGATGTGGTGCCAGAGCGCGGCGCCGGCATGCAGCGCCACCAGCCCGCCGAGCGCCAGGGCCATCCAGCCATGCAGCGCGGTCAGGCGCGGGGCCAGCGCCTCGTCGGCGCCGATTGGGCTGGGGATCGGCAGGATGCCATAGGCGGTGAGCGGGAAGCCCCAGGCATTGGTGGCCAGCAGCCCGACCACCGGCATGGCCAGCAGCAGCGCGTAGAGCGCCGCATGGGTCGCCCCGGCCGCCAGGCGGAAATGCCGGGGCAGCGGCGGCGAGATCGGCGGCGGCGGGTGCCGCAGCCGCCAGCCCAGCCGCAGCAGGGTGACCGGCAGGATGGTCAGCCCGATGCTTTCATGCAGGTTGTACAGCCGCAGCTTGAAGGTTTCTTCCTGTGGCGGGGCCCAGCCCAGCCAGAGGCCAAGGATGCCGACCAGGATCAGCGCCAGGACGGTCGCCCAGTGCAGCAGCCGGGCGACGCCAGAATAGCGGGGCGCAGGCGGGGCAGGGGTGCGCATGCGGGGTCCTCCGTTGGCCGATGATACACCGATGATCGCGGCGCATGCGGATTGGAGCGTCGATCCGCGCAAGCGCTGGGTCAGCATCGCGCGACGGGTGCGTCGCCGCGGTGGCGGGGTGGAATGGCGGGCCGAGGCGCCGCGCCCGGTGGGCGACCCGGCCGCGCTGACCGCGCAGCTCCTGGCCGAGGGTGTTCCTCTGACTTTCGGGCTGGACCTGCCGCTGGGCCTGCCGCGCGGCTTTTCCGTCGGTCGCCCCGAATCCGGCTTTCCCGAGTTTCTGCGCGGGCTGGTGGCGCGCCCGGATTTCTTCCAGGTCAGCCCGACGCTGGAGACGGTGTCGCCCGAGCGCCCCTTCTACCCGGCGCGCGGGATCAAGGGGATGACGCGGCTGTCCCATGCGGCGGCGCTGGGGCTGGCGGATGCGGCGGCGCTCAGCCGGCTCTGCGACCGGGCGACCCTGGAGCGCCCGGCCGGCGCCCCGGTCTTCTGGACGCTGGGGGCGAACCAGACGGGGAAGGGGGCGATCGGCGCCTGGCGCGACTGGCTGGCCCCGGCCCTGGCGGCGGGCGGACCGCTGGCGCTCTGGCCCTTCGACGGCGGGCTGCACGACCTGCTGGCGCCAGGACGCGCCGTCTTGGCAGAAGTCTATCCGGCCGAGGCGATGCGGCATCTCGGCGTGACGCTGCCGGGCAGCAAGCGGCTGCCGCATGCGCGGCGGGCGGCGGCGGGCGCCCTGGGGGCGGCGATGGCGCGGCTCGGGGTGCGGCCGTCGCCGGCGCTGGCCCAGGCGATGGAAGCGGGCTTCGGGGCGGATGCGGCGGGCGAGGACCGCTTCGACAGCCAGCTCGGGCTGCTCTGCGTCGTCGCGGTGCTGGAGGGCGCGCGGCCGGACTTCGTCCCCGACGATCCCTGGGTGCAGAAATGGGAAGGCTGGGTGCTGGGCCAGACGGCGCTGCCGGCGGGCTGGCCGACGGAGGCGATGCTGGCGGCGCTGCCGCCGCCAGCGTGACCGTCAGGTGCGGCCGTAGGTGTCCTCGAAGCGGACAATGTCGTCCTCGCCGAGATAGGAGCCGGACTGCACCTCGATCAGGGTCAGCGGGATCATGCCCGGATTCTCCATCCGGTGGACGCAGCCGAGCGGCAGGTAGATCGATTCGTTCTCGCGCAGCATGATGCGCTCGGCATCGCGCTCGACGATGGCGGTGCCGGCGACGACGACCCAGTGCTCGGCGCGGTGGAAGTGCTTCTGCAGCGACAGCTTCTGGCCGGGCTTGACCGAGATCTTCTTCACCTGGAAGCGGTCGCCCTTGATCAGCCCCTCGTAATGGCCCCAGGGGCGGTACATGCGGCGGTGCTCGGTGGCCTGCGGGTGGCCATCGGCCTTGAGCTGCTCCAGCAGCTTCTTCACGTCCTGGGCGCGGTCGCGGTGCATCGCCAGCACCGCGTCGTCGGTGACGACGAGCACCGCATCCTCGAGGCCGACGACGCCGGCCAGGATGCCCTCGCTGCGGACGTAGCAGTTCTTCGCGCCATAGAGGGCGACCGGGCCCTTGGTGGCGTTGCCGGCGGCGTCCTTGGGCGAGACCTCCCACAGCGCCGCCCAGGAGCCGACATCGGACCAGCCGAGATCGGCCGGCACCACGGCGGCATGGGCGGTCTTCTCCATCACCGCATAGTCGATGGAGATGTCGGGGGCGGCGGCGAAGGCCTCCGGGTCCAGGCGGATGAAGTCGAGGTCGCGGGTGGCGCCCTCCACGGCGGCGCGGACGGCGGCGAGCAGCTCGGGCGCCAGGCGCTCCAGCTCGGCCAGCAGGGTCGCGGCGGTGGCCACGAACATGCCGGAATTCCACAGGTGCCGGCCCTCGGCCAGGAAGCGGGCGGCGGTGGCGGCATCGGGCTTCTCGACGAAGCGGGCGATGGCGCTGACGCCGTCCAGCCCGTCCAGCGCCGGGCCTGCCTCGATATAGCCGTAGCCGGTCTCGGGCGCGGTGGGCTTCATGCCGAAGGCGACGATGCGGCCGGCGCGCGCGGCCTCGGCGGCCTGGGCCAGGGCGGCGTGCAGCGCCGGGGTGTCGCTGATTGCGGCGTCGGCGGCCATCAGCCACAGCACGCCATGCGGATCGGCCTCCTGCGCCAGCAGGGCGGCGGCGGCGATGGCGGGGGCGCTGTTGCGGGCCACCGGCTCCAGCACGATGCGGGCCTCCTGGATGCCGGCCTCGCGCAGCTGCTCGGCGACCAGGAAGCGATGCGCCTGGTTGCTGATCACCAGGGGCTCGGCGAAGCCGGCGCCGGTGGCGCGGGCGACAGTGTCCTGCAGCATGGTGTGCTCGGAGAGCAGCGGCCAGAACTGCTTCGGGAAGGCCTCGCGCGACAGTGGCCAGAGCCGGCTGCCGGTGCCGCCGCAAAGGATAACCGGAACGATGCGGCGCTGCGCAGGATCAGCCATCAACCAACTCCATGCCCGTATAGGTCAAGCATACGCCAAGCCAGCCAAAAGAAAAGCCGCCCCGATTTTTCAACCGGGGCGGCTTCATAACACTTGCGGCAGAGGAAAGCGGGTGTCAGCCCGCCATGGCCGCTTCCTTCTTCTTGCGCAGGCCGGGCAGCAGCATCAGGCCGAGGGCCAGGGCGGCGACGACCAGCAGCACGGCGCTGATCGGGCGCTGCATGAAGACCATCGGGTCGCCACGCGACAGCAGCATGGCGCGGCGCAGGTGCTCTTCCATCATCGGACCAAGGACGAAGCCGACCAGCAGCGGCGCCGGCTCCATCTTGATCTTGGCGAAGACGTAGCCCAGCACGGCGAAGAACACCGTCTGGTAGACGTCGAAGACGCTGTTGTTGATCGAGTACACGCCGATCGCGCAGAAGGTAAGAATCGCCGGGTACATGTACTTGTAGGGAACCTGCAGCAGCTTCACCCACATGCCGATCATCGGCAGGTTGATGACCAGCAGCATGACGTTGCCGATCCACATGGAGCAGATCAGGCCCCAGAACAGGTCGGGCTGGGCTTCCACCATGCGCGGGCCCGGCTGGATGCCCTGGATGATCAGCGCGCCGACCATCAGCGCCATGACGGCGTTGGACGGGATGCCCAGCGTCAGCAGCGGGATGAAGCTGGTCTGGGCGGCCGCGTTGTTGGCGGCCTCCGGACCGGCCACGCCCTCGATGGCGCCGCTGCCGAACTCATGCCGGCCCTTCGACATCTTCCGCTCCATCATATAGGAGCCGAAGGAGGCCAGCGAGGCGCCGCCGCCCGGCAGGATGCCGAGCACCGAGCCGATGATGGTGCCGCGGATGACCGAGGGGGTGGCGCGCTTCCACTCTTCCTTGGTCAGGAACAGGCTGCCGACCTTGGTCGAGAGCACGCTGCGGACTTCCGGATTCTCGAGGTTCAGGATGATCTCGGAAATGCCGAAGACGCCCATGGCGATGGCGGCGAAGTTCAGGCCGTCGGACAGCTCGGGGATGCCGAAGGTGAAGCGCTGCTGGCCGGTCTGCACGTCGGTGCCGACCAGGCCGAGGGCGACGCCGAGCACCACCATGCCGACCGACTTCAGCACCGAGCCCTGCGCCAGCACCGCCGAGATGATCAATCCGAGCAGCATCAGCGAGAAGTAGTCGGCGGGGCCGAAGGACAGCGCGACCTCGGTCAGCAGCGGGCCGGAGGCGGCGACCAGGACGGTCGCCACGGAGCCCGCGAAGAAGGAGCCCAGCGCCGAGATGGCGAGAGCGGCGCCGGCGCGGCCGTTGCGCGCCATCTTGTAGCCTTCCAGCGTGGTCACCACGGAGGAGACCTCGCCCGGCAGGTTCAGCAGGATGGCGGTCGTCGAGCCGCCATACTGCGCGCCGTAATAGATGCCGGCGAGCATGATGATGGCGGTGGTGGCAGGCTGGCCGAAGGTGATCGGCAGCAGCAGGGAGATGGTGGCGACCGGCCCGATACCCGGCAGCACGCCGATGGCGGTGCCGATCAGCGCGCCCAGCAGCGCGAAGAGAAGGTTATCAAAGCTGAGCGCGACGCCGAAGCCATGCGCCAGATTGGCAAAAAGCAGTTCCATGGTTTCTCCGCGCCCTCAGAAGACCGGCCAGACATTCACGCGGATGTCGAGCTCGTAGATGAAGACCCACCAGCAGAGCGCCAGCAGAAACACCACGCAGGCCAGGACGCCGACCGGCCGGTGCGTCGGATCGGCGAAGGCCGAGACGATGACGAGCGCGGTGATGGCCAGCATCAGGCCACCCTGCTCCAGCAGGATGCCGAAGACGCACATGGCCAGCAGGATCATCGCCAGCTGGCGCCAGCCCGGGCTGATGGCGAGCACGGCGAAGCCGATGCTCAGGGCGATGCCCAGGGCGTACCAGTTGGCCGACAACGCCGGCATCGCCGCCAGCAGCGGATAGGCCACCAGGGTGACGCCGATGCCGACGAACAGCGTGACGAAGTCGAGCTTGGTCCATTTCTCCAGCGGGTCGGTGCCGCCGAAGAAGGCGCCGACCAGCACCAGGGCGCCCAGCACCAATTCGAGCCAGAACACCAGCATCGGCATGTAGCCGGGGCCCATGCGCCGCGCCGAGCCCAGTGTATGCTCGGTGTTCAGCCACAGGCCGATGACCGCCAAAGCCACCAGCAAAATGCCGGAGGCAAGGTCTTTTGCGTTGATCCTCATGCCGATTCCTTCTTGAACCCCACGCGCGGCAGGCACGTGCCCGTCATCGTCACCCATGCGAAAGGCCGCGGCACCGCGCCGCGGCCATCTGACCCTGTGGCCAGCCGAGATAGAAGGTCCTGCGCGGAGGCGCAGGCCCGGTCGAGGTCAGAATGCAGGCTGTGCGTCAGGTGACAAGCCGCAATGAACAGAGGGCGCTGCAACGGCCCCCGCGTCCGGAATCTTGGCCGGACCGCATGATCCGGATTTGCCCCGAATCCCCATTTACGGCACCGGCACCCAATTCCACCCCTCCCCCCGATGCGGATTGCGGGGCAACCTATGGCACGGAAATGTGCGGCGGCAAGGCACCATCCATTTATTAACAAAAGTTCACCTTCGCTGCGACGCAACAAACGATACCAATGCCATGCCGCGCCCTGCTGAAATGGGAAGTTCACCGAGATGACAAACGAATTTCTGTTCAATGACCCGTCGGGGCCGCTGCGACAGGCGGCGTCGACGCTGGCGCCGCAGCTGATCGCGCTGCGGCGCGACATCCATGCGCATCCCGAGCTGGCCTTCGAGGAGGTGCGCACCGCCGGGCTGGTGGCGGCGGAGCTGACGCGGCTGGGCATCCCGCACCGGACGGGCATCGGGCGCACCGGCGTGCTGGGGCTGATCGAGGGCGGCCAGCCGGGGCCGACGCTGGCGATCCGGGCCGACATGGACGCGCTGCCGATCCATGAGGAGACCGGGCTGGGCTTCGCCTCGACCATCGACGGCAAGATGCATGCCTGCGGCCACGACATCCACACGGTGACGCTGCTGGGCGTCGCCGCCATCCTGAAGGAGCTGGCGCCGAGGCTGGCCGGCCGCGTCGTGCTGGTGTTCCAGCCGGCGGAGGAGACGCTGCAGGGGGCGGCGGCGATGATCGCCGATGGCGCCGCCGAGGGCATCGACATGGCGCTGGGCTTCCACAACCAGCCGGAATACGCGGTGGGCCGATTCGCCTATGTGCGCGGCGCGTGCCTGGCGGCCTCCGACCTGTTCGACCTGACGCTGCGCGGCCGCTCGGGCCATGCAGCGCATCCTTATGCGGCGGTCGACCCGATCGTGGCGGCGGCGCATTTCGTGACCCAGGCGCAAACGGTGGTTTCGCGCGAGGTGAAGCCGCTGCATCCGGCGGTGGTCACCATCGGCCAGTCGGTGGGCGGCACCACCTACAACATCATCCCCGAGCGGGTGCATCTGAAGGGCACGGTGCGCACGCTGCACACCGAGGCGCGCGACCTGGCCGAGGCGTCGCTGCGGCGGCTGATCGCCGGCATCGAGACGAGCATGCGGGTGAGCGCCACGCTGGAATACCGCCGCATGGTGCCGCCGCTGGTGAATGCCGACAGCGTGCTCGACCCGGCGCTGGCCTCGCTGAACGCGCAGTTCGGCGCCGAGGCGGTGTCGGAAGGCCAGCCGAGCATGGGTTCCGAGGATTTCTCCGCCTTCGCGGAGCGCGTGCCTTCGGTGCAGCTGTCGATCGGCTCCGGCACGGCCGGCCGCGACGACCGCCTGCACAATGCGGACTACCAGCCGGACGAGGGCTGCATCCCCGCCGGTGTCGAGGCGCTGTCCCGGGTCGCCCTGGACCTGCTGACGCGCCGCTGAGAGTTAGAAAAAAGAGGGGGGTCCGGGGGAATTCCTTCCCCCGGCCTTTTTTCTTTCTGTGTTGGGACGGGTGACATGAAGATTTGCGTATTCGGTGCCGGCGCGATCGGCGGCCATGTCGCGGCCCGCCTGGCCTTGGGCGGCGCGGAGACGTCGGTCGTGGCGCGTGGCGCGCAGCTGGCGGCGATCCAGGCGAATGGCCTGACGGTCGAGGCGCCTGACGGCACGCACAAGCTGCGGGTGGCTGCCGGCAGCGCGGCGGAGCTTGGCCCGCAGGATGCGGTGATCGTGACGGTGAAGGCGCCGGCGCTGCCGCAGGTGGCGGAGGCGATCGCGCCGCTGCTGGGCCCCGACACCACGGTCGCCTTCGTCATGAACGGCATTCCCTGGTGGTATTTCGACCAGCATGGCGGCGCGCTGGACGGCCGCCGGCTGCCGGCGATCGACCCGGGCGACGCGCTGCGCCGGACGGTGGGCGTCGCGCGGACGCTGGGCGGGGTGGTCTATTCCGCCTGCACGGTGACCGAGCCCGGCGTCATCAAGGTCGAGCATGCCAACAACCGGGTGATCCTGGGCGAGATGGACGGCCGCGACTCGCCGCGGGCGCAGGCGATCGCGGCGATCCTGTCGAAGGGCGGCATCTCCGGCGAGGTGACGGCCGAGATCCGGCGGGAGATCTGGATGAAGCTGATGGGCAACCTGGCGCAGGGACCCTTCACCATCCTGTCGCGGCAGGGCATGGCCGGGACCCTGGCCGACCCCGCGGTGCGGGCGGCGATCCGGCGGGCGATGCAGGAGGCGATGGCGGTGGCCGCGGGCCTCGGCCAGGGCTTCGAGTTCGAGCTGGACAAGCGGCTGGCGAGCTCGTCGAAGCTGTCGCACAAGCCGTCGATCCTGCAGGACCTGGAGCTGGGCCGGCCGATGGAGGTCGAGGCGCTGTTCCGCGTGCCGCTGGAGCTCGCCCGGCTGGCGGGCGTCGAGACGCCGACGCTGGACCTGTCGGTCGGGCTGGCGACCCAGGCGGCGATGGCGGCGGGGCTCTACACGCCGGCAGCCTGAGGGGCGAGGGCCATGGCGCGGACCTGGTCCGGGCTGTGGCCGGCTTCCCTCAGCGCGGCGAGGGTGGGCGCCTTATCGCGCTTCGACAGGCGCCGGCCGTCGGCGCCGAGCAGCAGGGGATGGTGGGCGTAACGCGGCGCGGGCCACCCCATCAGGTGCTGCAGCAGCCGGTGCAGGTCGGTGGCCGGCAGCAGGTCGACGGCGCGGGTGATGCAGGTGACGCCTTGCCGCGCGTCATCATGGGTGACGCAGAGATGGTAGCTGGCCGGCGTGTCCTTGCGCGCCAGCACCACGTCGCCGAAGCGGGCCGGGTCGCAGCGCCGGCGCGCCCCATGCTCCAGGAAGGCGAGGGGGCCGGTCGCCTGGGCCAGGGACGCCGCCATGTCGAGACGCAGCGCATAGGCTTGGCCGGCCTCGATGCGGTCGGCGCGCTCTGACGCCGACAGCCGCCGGCAGGTGCCCGGATACAGAAGGCCATCCGGCCCATGCGGGGCATGGCCGATGGCGGCGACCTCGCGGGCGATGTCGGCGCGGGTGCAGAAGCAGGGGTAGAGCAGGCCCTGGTCCGAGAGCTGGTTCAGCACGGCGCGATAGTCGGGAAGGTGTTCGGACTGGATGCGGACGGGGCCGTCCCAGTCGATCCCCAGCCAGGCCAGGTCCTGCAGGATGCCGGCGGTGAATTCCGGCCGGCAGCGCACCGGGTCGATATCCTCGATCCTCAGAAGAAAGCGGCCGCCGGCGGCGCGGGCGGCGCGCCAGCCCAGCAGGGCGCTGTGGGCATGGCCCAGATGCAGGGCGCCCGTGGGGCTGGGGGCGAAGCGCGTGACGAAGGTTGCGGCCATCTCCGATCGCGCGTAGCGGATGCCGCCTGATCGCAGCAAGGGGGTGCCGCATGGCCGCGTTGGATGGGTTGCGCTGGGGGCCGGCCTCGGGCGGCGCGCCGAAGCTGATCGTCTTCCTGCTGCATGGCTATGGCGCCGACGGCAACGACCTGATCGACCTGGCGCCGAGCTGGGGCGAGGTGGTCCCCGAGGCGCTGTTCATCGCCCCGCATGCGCCGCTGCCCTGCGAGGCCGGGCCCTATGGCCGGCAATGGTTCAGCCTGCAGGACCGGCTGCCGGCGCGGCTGCTGGCCGGGATCCAGCTGGCGCGGCCGCTGCTGGACCGCGCCATCGCCGGGGAATGCGCCGCCGCCGGCCTGCCGGAAAGCGCCGTGGTGCTGATGGGCTTCAGCCAGGGGGCGATGATGGCGCTCGACACCGGGCTGCGCCGCGCGGTGCCGCCGGCCGCCATCCTGGCCTATTCCGGCCGGCTGATCGGGGAAGAGCTGCTGGCCGCCGAGCTGCAGGGCCGCCCCGAGGTGCTGCTGGTGCATGGCGAGGCGGACGAGGTGGTGCCGGTCGGCGCCAGCCGCTCGGCCGAGGCGGTGCTGCGCGCGGCCGGGGTGCCGGTCGAGGCGGTCTATGTGCCGCGGCTGGCGCATGGGATCGACGATGCCGGCCTGTCGATCGGCGGGCTGGCGCTGCAGCGGGCGGCGGCGCGGCTGGAGGCGACCGCCTGAGGCAGGCCCGGGCGCCAGCCTGCCAAGCGCCAGCCTGCCAAGCGCCAGCCTGAGTGACAGGGCTGTGAAACCAGCGCGGCGGGCTGTTGCACAGGCTGCGCGAGGCTGGCATGACTCCAGGGCACACCGGCGGCGCCACGACATCTGGGGCCTGCCCGCCCGGTCCGGCCCCAGGGGTTGAGGCGCGCAGCTTGAAAGGAGCGGCGCTTGCCTGACGGTTTGGCTGTTGCTGGCCAGGGCGGGTCATCCCCCGCCGGCCAAGGCGGAGGTCCGGGTGCCGCTCTCGGCAGCTTTCCGGCGCTGGTGCTGAATGCCGATTTCAGGCCGCTCTCCTATTTTCCGCTGTCGCTCTGGTCCTGGCAGGACGCCGTCAAGGCGGTCTATCTCGACCGCGTCTCGGTGCTGTCGGAATACGAGATGGAGGTGCGCTCGCCGCGGCACCGGCTGCGGCTGCCCAGCGTCATCGCGCTGCGCGACTATATCCCCTCGGCGCGGCGGCCGGCCTTCACCCGCTTCAACGTGTTCCTGCGCGACAGCTTCTCCTGCGTCTATTGCGGCGAGGAGCGGCCGACCCAGGAGCTGACCTTCGACCATGTTATCCCGCGCAGCCGCGGCGGCCGGACGTCGTGGGAGAACGTCGTCACTGCCTGCGGGCCCTGCAACCTGCGCAAGGGCTCCAAGCTGCCGGCCGAGATCCGCATGTTCCCCCGCCGCGCGCCGCGCCAGCCGACGGGGTGGGAGCTGCAGGACAATGGCCGGATGTTCCCGCCCAACTACCTGCATGAAAGCTGGCGGGACTACCTGTACTGGGACACCGAGCTCGAAGGGTAGCTCAGACCCGGCGCAGCCCGTCGGCGCGGCGCGGCGGCGGCGTCTCCTCCCGATGCGGCGCGACCGGCGCCGCCGCCGGGTCGGGCGGCAGGCCCAGCAGGCTTTCCATGGCGCGGCCGCCGAACTCGGCCAGCACGCGCGCAGCCTGCGCGGTGGCCCCGGCATCGTGGCGGGTGATCATCTGCATGCGCACCACTTGGCCCTCCAGGCTGCCGGCGCAGGTCAGGTTGCGCAGCAGGGCGACCTGTTCCCCCTCGGGCCGGGTCAGGCGGATGTCGATGCAGCGCAGCAGCGGCCCGGCGCCGCGGCGGCCGACCAGGAAGTCGGGGCCGCGCTCGGCGATGGTCTGCGGCAGGGCGCTGGCGAAGGCGAAGCTGGCGGCGGCCTCGGCATCCAGCCGGTCGCGCAGCGGCCCGGCCCCGGCGCCGGTGGCCAGCGCCGCGCGCTCGGCCGGATCGGCGGCCGGCTGCAGGGTGACGCGGATCACCGGCCCGTCCGCCGCCTGGTAGGGGCGCAGCAGCATGCCGGCCGGCGGCGCCAGGGCGAGCGCCGGGTCGAAGGCGGTGAAGCCGTTGATCTCGGGCGGCAGCCGGTCCAGCAGGCTGGACGCTGCGGGCGGGCTCGCGGCCGGTGGCGTCGCCGCGACGCAGCCGCCGAGGCCGAGCAGCAGCAGGGGTAGCAGCAGGCGGAAGGTCATGCGGCGGGGGTCCCATGCGCGGCCCCGGCCATCATGCGCCGCCCGCCGGCGGGCGTCAGCGGCCTTCTACGCCAGGACCTTCCGCGCTGGGACCTTCCGCGCCGGGACCTTCCGCATCGACGGGCGCCCGCTTCGCCACCCAGAGCGCGAAGCCGCCCAGCCCCAGCGCGTAGAGCAGGTTCATCGCCGCCATCGACACCGGCAGGCCGGGGATCAGGAAGGTGGGCTCGTCGCAGGGCTTGGCCGGGGTCGGCGCCAGGCTTGCCAGCATGTCGTCCACCGTGCGGGCGGCCCCCGCATTCGGCGCGGCGCAGCCGGGCAGGGGGGAGGGCCACCAATGCGCCTCGACGCCGACATGCACCACGGCGACCACGCCGGAGGCCAGCGCCGCGACGCCGGCCAGCGCCGTCAGCACCCGGGCCAGCCGCGGCTGGCGCATCGCCATGACCGCCATCAGCGCCAGCAGGGCGGCGACCCAGTAGGGGCCGCGCTGCCACAGGCAGAGCAGGCAGGGGTTCAGCCCGCCCCAGCGCTCGCTGGCCATGGCCAGCAGCGGGGCGGCGGCGGCGAGCAGCGCCACCAGCAGCGAGAGCGGCATCAGTCCTCGTTCGGGTCCAGCAGCTGGTCCATGGCGCGCGACGGCTCGGCGCAGGCCTGGCCCACCACCCGCGCCGGCACGCCGGCGACGGTCGAGCCCGCCGGCACCGGCTTCAGCACGACGGAGCCGGCGGCGATGCGGGCGCAATGCCCGACCTCAATATTGCCCAGCACCTTGGCGCCGGCGCCGACCAGCACGCCCTGGCGGATCTTAGGATGGCGGTCGCCGCCCTCCTTGCCGGTGCCGCCGAGCGTCACGCCCTGCAGGATCGAGACATTGTCCTCGATCACCGCGGTCTCGCCGATCACCAGCCCGGTGGCGTGGTCGAGGAAGATGCCGCGGCCCATGCGCACCGCCGGGTGGATGTCGGTCTGGAACACGACGGAGCTGCGCGATTGCAGCCACAGCGCCAGGTCGCGCCGGCCCTCCATCCACAGCGCATGCGCCAGCCGGTGCGCGCAGAGCGCGTGGAAGCCCTTGTAGTAGAGCAGCGGTTCCAGCGCGCGGCTGGTGGCCGGGTCGCGGTCGACCACGGCCATGATGTCGCTGCGCACCGCCTCGCGCAGCGAGGGGTCCTCGTCCAACGCGCGCTCCAGGCTGCGGCGCAGCAGGGTGCCGGGCAGGTCGGCATGGTCCAGCCGGTCGGCGACCCGGCTGGCTAGCGCCGATTCCAGCGTGTCGTGCTGCAGCACGGCGGCGTGCAGGAAGCCGGCCAGCTCCGGCTCGCGCAGGGCGGCGGCCTCGGCCTCCAGGCGGATGCGCGACCAGACCGGGTCCAGGCTGTCGGTTTCCAGGCAGCCCGCCTCGAGCGGGGCGTCCCGGCGGACCTCCTGCGGCAGCGGCGTGTGCAAGACCTGGTTCATGCGGAAGCTCCTGAGGCGGCGCGCCGGAAGCCGGGCCCGGCGGCGCCGCGGCGGCGCCCCCGATCCCCAACCCATGACGGGCCGCCGCCCGGGTGGCGGGGGCCTGAAGCCTGAACCTTGTCCCGCAGCGGCCGCGGGTCAAGCGCTAGGCTGGCTGGACCGTGTGGCGCCGCACGCATAGCCTGCCCATGCCATGACACAGCGGGAGCAGGCGATGCCCATTCTCTGGGGCCGGTCGAACAGCAGCAATGTGATGAAGGTGATGTGGCTCTGCACCGAGCTGGGCCTGGCGCATGACCGGCGCGACGCCGGCGGCGCCTTCGGCGTGACGCAGGGGACTGACTTCCTGGCGATGAACCCGAACAGCCTGGTGCCGGTCTGGCAGGAGGATGACGGCTGGGCGCTGTGGGAGAGCAACGCCATCCTGCGCCACCTGGCCGCGACCCGCCCGGGCGGCGAGGCGCTGTACCCGGCCGATCCCCGCGCCCGCGCCGGCGTCGAGCGCTGGATGGACTGGCAGCTGGCGCATCTCACGGCGCCGATGGTCACGATCTTCTTCACCCATATCCGCATCCCCGAGGCCGAGCGCGACTGGCCGGCGACGGAAGCAGCGCGCCTCAAGGCGGCGGCGCTGTGGAGCATGGTCGAGCGGCAGCTGGAGGGGCGCGACTTCCTGGAAGGCGGCTTCAGCCTGGCCGACATGGCGCTGGGCATCTTCGCGCATCGCTGGTTCGCCCTGCCGATCGAGCGGCCCGACCTGCCGCGGCTGCGCGCCTGGTACGACCGGCTGCGCCAGCGCCCGGGCTATGCTCCCGTTTTGGCACCGATGACCTGATCGAGGCCCCGTGACGGCCGCGCTGGCATCGGCTATTGCGGGGGAGCCTTTCGCGGGTGTGGTGAAATGGTAGACGCGCCGGACTCAAAATCCGGTTCCGAAAGGAGTGTCGGTTCGAGTCCGACCACCCGCACCAAAGGCCCCCATCCGGCTTGAAGCCATGCCAGCCGTTGGTACATATTGGTACTGCACGGGAGGCGCCGATGGCCCGCAACACGTCCATGTCCCTTGGCGAGCACTTCGCCGACTTCATCGACCGCCAGGTCGAGGGCGGCCGCTACGGCTCGGCCAGCGATGTGGTCCGCGCCGGGCTGCGGCTGCTCGAGGAGAACGAGGCGAAGCTCGCCGCGCTGCAGACCGCGCTCGCCGACGGGGAGAAATCCGGCCCGGCGACCGCTTTCGACTTCGACGCCTTCCTGGCCCGGAAGCGCGGCGCCACGCCCGGGTGAGCGGCTTCCGCTTCACCCCGGCGGCGCAGGCCGATCTCGACGATATCTGGGACTATACGCTGGACCGCTGGGGCGGGATCCAGGCGGAGCGCTACCTCCTCGCCATCCGCGCGCTCTGCGACAGCCTGGCCAACGGCGCCGTGCCGGGTCGCGCCGTGGACCGCATCCGCCCCGGCTATCGCGTGGCGCAAGCCGGCGCCCACCTGCTGTTCTTCAGGCGGTCCGGGGAGGGCGTGGTGGAGGTGATCCGCATCCTCCACCAGCGCATGGACGTCTCCCGCCAGCTTTGAGCCGAGGGCTCAGCGATCCGTCAGCCGCAGCTCGATGCGGCGGTTGCGGGCCAGGGCTTCCGGCGCGTCGCCGCCTTCCAGCGGCTGGTATTCGGCGAAGGCGGTGGCGGCGACGCGGTTGGCCGGCAGGCCCTCGCCGATCAGCAGCTGGGCCACCGCGATGGCGCGGGCCGAGGACAGCTCCCAGTTGCTGGCGAAGCGGCCGCCGCCGCGGATCGGGCTGCGATCGGCATGGCCATCGACCCGCAGCACCCAGGCGAGATCCGCCGGAAATTGCCGGCTGATCTCCAGCAGCACCTGGGCCAGCGCCCGCATCTGCGTCTGGCCATTGGCCGAGAGCTCGGCGCTGCCCACCGGGAACAGCACCTCGCTCTGGAAGACGAAGCGGTCGCCGACGATGCGCACCTCCGGCCGGTCGCCCAGCACGCTGCGCAGCCTTCCGAAGAAGTCGGAGCGGTAGCGCTGCAGCTCCTCGACGCGGGCCGCCAGCGCCGCGTTCAGCCGCTGGCCGAGGGCGCTGATCTGCGCATCCTTGTCTCGGCCCGAGGCTTCCTGGGCGTCGAGCAGGCCAGCGACGCGGGACAGCTCGGCGCGCAGCTCGGCCAGGCGCTGGGTCAGCAGCGCGACCTGGGCGCGGGCGCTGTCGGCCAGGCGGGCATGCTCGCCGCCCTCGGCCTCGGCGCGGCGCTGGGCCTCGGTCGCGGTGGTGGAGGCCGCCTCGGCGCGGCGCTGCGCCTCGGTGGCGGTGGCGACGGAGGCTTCGACGGTGGCGCGGCGGGCGGCCTCGGCGGCGGCCAGCGCCTCGGCGGCGCTGCGCGCCTTCTCCTGGTCGCCGGCGCGGGCCAGGGCGGCGGCGGCGCGGCGCTCCATCTCGTCGCGCAGCGCGGTCAGCTGCTGCAGCTGCAGGTTCAGCCGGGCGATATCGGCCAGCCGCGCCTCGATGGTGGCGCGGTCGGCGGCGACGGTGCGGTTGATCGTCTCCAGCTCGCGCCGGAGCGTCGCCAGCGCGGCTTCGGCCGCCGCCAGCTGCTGCCGCGTCGTGGTCAGCTGCGCCAGGTTGCCGTCGCGGTCGGTCTCGGCGGTGCCGGCGCGGGCCTGGGCGGCGGCAAGCTGGCCGCGGGCTTCGGTCAGCGCGGCGCGCTCGGCTTCCAGGGCACGGCGGGCCTCGGTCAGGTCGCGCAGCGTCTGGGCGCTGCCGCCGCCGATCGCCTCGGCCCGCGTCTGCGCCTCGGCCAGGCGCTGCTCGAGCGCGGCGATGCGGGCGGCGGCGCCGCCGGCCGAGAGGTCGAGATCGGCCAGCCGCGCGGCCAGCCGGTCACGCTCGCCGCGCAGCACCTCGCGCTCGGCGCCCTGGCGGTCGCGCTCCTCGCGCAGGCCGGTGAGCTGGGAGAGGGCGGTGTCGCGCGCGGCGGCCGCGCCGCGCAGTTCTTCGGTGAGGCGCGACAGGTTGCCGCGCAGCTCCTCGCCCTGGCCGCGCTCCAGGGCCAGCAGTTCTGCCAATTCAGAAACCTGCCGGTTCAGCCGGTCCAGCGCCTGGTCGCGCGACGACAGGGCGACGGACAGAAAACCCTGCGCCAGGACGAAGACCAGCAGAACGAAAATAATGACCATCAGCAGGGTGGACAGGGCGTCCACATAGCCGGGCCAGGCATTCGGCTGCTCCCGTTGGCCGCGGCGTCCGAGGGCCATGGCTCAGGCCTCGCCGGCGAAGGCGCGCGGCATCAGCGCGGGCCTTCCTCGGCCAGGGCCGCGATGGTGCGGGCCAGGATCTTGATCTCGCCGCGGATCTCGGCGGTGGATTGCGCCCGGCCCTGGGCCACGTCCTCGCTCATCCGCGCCAGATAGACCTCGATGTTGCGCAGATGCGCGCGCGAGGCGTCGTCGATCGCCGAGGGCGCGTGGCTCGCCGCCTGCACGGCATGCGCCTGCGCCTCGGTCAGCCGGGCGATGGCGGGCGCCAGGCCGGACTGGGCTTCCGCCATGCGCTGCATCAGCACCTGGTTGGCGCGCATCTGGTCGGCCATGATCGACAGGCGGTCGGTCAGGGTGTGCAGCGCCTGGGCCGAGGCGGCGCGGCCTTCCTCGCCGCGCGACATGATGCGCTGCAGGTTCTCGAGGTTCTCCGCGGTCTGCTCCAGCAGCGCCTGGACATAGGCGGGGACCGAGCCGCTGCCCTCGCCATCGCCGCCCAGCACGCCCGACGACAGCCGGGTCACGCCGGCCAGCCATTCCTCCAGCTCCGAATAGAAGCGGCTTTGCGCCTGGCCCGCGGTCAGATCGAGGAAGCCCAGCACCAGCGCGCCGGCGAGGCCGAGCATCGAGGAGGAGAAGGCGATGCCCATGCCGGCCAGCGGCTGCGCCAGGCCCGACTTCAGCTGGTTGAACAGCTGGTTCAGGTCGCCCGAGCCCACCGACATCGAGTTGATGACATCGGCCACCGCCCCGATGGTCAGGATCAGCCCCCAGAAGGTGCCGAGCAGGCCGAGGAAAAGCGACAGGCCCGTCACGTAGCGCGACAGCTCGCGGCTCTCGTCGAGGCGGGAGCCGATGCCGTCCAGCAGGCTGCGCATCACGGGGGCCGAGAGCGACAGCCGGTCGCCGCGCCGCGCCGCGATCATCGAGGCCATCGGCGCCAGCAGCCGCGGTTCCGGCCGGGCGGCGGCACCCGCCTTGGGGGCGCGAAACCCTTCCAGCCACTCGACCTCGGGCTTCAGGCTCATCACCTGGCGGATGTTCCAGCCGACGCCGAGCAGCAGCACCACCAGGATCACCGCGTTGAGCAGCGGATTGGCGGCGAAGGCGGCGGTCAGCTCGGCCGAGAGCAGGGCGCAGAGCCCCAGCACGGCGGCGAGGAAGACCAGCATCCGCAGCAGGTAATGGGTCGGGCGGGTCATGGGCGGCTCTGGCTCTGGGTCTGGGTGCTGCTGGGGGGCGTCCCGCCGGCGGCGCGGCGGGCGCTGGGCGGCAGCAGCTCGATGGCGTCGCGGGCCTCGGCGGTGCGGCCGAGCGGGCGGATGTCGATGCGGGTGCCGTCCAGCCCGCCCTGCTCGAGGATACGGCGGATCGCCTGGCCATGCGCCAGCGAATCGCGGCGGGCCAGCGACACGTCGTCCTCCGGCCGGGCGACCTGGGCGACGATGGTGACGCGGCCCTCGGTGCTGTCGGCCAGCCAGCGGGCGATGCCGGTCAGCGCGGCATGCGACGGCGCGTCGGCCAGGCCGCGGGCCAGGCTGCCGGACAGGCGCCAGCCGCTGCCGGGCAGCGTCTCCATGCCGCGGGCCAGCGGCAGGCTGGGCTGCGGCAGCGGCTCGGAGGGGCGGGGCGGCTGGGTCAGGTCGGGCGGCTGCGGCGCGGCAGTGGCGGGGTCGGCCGGCAGCGGCGGCTCGGGCGCCGCGCCATTGCCGTTGCTCTGAACCGGCTGGGCCTGAACCGATTGGGCCTGGCCCGGCTGGGCCTGAACCGGTTCGGCCTGGCCCGGCCGGGCCTGGCTGGGCGCCGGCGGCGTGGTCGCCCCGCGTGGCGCGGCCTGCGCCCCCGGGGGGGCGAGCAGCATCAGGAAGGCAGCGAGGAGGAGGGGGGGCGGGGCGCGCATTCTGCGCCGCACCCTAGACCACAACCCCGGCCGCGGGAAACGCGGCCGGGCCGGAAGAATCGCGGTGGCGCGCGGAATTCCGGCGGGTTTTCCGCCCGCCGGCAGCCTCAGCCCTCGGCGCGGGCGCGCTCGACCAGGGCGATGCCCTCGATGACCACCTCGCGCAGCTTCGGCTGCAGCAGCGGGTTGCCGGCGATGACATTGCCCGTGGGATAGGGGTCGGCGCCGTCCATGTCGGTGGCCAGGCCGCCGGCCTCCTTCAGGATCACCAGCCCGGCGGCGATGTCCCACTTGTTGAGGCCGAGCTCCCAGAAGCCCTCGTAGCGGCCGGCCGCGGTCCAGGCCAGGTCGAGGGCGGCAGCCCCCATGCGGCGGACGCCGGCGACCTGCGGCATCAGCCGCGCCAGGGTGGCGCTGAACTCGGCCTTGCGCTGGATCTTGGCGAAGGGGATGCCGGTGGCGAAGACCGCCTGGATCATGTCGCGGCGGCCGGAGACGCGCAGCCGGCGGTCGTTGAGGAAGGCGCCGACGCCCTTCTCGGCCCAGAACAGCTCGTCGGCGGCGGGGTTGTAGATGACGCCGGCGACGATCTCGCTGGTGGTCTCGCTCAGCCGCTTCTCGATGCCGATCGAGATCGCCCAGTGCGGGATGCCGTGCAGGAAGTTGGTGGTGCCGTCCAGCGGGTCGATGACCCAGCGCCATTCCCAGTCATCGGCGCCGGTCTCGCCGCCTTCCTCGCCCAGGAAGGCGAAGTTCGGGCGGGCGCGGCCGAGCTCGGCGCGCAGCGTCTCCTCGGCGCGCAGGTCGGCCTGGCTGACGAAGTCGCCGGGGCCCTTCATGCTGACCTGCAGCTGCTCGACCTCGCCGAAATCCCGCAGCAGGCGCTTGCCGGCCTTCTGGGCGGCGGCGACGACGACGTTGAGGGCGGGCGAAAGGCGGGCAGAAGGGGCCACGGCGGGGCACTCCGGAAG
>NZ_CACSJM010000077.1 GCF_902706185.1 Roseomonas sp. 18066 | reverse complement strand
GGACCGGAGGCAGCGGCGCGGCTGGCCGGCGCGGCTGCTGGCCGGGCTGCCGGCGCTGTGGAGTCCCGCCGATCCGGCCGCCGCTGCCCTGGTTCCGGCCCTGTCGGACGGGCCGCCCGCCGCCTGGCAGCTGGAATTTTGCCCTGCGGGGGGGGCGATCTCGGGCTATAAGGGCATCGAAAACAAAATCGGTGAAAGATGACGCCACGGCCATGGTTTCAGAATGGCCAAGGGCGTCCTATCTTCTCAGGGCGCCGGGCCGGTCTCCTCCTGCCGGCCGGCACACGGATGGGAACCCCACGGTGAACAATTTCGGCCGCAACCTGGCGCTCTGGGTGATCGTGGCGCTGCTACTGGTGGCGCTGTTCAATCTCTTTCAGCCCTCTTCCTCCACCCGCCAGACCGGCCAGCTCGTCGCCTATAGCGACTTCCTGAACGAGGTGAATGGCGGTCGCGTCCGCGACGTGACCATCCAGGGCCGCACGCTGACCGGCCAGCTTTCCGATGGCCGCGGCTTCAGCACCTACACGCCCGAGGATCCGCAGCTGGTCAGCCGGCTGACCGACAAGGGCGTCCGCGTCGTCGCCAAGCCGGAGGAGAGCGACGTCAACCCGCTCTTCCACTACCTGCTGTCCTGGTTCCCGATGCTGCTGCTGATCGGCGTCTGGATCTTCTTCATGCGGCAGATGCAGGGCGGCGGCGGCCGCGCCATGGGCTTCGGCAAGTCGCGCGCCCGGCTGCTGACCGAGAAGCAGGGCCGCGTCACCTTCGAGGACGTCGCCGGCATCGACGAGGCCAAGGGCGAGCTCGAGGAGATCGTCGACTTCCTGCGCGACCCGCAGAAGTTCCAGCGGCTCGGCGGCAAGATTCCCAAGGGCTGCTTGCTGGTGGGCCCCCCGGGCACCGGCAAGACCCTGCTGGCCCGCGCCATCGCCGGCGAGGCCAACGTGCCTTTCTTCACCATCTCCGGCTCCGACTTCGTCGAGATGTTCGTGGGCGTCGGCGCCAGCCGCGTGCGCGACATGTTCGAGCAGGGCAAGAAGAACGCCCCCTGCATCATCTTCATCGATGAGATCGACGCGGTCGGCCGGCATCGCGGCGCCGGCCTCGGCGGCGGCAATGACGAGCGCGAGCAGACTCTTAACCAGATGCTGGTCGAGATGGACGGCTTCGAGGCGAATGAGGGCGTCATCCTGATCGCCGCCACCAACCGCCCCGACGTGCTCGACCCGGCCCTGCTGCGCCCCGGCCGCTTCGACCGCCAGGTGGTGGTGCCGAACCCGGACGTCTCGGGCCGCGAGAAGATCCTGCGCGTGCACATGCGCAAGGTGCCGCTGGCCTCGGATGTCGATCCGAAGACCATCGCCCGCGGCACCCCCGGCTTCTCCGGCGCCGACCTGGCCAACCTGGTGAACGAGGCGGCGCTGCTGGCCGCCCGCTCCGGCCGCCGCACCGTCGGCATGCACGAGTTCGAGATGGCCAAGGACAAGGTCATGATGGGCGCCGAGCGCCGGTCGCTGGTCATGTCCGACGACGAGAAGAAGATGACGGCCTATCACGAGGCCGGCCATGCTCTCGTCGCCATGCACGAGCCGGAATGCGACCCGGTCCACAAGGCGACCATCATCCCGCGCGGCCGGGCGCTGGGCCTGGTGATGTCGCTGCCGGCCGGCGACCGCTATTCCAAGCACAAGTCCAAGCTGAAGGCCGAGCTGTCGATGGCCATGGGCGGCCGCGTCGCCGAGGAGGTCATCTTCGGCGCCGACAAGGTTTCCAACGGCGCCTCGGGCGACATCAAGATGGCCACCAACCAGGCCCGCATGATGGTCACCGAATGGGGCATGTCGGAAAAGCTCGGCATGATCGCCTATGGCGACAACAGCCAGGAGGTCTTCCTGGGCCATTCGGTGACCCAGTCGAAGAATGTCTCCGAGGCGACGGCGCGGGAGATCGACAGCGAGGTCCGCGCCATCATCGACGAGGCCTATGCCCGGGCCAAGCACACGCTGCAGACCAATATCGAGGAGCTGCATGCCCTGGCCAAGGGCCTGCTGGAATACGAGACCCTCTCCGGCGACGAGATCCGCACGGTGATCAAGGGCGAGCCGGTGGTGCGCAACCGCCCCGACGAGCCCACCTCCTCGGGCCGTGGCAGCGTCCCCAGCTCGGGCCGGCCGACCCGGCCGCCGGGTGGCGGCTTCGGCAATGCGGCGCCGCAGCCCGGGGCGTGATGCGGCGGCGTGATGCTCTCCGCTGACGATCGGTAAAAATTGCGTTAAGGAAAGGGCCCCAGGAATGGGGCCCTTTTTCTTTGCCTGGAGCGGCTGTCGATGAGCGAGCGTTGGTTGGAGCCGATCGGCCTCCTGCATGGTCCGGCCGCCAACCACGCCTTGCGCGACGGGCTGGCGCTGCCGCTGGCCGGCGGCCCCGCCGCCTTCATCCTGGTGCGGCTGATCGAGGATGGGCAGGATCTCGGCCTCTGCTCCGCCCAGGCGGTGCCCGAGGGCTGGGAGGACCTGCTGCCGCCGCTGACCCGCCGGCCGCTGCCCTTCGCCGGCCTGCCGCAGGACCGGCCGCTGGTCATGGGCATCGTCAACACCACCCCCGACAGCTTCTCCAATGGCGGGCTGCATCTCGACCCGGCCCAGGCCATTGCCGCCGGCCATGCCATGCTGGAGGCCGGCGCCGACATTCTGGATATCGGCGGCGAGAGCACCCGCCCCGGCGCGGCGCCGGTGACGTCAGAGGAAGAAATCGCCCGCATCCGCCCCGTCGTGCGGGAGCTCGCCAAGGCGGCGGTGGTCAGCATCGACACCCGCCATGCCGCCACCATGCAGGCCGCCCTGGACGAGGGCGCCGAAATCGTTAACGATGTCACGGCGCTGCGGCAGGACGCCCGCTCTGTGCGGGTCGTGCAGGAAGCACGGGCGCCCGTCATCCTTATGCACATGCCGGTGCTCGACCCCCGCCGCATGCAGGACCATACCGGCTATGACGACGTGGTGCTGGAGGTCGCGCGCTTCCTGCGCCAGCGCGTCGAGACCGCCGAGGCGCTGGGCATCCAGCGCGGCCGCATCGCCATCGATCCCGGCCTCGGCTTCGGCAAAACCGCGGCGCAGAACCTGCAGATCATGAACCGCCTGCCGCTGCTGGCCTCGATCGGCTGCCGCATCCTGGTCGGCGCTTCGAGAAAACGCTTCGTCGGCGAGGTCACCGGGGTGGAGACGCCGATCGAGCGCCTGTCCGGCTCGGTCGCGGTGGCCCAGGCCGCGGCGGCCGGGGGGGCTGCCATCATCCGCGTCCACGATGTCGCCGAGACGGTGCAGGTGCTGCAGATGTGGCGCGCCTGCGCCGAGGGCTCGCTGCCCGAGCACGGCGAGGCCTGAGGGCAGGCAGCCTTTCCCGGGCTGGAGCGTTGCTTTCCCGTTAACTTATATAACCTCTCCTGCGGCCCTGGCGCGCCTTGACCGGGGCGCCGAAATATCCGGACAAGTTTCGCGTGTCGCGCGAGGGACCCGAAGGCTGGTATGAGGGCGCAGATCAGCGTCGGCCATGGCTGCCGGGGCCGCAGGGACAAGGCGTGAAGGTGGTTCGGGCATGAGTGAAGCGGTGCGTCGTCTCTTCGGCACGGATGGGATCCGGGGGGTCGCCAACCGGGCGCCGATGGATGCCTCGACGGCGCTGCGCCTGGGCCAGGCGGCCGGGCGTTTCTTCAACCGCGGCAGCTACCGCCATCGCGTCGTCATCGGCAAGGACACCCGCCTGTCCGGCTATATGCTGGAACCCGCGCTGACCGCCGGCTTCGTCGGCGCCGGCATGGATGTGGTGCTGGTCGGCCCGCTGCCGACGCCCGCCATCGCCATGCTGACGCGCAGCCTGCGCGCCGATCTCGGCGTCATGATCTCGGCCAGCCACAATCCTTTCGAGGACAATGGCATCAAGCTGTTCGGCCCGGACGGCCTCAAGCTGTCGGATGCCGAGGAGGCGCAGATCGAGGCGCTGATGGCGGCCGATCTCAGCGCCCAGCTGGTCGGCCCCTCGCGGCTCGGCCGCGCCAGCCGCCTCGAGGACGCCCCCGGCCGCTATATCGAGGCGGTGAAGGCCAGCTTCCCGAAGGGCCGCAGCCTGTCCGGCATGCGCATCGTCGTCGATTGCGCGCATGGCGCCGGCTACAAGGTGGCGCCCACCGTGCTGTGGGAGCTCGGCGCCGAGGTGGTCTCGGTCGGCGTCGCCCCGGACGGCTTCAACATCAACCGCGAATGCGGCTCCACGGCGCCCGCCCGCATGGCCGAGCTGGTGCGCGAGCGCCGCGCGGACCTGGGCATCGCCCTCGACGGCGACGCCGACCGCCTGGTGCTGGCCGACGAGAAGGGCCAGATCATCGATGGCGACCAGATCCTGGCGGTCATCGCCCAGTCGTTGCAGGAGCAGGGCCGGCTGCAGGGCGGCGCGGTGGTCGCCACCGTCATGTCGAACCTGGGCCTTGAACGTTTCCTTCACGGTCGCCGCCTGAAACTGCTGCGCACCAAGGTGGGGGACCGCTATGTGTCGGAGCGCATGCGCGAGACCGGCTGCAACCTCGGCGGCGAGCAGTCCGGCCATGTCATCCTCAGCGATTTCGGCACCACCGGCGACGGGCTGATGGCCGCCCTGCAGGTGCTGGCCATGCTGGCCGAGGAAGGCCGCCCCGCCAGCGAGGTCTGCCGCCGCTTCACGCCGCTGCCGCAGCGCCTGGTCAATGTCCGCTATGCCGGGGTCAGCCCGCTGCAGGACGTGGTCGTGCAGGAAGCCATCGCCGCTGCCGAGAAGCGGCTGGAGAAGCGCGGGCGGGTGCTGATCCGCCCCAGCGGCACCGAGCCGGTGATCCGCGTCATGGCCGAGGCGGAGGAGGAGAGCATCGTGGAAGAGACCGTGCATGAACTGGCGGCGCTGATCCGCGCCCGCGCCGCCGCCGGCGCGGTCGCCGAGCGTCCCGCCCCCGAGGACAAGGTTTCCGAGCTGGCCGGGGAGGCCGGCTGATGCGCGGTCGCGTCCTGATCATCGCCGGCTCCGATTCCGGCGGCGGCGCCGGCATCCAGGCCGATATCAAGGCCTGCACCGCGCTCGACGCCTTCTCGGCCACCGCGATCACCGCGCTGACCGCGCAGGACACGCTGGGCGTCCATGGCGTGATGACCGTGCCGCCCGACTTCATCCGCCAGCAGATCCGCCTGACCCTGCAGGATATCGGCGCGGATGCCATCAAGACCGGCATGCTGGCCGACAGCGTCACCATCAACGCCGTCTGCGACGCGCTGGCCGAGCATGGCCGCCGCGTGCCCCTGGTCGCCGACCCGGTGATGGTGGCCAAGGGCGGCCAGGCGCTGCTCGACAAGGCCGCGGTCGAGACGCTGAAGCGCCGCCTGCTGCCCTTCGCCTCGCTGCTGACGCCCAACATCCCGGAGGCCGAGGTGCTGTCCGGCATGCATATCGGCAATGTCGAGGAGATGGAGTCGGCGGCCGAGATGATGCTGACGCTCGGCGTCCCCGCGGTGCTGCTGAAGGGCGGCCACCTGCCGGGCAACCGGCTGGTCGACCTGCTGGCGACCGAGGACGGCATCGAGGTCTTCGAGAGCGAGCGCATCGACAGCCGCCACACCCATGGCACCGGCTGCACCCTGGCTTCCGCCATCGCCGCCGGCCTGGCCCAGGGCCTCGGCCTGCGCGGCGCCGTGGTGCGCGCCCGCGCCTATGTGCACGAGGCGCTGCGCGCCGCCCCGGGCTTCGGCCGCGGCCATGGCCCGCTGAACCACTCGGTGACCGTCGATCCGGAGCGGCTGCGCGCCCTGGCCTGAGGCGCGGGCCAGGGGCGGGGCAGGGGGCGAAAGCATCCCAGCCCTGCCACGGCCGCGCTGGCATGGGCACGGTCTTTCGGCGATAGCGGAAGGGCGCCCGCCGGGAAACGAGCCCATGCCCCAGAAGCTTGCCGTCTATCAGGTCGACGCCTTCGCCGACCGTCCCTTCGCCGGCAATCCCGCCGCCGTCGTGCCATTGACGGAGTGGCTGCCGGACGCGCTGATGCAGGCCATGGCGGCCGAGCACAATCTCAGCGAGACCGCCTTCTTCGTCCCCGACGGGCCCGGCCGCTGGCATCTGCGCTGGTTCACCCCGCGCCTCGAGGTGCCGCTTTGCGGCCATGCGACGCTGGCCACCGCCGCGGTGCTGGCCGGCGAGCTCGGCCATGCCGGCGCCATGGAATTCCGCACCGCCTCAGGCCTGCTCGGCGTCAGCCGCGAGGGCGACCGTTTCGTCCTTGACTTCCCGGCCAATCCGCCGCGGCGCGCCCCCCGCGTGCCGCCGGGCCTGGCCGCCGCCCTTGGCGCCGTCCCGCGCGAGGTCTGGAAGGCGCGCGACTGGATCTGCCTTTTCGACAAGGCCGAGACCGTCCGCGCCCTGCAGCCCGACCACGCCCGCATCGCCAGCCTGCCCGACGAGGCGGTGGGCGGCGCCGGCGCCCGTGTCATCGCCACCGCCCCGGGCGATGACGGCGTGCATGACGTCGTCTCCCGCTATTTCGCCGCCCGCGTCGGCATCGACGAGGACCCGGTGACGGGTGCCGCCCATGTCCAGCTGGTGCCCTTCTGGGCCGACCGCCTGGGCCGCGAGACGCTGGTCTGCCGCCAGGCCAGCGCCCGCGGCGGCACGCTCTGGTGCGAGCGCCGCGACAGCCGCATCCGCATGGGCGGCCATGCCGTGCTCTATGCCCGCGGCGAAGTCTTCCTGCCCGATACGATCTGACGACCCGACTGGAGCCCTTGTGATGGCCAATCCGAAGCCCGCCTGCCTGCCGGAAAACCCCTGCTTCTCCTCCGGCCCCTGCGCCAAGCGCCCTGGCTGGTCGCTCTCGGCGCTCGATGGCGCGCTGCTCGGCCGCAGCCACCGCGCCCCGGCGCCCAAGGCCCGCCTCGCCGAGGTCATCACCCGCAGCAAGGCGGTGCTCGGCATGCCGGAGGGCTGGCGCCTGGGCATCGTCCCCGCCTCCGACACCGGCGCGGTGGAGATGGCGCTGTGGTCGCTGCTCGGCCCCCGCGGCGTCGACGTGCTGGCCTGGGAGAGCTTCTCCGCCGAATGGGCCAATGACATCACGAAGCAGCTGCCGCTGCCCGACGTCCGCCTGATCCAGGCCCCCTATGGCGCCATCCCCGACCTGGCCCAGGCCGACCCGGCGCGCGACGCGGTCTTCGTCTGGAACGGCACCACCTCCGGCGTGCGCCTGGCGGATGCCGACTGGATCGCGGCCGATCGCGAGGGGCTGACCATCTGCGACGCGACCTCGGCCGCCTTCGCCATGGAGCTCGACTGGGCGAAATTGGATGTGGTGACCTGGTCCTGGCAGAAGGCGCTCGGCGGCGAGGCCGGCCACGGCATGCTGGCCCTCTCGCCGCGTGCTGTGGCCCGGCTGGAGAGCCACACCCCCGCCTGGCCCCTGCCCAAGATCTTCCGCCTGACCAAGGGCGGCAAGCTGATCGAAGGCATCTTCGAAGGCGACACCATCAACACCCCCTCGATGCTCTGCGTCGAGGACGCCATCGACGGGCTGCGCTGGGCGGAATCGGTGGGCGGCCTCAAGGGCCTCGTCGCCCGCACCGAAGCCAACCTCGCCATCATCGCCGACTGGGTCGCGACCCAGTCCGACTACGCCTTCCTCGCCGAGGACGCCCGCCACCGCTCCACCACCTCCATCACCCTGAAGCTGGTGGCACCCTGGTTCACGGCCCTCGACGCCAAGGGGCAGGCCGAGGCCAGCAAGAAGATCGCCAGGCTGCTGGACCAGGCCGGCGCCGGCCTCGACACCGCCCCCTACCGCGACGCACCTCCAGGACTGCGCATCTGGGGCGGGGCGACCGTGGACGCGGAAAACCTCCGGCGCCTGATGCCCTGGATCACCTGGGCGACCCGCGAAGCACAATAAGCCAGCATGGGGGCTCCGCCCCCAAACCCCCGCCGGGGGGATAGGATCCCCCCGGTCCCCGCCATGAGACAGAAGCACTATCTGATAAAACACGCCAACGCCGACAATTCTTCCGAAGGCACAGGCGACAACAATCAACTTCGGTAAGAACCTCTGACCCATTCGACCTAAGCTCTCCGCCAGAACCCCGGAGAGCAGGCCGATGCGCCTCACCGCCCGCTGGCTGCCCGCCTGCCTCTTCCTCTCCGCGCCGCTCTTCTTCGCCAGCAACATGGTCGCCGCCCGCTGGCTCTCCGGCTCGGTGCCGCCCGTCACCCTGGCCTTCGGCCGCTGGACCGTCGCGGCGCTGCTGCTGCTGCCCTTCATCTGGCCGGCGCTGCGCCAGGGCCGCCTGCGCCAGGTCCCGGCGGGGCTGCTGCTGCTCCTGGTGCTGCTCGGCGGCGTGGTCAGCGTGGCGCCCCAATACGGCGCGGCCGCCTATACCTCCGCCGGCAACATCGCGCTGATCGCGGCGCTCACCCCGCTGCTGGTCGCGGTCATCGAGCGGCTGGTCTGGGGCATCCCGCTGCGCCCCGCCATGGTCGCGGGCATCGCGCTCTCCTTCGCCGGCGTGCTGGTGGCGGCCTTCCGCGGCGACATGGCGGCGCTCCTGCGCTTCGAGTTCAACCCGGGCGACGCGCTGATGCTCTGCGCCATCCTCGCCTGGGCCGGCTACACCGCGCTCCTGCGCCACCGCCCCATCGCCCTGCCGCCGCTGCTGCTGCTCTGGGTGGTCGCCGCCGGCGGCGCGCTGTTCCTGATCCCGGCGCTGCTGCTCGAATGGGGCCATCGCGGCGTGCCGCATCTGGGCGCCCAGGCCTTCTGGGGGATGCTGTTCCTCGGGCTGGTCGCCGGCATCGGCGCCTATGGCCTCTTCGCCCGCTGCGTGCAGAATTTCGGCGCGGCGCGGGCCAGCATGGCCATGTACCTGGTGCCGGCCTATGCCCTGGCCCTTGGCGCCGCCCTGCTGGGCGAAAGCCTGCATGCCTACCATGCCGTCGCCATGGCGCTGGTCCTCGGCGGCGTCGCCCTCGGCACGCTGCGCTGGCCCGGCACGGCGAACGCCTGAGCACGGCTTTGCGCATCCGCGCCCTGCGCCCGTTGCGGTGTCGCAGGCGGGGCTGATGCTCTATAGCTCCGCCCCCCGAAAAGGAGCGCGGAATGACGGTCGGCATCGAGATGGGCGAGACCACCAGCGGGCAGCCCGGGCTGCTCGACCTGGAGGAGCTGCTGGCCACCCGTCTCCTGGTGCAGGGCAATTCCGGCTCGGGCAAGTCGCATCTGCTGCGCCGCCTGCTGGAGCAGTCGGCCCCCTGGGTGCAGCAGGCGGTGATCGACCCCGAGGGCGATTTCGTGACGCTGGCCGACCGCTTCGGCCACCTGGTCATCGACGCCGCCGAGCACAACGAGGCCGCGCTCCAACGCGCCGCCGACCGGGTGCGCACGCATCGCGTCTCGGTGGTGCTCAACCTCGAGGGGCTGGACGCCGACGGCCAGATGCGCCACGCCGCAGCCTTCCTGGGCGGGCTGTTCGATGCCGAGCGCGACTACTGGTCGCCCATGCTGGTGGTGGTCGACGAGGCGCAGCTCTTCGCCCCCGCCGTCGCCGGCGAGGTCTCCGACGAGGCCCGCCGCGCCTCGCTCGGCGCCATGGCCAACCTGATGTCGCGCGGCCGCAAGCGCGGGCTCGCCGGCATCATCGCCACCCAGCGCCTGGCCAAGCTCGCCAAGAACGTCGCCGCCGAGGCCTCCAACTTCCTGATGGGCCGCACCTTCCTCGACATCGACATGGCGCGCGCCGCCGACCTGCTGGGCATGGAGCGGCGGCAAGCAGAAATGTTCCGCGACCTGCCGCGCGGCAGCTTCGTGGCGCTGGGCCCGGCGCTGTCGCGCCGCCCGCTGGCCATCCGCATCGGCGAGGTCGAGACCGAATCGCGCGGCACCAATCCGGGCCTGGTGCCGCTGCCGCAGACCGCGCCGCAGGATGCCCGCGACCTGGTCATGGCCGCGGCGACCGCGCCGGAGCCGCTGCGCCTGCCGCCGCGCCGCCCGGCCCCGATGCCGGCCCCCGACATCCTGGCCCAGCTGGCCCAGGCCCGCCCGACCATGGCGGCCCCCCCGCCGGCGCCCGAGCCGACCGCCGAGGAGCGCGCCGCCCATAAGCGGCAGCTGGAAAAAATCCTGCAGCAGGTGCTGTCGGAGCCGGAGGCCGCCTTCCGCAGCGTCAGCGTGCTGTACCAGGACTTCCTGGTGCGGCTGCGCATCCATGCCGTGCCGGGCAGGCCGCCCGAGATCCCGGCCTTCCGCCGCCTGCTGGCCGTGGCGCGCGCCGGCATCGGCGCCGAGGCCGCCGAGGGCGACGACTGGCAGGCGATCGAGGCCCGCGCCGCGGCGCTGCCCGATGATGTCCAGGGCGTCTACCTGCTGGTCGCCCGCGCGGCGCTGGAGCGGCTGCCCTGCCCATCGGACGCGACCATCGCCCAGGCCTATGGCACCCGCTCGGTCGGCCGCGCCCGGCGGGTGCTGGCCTATATGGAGGAGCAGGGCGCCGTGGTGCTGCGCCCCGACGCCCGGGGCTTGCGCATCCTGGCGCTCGTCGGCCTGGCCTTCGAGACCGCGCCGGGCGACCCCAACGCGGCGTGATCTACCGCGGTGGCGAGGCGCCGCGCGCCACGGCCACGAACTCCGCCTGGCGGGTGGCGAAGCTGGCCTTCTCGCCGACGCAGACCGTGCTGGTGCGGCCCTTCGGCGTTTCCAGGATGACGAAATAGGAACGGAGCTCGCGCGAGCGCGGCGGCAGCCGGGGATCCGCCTTGAAGTCGGCGATCATCTGCAGCCCGGTCAGCCCGTCCAGGTCGAAGCGCTCGGCCGAGAGGATGTCGTAGATGGTGCTGGTCAGCGTCTTCCTGGCGATCTCCTGCCAGCCCGGGCTGAGCGCCAGCTGGTTGATCTGCGCCTGGCTGAGCTGGGCGTTCTGCGGCGCCGGGGTGAAGGCGGTCTGGCAGCCGGTGTCGCGGTCGTCGCCGCGGCGGATCTGGAAGCGCGCCGTCTGCGGGCCGGTGGGTGGCATCACGCTGGCCTCGTAGCCCGGCGGCGGATTGACGGTCAGGCCGCTGGCCGCATCGCGCAGCGGCGCCGCCAGCGCGGTGCCGGCGAGCAGCGTGCAGGTCAGCAGGGGGGCGGTCAGCCGCAGCGCCGTTCGAAACATGCCTTGCTCCCGAAGCTTCTTCTCGAAGCCCGTCCTAGCAGCGGCCCAGGGCGCGCGCAGGGCAGGCCAGCGTCACGAATGCGCGGTCATCCCTGTTCCGGCATCGCCAGCGCGTCGCGCACGACGGAACGGAACTCGCGCCGGTGCAGCTCCCGCAGCACCAGCAGCGAGGCGATGATCAGCGCCAGCGGGTGCAGGATCCAGGCCAGCGCCGCCAGCCCGAAGTAATAGGCGCGCAGCCCGGTGTTGAAATGGCGGGCGGCGCGGTTGGCGACCTCGGCGGCGATGGCGGCGGCCGGCAGCCCGGCCTCGCCCTGCGGCAGGCCGCCCACGCAGATGCTGCAATAGTTGAACTGGCGCAGCGCCCAGGTCAGCTCGAAGAAGGCGCGCACGAAGATCAGCACCAGCAGGAAGATCCGCATCTCCCAGGCGACGCTGTCCTGCGGCACCTCGGCGAAGGGCACGGCGCCGAAGATCCGGCTGCCGAGCTCCGGCGAGCCCAGCATGGCCACCAGCGCGCCCAGGATGAAGATGCTGGTATTGGCCAGGAAGGAGGTCGAGGTCATCAGGTTGCCGATGATGCTGATATCGGCGATCCGGTTCTCCCGGTGCGGCACCGCGGCCATCCAGCGCCGGCGGTGCTGGTCCATCGCGGCGATGACGCTGCGGTCGCGGATGGCGGGCACGCGGTCGACCACCGCGGCATAGCCGATCCAGCAGGCGATGAAGATGGCCAGGGCCAGCCAGTCGAGCGGGGAGAGGGGCAGCAGCATGCGGCCGAGGATAGCGCCGCGCGCCAGGGTCAGCGAGAAGCCCGGCGCCCCCTGACAAAAAGAAAAGGGGCCCCCGAAGGACCCCTCTGAGCGTCACGCCGCCGGCGCCCATCGGGCGCCGGCAACAATTAGAAAATCAGGCCATCTTCTTCTGCAGGTTCTCGTCCAGCTTGGCGAGGAAGTTCTGCGTGTTCAGCCAGGGCTGGTCCTTGCCGATCAGCACGGCCAGGTCCTTGGTCATGTGGCCGGCCTCGACCGTCTCGATGCAGACCTGCTCGAGGGCGTTGGCGAAGTCGACGACGTCCTGGGTGCCGTCGAACTTGCCGCGATAGGCGAGGCCGCGGGTCCAGGCGAAGATCGAGGCGATCGGGTTGGTCGAGGTCTCGCGGCCCTTCTGGTGCTCGCGATAGTGCCGCGTCACCGTGCCGTGCGCGGCCTCGGACTCGACCGTGTTGCCATCCGGGGACAGCAGGACCGAGGTCATCAGGCCGAGGGAGCCGAAGCCCTGCGCCACGATGTCCGACTGCACGTCGCCATCGTAGTTCTTGCAGGCCCAGATATAGCCGCCTTCCCACTTCAGCGCCGAGGCGACCATGTCGTCGATCAGGCGGTCCTCATAGACCAGGTTGCGCTTGTCGAACTCGGCCTTGAACTCGGCGTCGAAGACGGCGCGGAAGATGTCCTTGAAGTTGCCGTCATAGGCCTTCAGGATGGTGTTCTTGTGGCTGAAGTACACCGAGTAGTTGCGCGCCAGGCCGTAGTTGAAGGAGGCGCGGGCGAAGCCCTCGATCGACTTGTTCAGGTTGTGCTGCATCATGGCAGCGCCGGCACCCTTGAAGTCGAACTGGCCGATTTCCTGCACGTCGCCGTTCTCGGCGATGTAGGTCATCTTCACCGTGCCGGGGCCCGGCACCTTCATCTCGACGGCGCGGTAGATGTCGCCATAGGCATGGCGGCCGACCACGATCGGCTTCGACCAGTGCGGCACCAGGCGCGGCACGTTCGAGCAGATGATCGGCTCGCGGAAGATGGTGCCGTCGAGGATGTTGCGGATCGTGCCGTTCGGCGACTTCCACATCTTCTTCAGGCCGAATTCCGTCACCCGGGCCTCGTCGGGGGTGATGGTGGCGCATTTCACGCCCACGCCATACTGCTTGATGGCGTTCGCCGCATCGACGGTGACCTGGTCGTCGGTCTGGTCGCGGTACTCGACGCCGAGGTCGTAGTACTTGAGATCAACGTCCAGATAGGGATTGATCAGCTTGTCCTTGATGAACCCCCAGATGATGCGGGTCATCTCGTCGCCGTCGAGCTCGACGACGGGGGTCTTCACTTTGATCTTGGCCATGCCGGTCCTCGTCTGGACAGTTTTTGCTGGCTGCCGGCCTGGACGCCAAGGCGCCCCCCGAGGGCGCGCGGTCGGTGCGCGGTCCCTGGGCGATCGGCTCGGCGCGGGCTGGCGGCGCGACGGGGCGGACAATCGCATTGGCTGCCGCGGGCGGCAAGGGCATGCGGGCCGCCTTTCCGGGGGGAAAGCCAGGACCCTGCCGGACGCTTTGCGACGGGTGGGAAAGGTTTCGAGATGCCGCGCACAGCGCGCCGGCAAGGCTCAGGCTAGGCTGTGAAGCAGCGGCGGGCCTGTCGGCCGACCCCGTTCCCCCGCGGGGTCCGCCACCCCCCAATCCGGGCCTTGCCCGGTGATCGCAGCGCCCACCGAAAGGCTGGCCGGTCCCCCCGGCCAGTCTTTTCCTTTGGCGGGCCTTCAGGCCCGGCCTACCAGCGGCGACCGTGGCCGCCGCCGTGGTAGCCGCCGCCGGGCCGGCCGTAATAGCCGCGGTTGTAGCCACCGCCGCCGCCATAGCCATAGCCGTAGTCGCGGCGCGACTGGCGGCGATAGCCGCGGTCATTGTCCTGCGAGGCGGCGACGGCCAGGCCCGTCACCAGCGCGGCACCGGCGCCGAGCGCCACGGTGCTGCCCCAGTCGGTCGAGCCATCCGGATTCTGGCAGCCACCGAGGACGAGGGCGGCGGCGAGGGCGAGGGCAGGCAGAACAGGTCGCATGGGGGGCATCTCCTTCCCTATGCAGCCGAGTCTGTCCTTTCCGTAAGGCATTACAAAGGCGCAATGGGGCCTGCGGTGCCTCGTTTCGCGGCCGAATGCGGCCGGATCGCGGCAGGGCCGGCCCGCCGCGGCCTGCCTCAGCCGCGCGGGCCGGAAAAGGCGTTGAAGGTCTGCAGCGTGTAGGTGTCCTTGACGCCGGCGACGGTCTGCACCCGCTCCACCACGAAGAGGCCGATATCCTGGTCGGGCTCGAGGTAGAACTTGCCGAGCAGGTCGTACTGGCCGGAAATCGAATGCATCTCGGACAGCTCGACGATGCTGTCGGCCATCTCGCGGGCGACGGCATAGGCCGTGCCCATCTCGCATTTCACCATGACGAAGATGGCGCGCATGTGATTCCTGCTCCTGGCGGGCGGACCCCCGGGCAGGGGGCCTTCGCGGCGTTTCTGCGCCAGCCCCGTGCGCCGCGGCAAGGGGCAAAGCCGGCGCGGCGGAATACCGCCCGGCGGCAGTAGCCCTGCCTGTCCGGCTCGGCTAGCTTGCCTGCCGGTTGTCCGATGACTTGCCGAGGGAACGTAGAGAATGGATGGGATGAGCACCGCGACCCGCACCGGCGGGCAGCTCCTGGCGGATGCGCTGGTGGCCCAGGGCGTCACGCACGCCTTCTGCGTGCCGGGCGAATCCTATCTGGACCTGCTCGACGGCCTCTATGCCAATGCCGACAAGATCGACCTGACCACCTGCCGCTTCGAGGCGGGGGCGGTGAACATGGCCGAGGCGCATGGCAAGCTGACCGGCCGGCCGGGTGTGGCGCTGGTCACCCGCGGCCCCGGCGCCTGCCATGCCGCGATCGGCGTGCATGTGGCGATGCAGGACAGCACGCCGATGGTGCTGATCGTCGGCCAGATCCCCTTCGCCGAGACCGACCGCGAAAGCTTCCAGGAGGTTGATTATCGCCGGATGTTCGGCTCGGTGGCGAAGTGGGTGACGCAGATCGACGATGCCGCCCGCATCCCCGAGCTGATGGCGCATGCCTTCGATGTCGCGACCTCCGGCCGCCCCGGCCCGGTGGTCGTCGCCATCTCCGAGGAGATGCAGAAGGTCCGCGTCGCCGTCCCCGATATCGGCCCGGCCAGGGTTTCCGCCGCCTATCCGTCCCCGGCGGCGCTGGAAGAGATGATCGCGCTGCTGGATGCGGCCGAGCGTCCGCTGGTGGTCCTCGGCGGCTCGCGCTGGACGCAGGCGACGCGCCGGATCATCCGTGACTTCTGCGCCGCCCGCGACCTGCCGGTGGCTGTCGGCTTCCGCCGCCAGAGCCTGTTCGACTGCACCCTGCCGAATTACGCCGGCGACCTGGGTGTCGGCGCCGATGCCGGGCTGGTGGCCAAGGCGAAGCAGGCCGACCTGATCCTGGCGCTGGGCACCCGCATCGGCGAGCCGGTCAGCCAGGGCTACACCCTGTTCGACATGGCCGGCCAGGGCAGCACCAAGATCGTGCATGTCTATCCCGACCAGGCCGAGATCGGTCGCGTCTACCGCCCGGCGCTCGGCATCACCGCCGAGATCAACGCCTTCGCCGAGGCGCTGGCGAAGCTGCCGGCGCCGGCCACCGCGCCGCGCTGGTCGGCCTGGACCCGGGACGTGCACGCCGCCCGCCTGAAGCAGGCCGAGGCCCCCGACTACGCCGGCCCGCTGAACCTCGCCCGCGAGCTGCAGGCGCTGGAAAAGATCCTGCCGACCGACACGATCTTCACCTGCGACGCCGGCAATTTCGCCACCTGGCCGAACCGCTTCATGCACCTGACCGAGCAGCAGGAATTCCTCGGCCCGACCAATGGCGCCATGGGCTATGCGGTGCCCTCGGCCATCGGCGCCAAGATCAGCTTCCCCGGGCGCACCGTCATCGGCCTGGTCGGCGATGGCGGCTTCCTGATGACGGGGCAGGAGATCGCCACCGCCTTCCAGGCCGGCGTGGCGCCGATCGTGCTGGTCTTCAACAACGGCATGTACGGCACCATCCGCATGTATCAGGAGCGCGCCTATCCCGGCCGCGTCTCCGGCACCCAGCTGACCAATCCCGACTTCTCGAAGTTCATCGAGAGCTTCGGCGGCCATGGCGAGCTGGTGGTGAAGGATGGCGAGCTGATCCCCGCCTTCCAGCGCGCGGTCGCCAGCGGCAAGCCGGCGGTGATCGAGATCCGCACCAATCCGGAGCAGATCACCAACCGCGCCACCATCGCCGACCTGCGCGCCCTGGGTTCCGGCCCGAAGCACTGACGTTCTTTTCTGGACGACCGGGGCGGGGCGGGGGAGCGATCCTCCGCCCCGTCGTCGTTTTGAGCCCCCGGTTTTGATCGAGAAAAATTGACGGCACCGGCGCGGCCGAAGAATTCTGCGAAAAACCTGCAGCAGGGAAAGCGCAGTCATGGCAGAGCTTTGGCCGTCCATCGTGCTGGTGGAGGGGCCTGACCTGGTGCTCGATCCCGTCGAGGACCCGGTGATCGTCATCTGTCCGGGCCCGGTCCTCGCAGACCCGGTGCTGGAGGACCCGATCCCCGACGAGACGACCGGCGAGACGACCGGCGAGACGACGGGCGAGACGACGGGCGAGGACGACCCCACCGATGACGGCGAGGGCTGGGGCGGCGGCGGCGTCACCGGCGGCAGCGGCGCGCCGGGCGGCGTGGTCTATACCCAGGTCGCCGGCACCTGGACCGGCGGCGCCGGCAGCGACGCGGCGCAGGCCAGCGAGGGCGACGACATCCTCTCGGGGCTGGGCAGCGACGACACGCTGGATGGCGGCGGCGGCAACGACACGCTCGACGGCGGCGCCGGCAACGACGTCATGATCGGCGGCGCCGGCGACGACATCCACATCGTCGACAGCCCGGGCGACCTGGTGGTCGAGGCCAGCGGCGGCGGCGTCGACACGCTGCGCAGCAGCGTCAGCTACGACCTGCGCGGCCAGTTCGTCGAGAACCTGGTGCTGACCGGATCGGCGCCGATCGACGGCACCGGCAACGGGCTGGACAATGCCATCACCGGCAACCGCGCCGCCAACCGGCTGCTGGGCCTCGACGGCGACGACCGGCTGGATGGCGGCTTCGGCGCCGACCGGCTGGAGGGCGGCGCGGGCGACGACATCTGCATCGTCGACAACCTGGGCGACCGGGTGATCGAGGCGGCGCGCCAGGGCAGCGACACCGTGCGCAGCAGCGTCGATTTTTCTCTCCGCGGCCAGTTCACCGAGAATCTCGAGCTCACCGGGGACGCCACCACCGGCGTGGGCAATTCGCTGCACAACCGCCTGACGTTGGATCCGGGCATCGCCAATGGCCGGCTGTTCGGCCTGGGCGGCAATGACCGGCTGGTGGCCAGCGACCTGGGCAGCACGCTGGATGGCGGCACCGGCGCCGACCGCATGACCGGCGGCTTCGGCAACGACACCTTCATCGTCGACGATGCCCGCGACCGGGTGATCGAGCAGGCCGGCGGCACCGCCGACCTGGTGCTCAGCAGCGTCAGCTTCTCCCTGGCCGGGCAGTTCCTCAACCTGCTGGCGCTGCAGGGCACGGCCGACCTGGACGGCACCGGCAATTCGCTGCGCAACATCCTGGTCGGCAATGCCGGCGACAACCGGCTGTCGGGGGCCGGCGGCAACGACACGCTGAACGGCGCCGAGGGCGACGACACCCTGGCCGGCGGCAGCGGCGCCGACACCCTGACCGGTGGCGCCGGCATCGACCGCTTCGTCTTCGACCAGCCTTCCGGCCCGGCCGACCATGTCGTCGACTTCGCCGCCGGCGAGGATTACCTGGTGTTCTCGGCCGATGCCCTGGGGGGCGGGCTGGTGGCGGGGATGGACCTGCAGGCCAGCGGCTTCTATGTGCCGGGCGCCACCACGGCGACCGCGGCGCATGGCCAGATCCTCTACGACGCCGCCAGCGGCGCGCTGGCCTATGACAGCAACGGCATGGTCGCGGGCGGGATCACCTTGATCGCCTTCCTCGACAACCGCGCCACCCCGCTGGCCGAGGACCTGCTGGTCATCGCCTGACGGGGTCAGTCGCCGACCGCGACCCCCTCTCGCCGCGGATCGGCGCCGCCCAGCAGCCCCTGCGGCGTCACCCGGATGGCCTGCAGGCCGGAGGGCATCGGCTTCACCTCCACCTTGTGGCCGCGCGCCTGCAGCTCGCCGGCGAGCGTCTCCGCCTCCAGCTCGGCCGCGCCGCCCAGGGTGCCGACCCGGCTGAGCGACACCGCCGCCTGCGGGTCCAGCCCCCAGTCGAGCAGCCCGACCAGCGTCTGCGCCACGAAGCCGATGATCCGCGCCCCACCCGGGGACCCCACCGCCGCCGCCAGTTTTCCTTCTGTATCGAAGATCAGGCTGGGCGCCATGGAGGAGCGGGGGCGCTTGCCGCCCTCGACCCGGTTGGCCACGGGGCGGCCATCGACTTCTGGCCGGAAGGAAAAATCGGTCAGCTGGTTGTTCAGCATGAAGCCGCCGACCATCAGCCGGGCGCCGAAGGCGTCCTCCACCGTCGTCGTCATGCTGATGGCATTGCCGGCCGCGTCGATGATGGACAGGTGGCTGGTGCCATGCTCCGGCTGGTCCGGCTGCGGCGCCAGCCTCGCCTGGCGCCAGCGCGGATTGCCGGCGCGCGGCGCCGGGTTGGCGCGGTCGCGGTCCACCAGCTGAGCGCGCAGGTTCAGGTAGGAATCCTCGATCAGCCCGGCGACCGGCACCGGGGTGACGTCGGCATCGGCGAGATAGAGATTGCGGTCGGCGAAGGCCAGCCGCCCGGCCTCGACCAGCAGATGCGCGGCATCCGGGCTGTCCGGCGCCAGGCGCGAGAGAGAAAAATGCTCGAGCACGCCGAGGATCTGCGCGATGGCCACGCCCCCCGAGGAAGGTGGCGGGAAGCCGCAGACCCGCCATTGCCGGTAGGGCGCGCAGACCGCCGCGCGGCGCCTGGCCTGGTAGCCGGCGAGGTCGGCCTCGGTCATGCCATTGCCCGCCCCGCCATGCCGCGCCACCGCCGCCACGATGGCCGCCGCCAGCGGGCCCTGCTGCAAGGCCTTCGCCCCCTGCTCGGCGACCCGCCGCAGCGTCGCCGCCAGCGCCGGGTTGCGCAGCCGGTGCCCGGCCGGCCAGGGCTTGCCATCGGCCGCCAGGAAATAGGCCGCCGCCGTGGCGTCCTGCCGCAGCCGCCCGGTCTCGGACGCGATCAGCCCGGCCAGCCGGGACGAGACCGAGAAGCCGTCCTCCGCCAGGCGGATGGCCTCCGCGAAAAGATCGGCCCAGGGCAGCTTGCCCTCGGCCTTGTGCGCGGCCTCCAGCATCGACAGCACGCCGGGGACGCCCACGCTGCGGCCGGAGACCACGGCCTCGTAGAAGGGCAAAGGCGAGCCGTCGGGGCGCAGGAACAGGGCAGGGGTCGCGGCCGCCGGCGCCGTCTCCCGCCCGTCCCAGGCATCCAGCCGCCCCGCCGCCCGGTTCCAATGCAGCATCACCGCGCCGCCGCCGATGCCGGAGCTCTGCGGCTCGACCAGCGTCAGCACCGCCTGGGCCGCGATCGCCGCATCGATGGCGCTGCCGCCCCGGCGCAGCATGGCAAGGCCCGCCTCAGCCGCCAGCGGATGCGCGGCGGCGACCATCTGCCGCTCGGCCCGCGCCGGGGCGCGGATGGTGGCGAGCGCGCCTGGGGTGGAGACCACATCCTGCGCCAGCACCGGACCCGCCAGCAGCAGGAAGACACAAGACAGCAGGCGACGGCGCATGGCAGGACTCCGGTGGCGAGGCGGCAGGCTTGCATCCCGCCGCCGCCACGTCACCTATCCAGCGTCAGAGGAGGCGAGCATGGCCCAGGACGACGCCCCGCCGGGAATTCGAAAAAAGCTGGTCGAGACCAAGCAGGCCTGGGCCCGCGAAGGCCGCCTGCTGACCGGCCACACCGCGCCGCCCGAGCAGCGCCTGCCCCCCGGCCAGCGGCTGGTCACCGACTGGCCCGTGCTCGACCTGGGCATCCAGCCCGAGGTCACGCCCGACACCTTCCGGCTGAAGCTGGACGGGCTGGTGGAGAACCCGGTCACCCTCGACTGGGCCTGGCTGCAGGACCTGCCGCAGGAAGACCGGCTGAACGACATCCACTGCGTCACCCAGTGGTCGCGCTACGACAACCACTGGCAGGGCGTGCCCGTCGCCGCCATCCTGGACCTGGCCCGGCTGAAGCCCGGCGCGAAGTTCGTCAGCTTCGAGGCGCATGACGGCTACACCACCAACCTGACGCTGGACGACTTCGCCCGCCCCGAGAACCTGCTGGCGCATCGCTGGGAGGGCCAGCCGCTGACCCGGCAGCATGGCGGCCCCTTGCGCGTGCTGGTGCCGCATCTCTACCTGTGGAAAAGCACCAAATGGGTGCGGCGCATCAGCTTCCTGGCCAAGAACGCGCCAGGCTTCTGGGAAGAGCGTGGCTACCATGACCGCGGCGACCCCTGGCTGGAGGAACGTTATGGCTGAGCTCACCCGCCGAAGCCTGCTGCTGGCAGCGCCCCTGCTGGCCGCCGCCGCGCCCGCCGTGACCGACGGCCACGCCTTCCGCTTCGAAAGCATCGAGGGCGGCGAGATCGACCTTGGCGCCTGGCGCGGCAAGCCGATGCTGGTGATCAACACCGCCAGCTTCTGCGGCTTCGCCCGGCAATTCGCCGGCCTGCAGGCGCTGCACGAACGCTACGGGCCGCGCGGCCTGCTGGTGCTCGGCGTGCCGTCGAACGACTTCAACCAGGAAGCCGCCGACCGCAACGCCATCAAGGATTTCTGCGAGAACACCTTCGGCGTCGCCTTCCCCATGGCCGCCCCCTGCCACGTGAAGGGCGCCGAGGCCCACCCCTTCTTCGCCTGGGCCGCCGCCCACAGCACCGCGCCGCGCTGGAACTTCTTCAAATACCTGGTCGCCCGCGACGGCCGCCTGCTGCAGGCCTTCCCGAGCAATGTCGAGCCTGATTCCGCCGCGCTGACGGGGGCCCTCGATGGGGCCTTGGTGGGATAAGGCGCTTTCGAAAAGAAGTTTGGGGCAAGGCTGGGGGAATGAATTCCCCCAGACCCCCATCTTTTTTCTGATCACCGGCCATTGCCAGGCCTGCGCCTCAACGGTGCCGTCGCCCGGGCATCACGGCGGGACGCCGTTTTCATAAAAAAACAGCGCGACCTCGAGGGTCGCGCTGTGCATTGGCCGTGGCGCGTACTGTCTCCACGTGGACACGGCAGTCTGAAAGAAAGAAGAAGGGGTCCAGGGGAATTCATTCCCCTGGCCTACCCGTTGCTCTTCTCTTCAATTCCCCCCAAACCGGTTCGACCGCGGGAACCCGTTCGGCGGTTGTTTCCCGGCGCCGGCGCGGTTGCCGCGCCAGGTCGTCAGGTCGGTTTCCAGGCGGACGCGGTCGCCGATCTTCCAGCTCAGGCCTTCGGTCGCGATGAAGGTCTTCACATCGGCCATGCCGCCGTCCTTGTAGCCTTGCAGGGCCACGCCGCGGCCGCGGACCATTTCGGGCACCTGTTCCAGCGGGAAGACCAGCAGCTTGCGGTTCTCGCCGATGATGGCGATGGCGTCGCCCTCGACCGGGATCAGGCGGGCCGCTTCCACCGGGCTGTCGACCAGCAGCACCTGCTTGCCGGTGCGCTTCTCGGCCACCAGGTCGTCGGATTTCACGATGAAGCCGCGGCCGTCGGTGGCGGCGACCAGGAATTTCTTCGCCTCTTTCCAGACGAAGAGGGTGACGACCTCGTCCTCGTTGGTCAGGTCCACCATCAGGCGCAGTGGCTGGCCGTCGCCGCGGCCGCGCGGGATGGTGTCCGCCTTCAGGGTGAAGCACTTGCCGTTGGTCGCGAACAGGCACAGGCGGTCGGTGGTCTCGGCGTGCAGCGCGATGCGCAGCTTGTCGCCTTCCTTGAACTTGTGCTCGGTCTCGGGCGGCTGGTGGCCCTTCACGGCGCGCACCCAGCCCTTTTCCGACAGGATCACGGTGATCGGTTCGCGCTCGACGAAGGCGCGCTCGTCGATCACCACGGCCACGGGCGCGGCGTCGATGGTGGTGCGGCGGCGGCCGATCTCGGTGTCCTCGCCGAAGCGGGCGCGGGTGGCCTCCACCTCCTCGGCGATGCGGTTCCAGCGCTTGGTCTCGCTGCCCAGCAGCCCCTGCAGCGCCTTCTGCTCGGTGCTGAGCTTCTTGTGCTCCTTGCGGATCTCCATCTCCTCCAGCTTGCGCAAGGCGCGCAGCCGCATGTTGAGGATGGCTTCCGCCTGGGTGTCGGTCAGCGAGAAGGCGGCGATCAGGGCCGGCTTGGCCTGGTCCTCCTCGCGGATGATGCGGATCACCTCGTCGAGGTTGAGGTAGACGACCAGGTAGCCCTCGAGGATCTCGAGGCGGCGGGCGATGGCGGCCAGGCGGTGGTTGCTGCGGCGGACCAGCACCTCGTGCCGGTGGTCCAGCCAGCAGCGCAGCACTTCCTTCAGCCCCATGACGCGGGGGGTGCGGCTGGCGTCCAGCACGTTCATGTTCAGCGAGAAGCGCGATTCCAGCGGCGTCGCGCGGAACAGCGTCTCCATCAGCAGGGCGGGCTCGATGGTGCGGGTCTTGGGCTCCAGCACGATGCGGACGACATCGGTGCTCTCGTCGCGGACATCGGCCAGCAGGGGAAGCTTCTTCTCCTCCATCAGCTGGGCGATCTGCTCGATCAGCCGGGACTTGGCGACCTGGTAGGGGATCTCGGTGACGACGACCTGCCAGGCGCCGTTCTTCAGCGCCTCGCGCTCCCAGCGGGCGCGGATGCGGAAGCCGCCGCGGCCGGTGACATAGGCCTCGCGCACCGCCTCGGGGCTTTCCACCAGCAGGCCGCCGGTCGGGAAGTCGGGGCCGGGGACGTGCTGCAGCAGGGTGGCGACGTCGGCATCGGGGTTGCGGATCAGCTCGAGGGCGGCAGCGCAGAGCTCGCCGGCATTGTGCGGAGGGATCGAGGTCGCCATGCCCACCGCGATGCCGGCCGCGCCATTGGCCAGCAGGTTCGGGAAGGCGGCGGGCAGGACGATCGGCTCCTGCTCCTCGCCGTCATAGGTGGCGCGGAAATCGACCGCGTCCTCCTCGATGCCTTCCAGCATCGCCTTGGCGATCTCGGTCAGCCGCGCCTCGGTGTAGCGCATGGCCGCGGCGTTATCGCCGTCGATATTGCCGAAATTGCCCTGGCCTTCGACCAGCGTGTAGCGGGCGGCGAATTCCTGGGCCATCCGCACCATGGCCTCGTAGATCGAGGCGTCGCCATGCGGGTGGTACTTGCCCATCACGTCGCCGACGATGCGGGCGCATTTCTTGAAGCCGGCGGAGGGGTCGAGGCGCAGCTGGTGCATCGCCCAGAGCAGGCGGCGGTGCACCGGCTTCAGCCCGTCGCGCACATCCGGCAGCGAGCGCGCCGTGATGGTCGACATGGCATAGGCCAGGTAGCGCTCCGACAGCGCCGCCGACAGGTTGGTCGGCTTGACGGCGCCGCCCTCGGGAAGCGTGTTGATGTCGTCGGGCATGGGCACTCCGCTTCAGTCGCCAGGGTGGGCGCGCCAGGATGCCGGCCGATCCCGGCCGATATCCCTTGGCAGCTAGCGCAGCCGGCGGCGCAACGCCAGGGGCGCCGCATCCTTGGCCCTGAACATAGCATGAACGGAGGCCGGCGCCAGCCGGGGCTGGCGCGGGGGTGGCAGGGGGCGTCTCAGGCCAGGCAGCGGTCGAAATGCCGGGCCAGCGCCTGCACATGCGGCTCGGTGATCATGCTGAGGTGATCGCCCGGCGCCTCCAGGATCTCCAGCCCGCCGCGGCCGACCCGGCGCCAGACCGGCTCGGGGTCGAACTCGCCGGCCTCGGCGGCGCGGATGAAGACCAGCTTCCCGGCGAAGGCGCGCGGCTTGTAGTGGGTATAGGCGGTCAGCGCCGCGCCGCGCACCGCGCGCAGGGCGGGCGGGATATGGTCGTCGCCGATCTGCGCGCCGGCCAGGTCGGGCCGCAGCGGCGCCCGGCCCAGCCGGATGCGCAGCCGGTCCAGCATCACCCGGCCCTTGTCGCCGAGATAGGCCAGCCGCTCCTCCGGCCGGCGGCGCAGCAGCCCCTGCAGGTGGCGCAGCGGCCGCATGGCCCGGTAGCGCAGCCACTGCCGCATCGGCAGGAAGCGGGCATGCACCAGGGTGTCGATCATCAGCACGGCGTCGACCTGCTCGCCGGCCTTCAGCAATTGCTGGGCGATCTCGAAGGCCACCATGCCGCCGAAGGAATGGCCGCCCAGCGTGTAGGGGCCGTTCGGCTGCACCGCGCGGATCAGCGCCAGGTAGTCGCGCGCCATGGCGGCGATGCAGCTCTGCGGCGCCTGGCCGGCCTCCAGCCCGCGCGCCTGGATGCCATAGAGCGGGCGGCGGCTGGACAGCGCCTTCTGCAGCGGCGCCAGGTCCAGCACGGCGCCGGACAGGCTGTGGATCATGAACAGCGGCCGGCCCTCGCCGGGCTGCAGCTGCACCACCTGGCGCGGCCCCTCCGGCAGCGGCGCGCCCAGCGCCTCGGCCAGGTCGCGGAAGCGGGCGCCGCGCAGCAGGATGGTGGCCGGCAGGTCGATGCCGGTCAGCCGCTGCAGCTCGGAGAACAGCCGCGCCGCCATCAGCGAGCTGCCGCCGAGCTCGAAGAAGTCATCCTCCGGATCGACCTCCTTCATGCCGAACAGATCCGACCAGATCGCGGTCAGGATGGCTTCCGGCGCGTCGCTCGCGGCCGGCGCGCTGTCGTTGAAGACGCGCGACAGCAGCGCCGGGTGGCCGCGCAGCGCGTCGAGGCATTCCGGATTGGCCAGGGCGCCCAGGTTGCGCGGGGCCAGGCCGTTGACCAGGTCGGTCATCGCCGCCTCGGACTGCTTGCCGCTGCTGGTCAGCGGCAGGGCGGCCACCGGCAGGATCAGCTCCGGCACATGCGCGGCCGAGGCCTCCCGCGCCAGCACCCGGCGGATCCGCCCGGTCAGCGCCGAGGTCAGCGTGGCGCCAGGCTGCAGCACCACCAGCAGCACCAGCCGGCCATCGGCGAAGTCGGCCGGCGCCCGCTGCTCCACCGCCATGACGCCGGCGAGCTCCGGCCAGCCGGCCAGCAGGCGGTAGATCTCGGCGGGCCCCACGCGGATGCCGCGGATGTTCAGCACCCCGTCGGAGCGGCCATGCAGCCGGGCGCCGCCGGTCGGGCCGATCGCCACCCGGTCGCCCTGGGTCCACAGCCCCTCGTTCTGCGCGAAATAGGCGGCGTGGAAGCGGGCGCCGTCGGGGTCGTTCAGGAAGCCGAGCGGGCGGGAGGGGAAGGGGGTGGCGCAGACCAGCTCGCCCACCGGGGCCTCGGGCGTCGCGCCCTGGGCGCGGACATCCATCGCCAGGCTGGCGCAGGGGCTTTCGCCGGCGCGCACCGGCAGCGCCGGGCCGCCGAGGACGAAGCAGCCCAGGATATCGGTGCCGCCCGAGATCGAATGCAGCGGCACGGGCTTCACGCAGTCCCAGACCCAGGCGAACTGGTCGTCCTGCAGGATCGAGCCGGTCGACAGCACCAGCCGCAGCGGCTGCAGCGCGTGGCTGGCCGCCGGCACCAGCCCGGCGGTGGCCGACAGCCGCAGGTAGGGCGGGCTGGTGCCGAAGACCGTGATCTTCTCCGCCGCCACGATGTCCCACAGGGTGGGGGCCGCGACCGGGCCGTCATAGGCCAGGATGGCGGCGCCGCTGGCGATCGCCGAGACCTGCCAGTTCCACATCATCCAGGAGCAGGAGGTCTGGAAGAACAGCCGGTCGCCGGGGCGGAGATCGGCATGCAGCCGATGCTCCTTCAGATGCTCCAGCAGCGCGCCGCCGGCGCCGTGCAGGATGCATTTTGGCCGCCCCGTGGTGCCGGAGGTGAACATGATCACCAGCGGCTGGTCGAAGGGCAGCTGCGGCCAGTCGGCCTGCAGCAGCGGCGCGCCCGCCAGCATTTCGTCCAGCGTCGTGGCGGGGATGGCGAAGCCGGTGGTGGCGCCTTCGTCGAGGGCCACGATGCCGCGCAGCGAGGGCAGGCCGGCGGCGATGCGGGCGATGCGCTCGGGCACCGGCATGCCGGTGTCGAAGGGGCGTGGCGCCAGGTTGGCGAAGAGCAGGCTGGGGGCGATCTGGCTGAGCCGGTCGATCACCGCCTCGGGCCCCATCTCCGGCGCCGCGGTGGAGAAGCTGGCGCCCAGCGCCGCGGCGGCCAGGAAGACGATCACCGCCTCCGCCCCGTTGCGGCTGACGGCCGCCAGGCGGTCGCCAGGGCCGATGCCCATCCGCCGCAGCCCGCCGGCCACCCGCTCCACCCGGTCGCGCAGCTCGGCCCGGGTCAGGTGCTGCACGGCGCCGCCATGCTGCACGGCGACCAGCGCCAGGCTGGCATCGTCGAAGGCCGGCGACAGCAGGTTGTCGGCGAAGTTCAGCCGCAGCCCGGGGAAGAAGCGCGCCGTCTCGATGGCGTCGCCGTCGCAGGCCGGGGCGGCCTCGCCGCTGCAGCGCAGTCCGGACCAGGCGAGAAACCCCTGCCAGAAGCCGCGGAAGTCGCCGATGGCCCAGTCCTGCAGCGCTGCCTGGTCGAGGAAGGGCCGCTGCTCGCGCTCCGCCAGGAACTGGCAGAAATGCTGCAGCTGCGGCGGGCCCTCGGGGCGGGGCTGCGGGAACAGGATGCGGCCCGCCGCCGGCTCAGCCTGGGCGAGGAAGGACACGGCGGCGGTCTCGTGGAGTCCATAGACCATGCGGTTCGATCCCTTGTCGGCGGACAAGTGAAGATTATTGCCGTTTAGCAACCGAAACCAATCAAAAACCGGAGTGTTGTCGAGGTTTTCTCGCTTTTTCTCGCAGCGATTTTTTCTGAACTGACCGGAAATTCTCGTTTTTCTTTATGGCCGGATTTATATTATTTCGTGCTGCGAAAATATATTTCTGTTTCTTCTGAATGACGTCCGCGTCATGTGGGAGACCCGCCAGCGCCAGCCGCCGCCTATCCCGCTGTTCCTGCGAGAATTGAGCTTCACCGGCGCGCCGGCGCCCTGCGCCAGGGCCGCCCGGCCCGGCGATCCGGGCCGCGAGAATTGTCGGGGTGGAGAGCGGCTCAGCGCGGGGCGCGCAGCGCGGCCAGCTCGTTCTTCAGCTCGGCCAGAATCGCCTGCTGCGCCGCCAGCTGGGCATGCAGCCCGTCGACGCGCATGCGGTCCAGCTTGTCGTGCAGCGCCATGATCTCGATCTCGGCCTTCAGGTTGACCTCGTAGTCATGCGCGGCGACCAGCCGGTCCTTCGCCCCCTGGCGGTTCTGGCTCATCATGATGATCGGCGCCTGCAGGGCGGCGACCATCGACAGCACCAGGTTCAGGAAGACGAAGGGATAGGGGTCGAAGGGGCGGGTCAGCAGCAGGACATTGACGCCGACCCAGACCACCAGCACGCCGAGGCAGATCAGGATGAAGGTCCAGCTGCCGCCGAAGCTGGCGACGCGGTCGGCGATGCGGTCGCCGAAGGACAGCCGCCGGGCGAAGGCCTGGTTGGTGTCCTGGCTCAGCGGCCGCCGGGTCAGGGCGCGGCAGAGGGCGCGGTGCTGCGCCTCGCCGATGGTGGCGCCCTTCCCGAACCAATGCTCGGCCAGGGCCTTGTATTCGGCGCTGTCCGGATCGGGCGTGACATCGCTCATGGTCGAACCTCAGGGGAATCCGAAAGAGAATCGCCGCGGAACCAGGCGCCCAGCGCCAGCCAGGGCCGGGCATCCCAGAAGCGGCTGGCCTGGCCGCTGGTGGAGGGCATCACCCAGACCGGCGGGAAATCGGCCGGCGCCTCGGCCCGGCCATAGCCCAGGCTGCCGGTCGGGCGGCCGAGGAAGGCGGCGGCCGGCGCCTTGGCGGTGAAGGCCAGCGCCGCCGGGCGGATGGCGCGGATGCGGGCCGCGAAGCCGGCCGGGTCATAGGCGCCGCGCGGCAGCTGGTCGTCATTGCCGAAGGCGTGCTTGGCCATGTCGGTCAGGCCGATGCCGTGGCGCAGCAGCTCGGGGTATTCGGCCGGGCGCAATTGCCGTGGGGTGAGGCCGGCCTCGAACAGGATCCGCCAGAAGCGGTTGCCGGGATGCGCGTAATAGGCCTGCCGCGCCGCCGAGATCGCCCCGGGCGCCGAGCCGCAGAAGACCAGCCGCAGCCCCGGCGCCAGCAGGTCGGGCAGCACCGGGTCAGGCATCGGCCGGGCGCTCCGCCGTGGGCGCCAGGCCAGCGACGCGGTCGACCAGCCGCTGCCGCGCCGCCGGCACCGGCCGGTGCCGCCCGCCGAACAGGTCGCGGGTCAGGAAATGGCCGGTCAGCGACAGGCCTTTCAGCCATTCGGCCGGGTCGCGCTCGTCCTGGCCGCCCTGCAGGAACAGCGGCAGCGGCAGCAGCCGGTCGCGATAGGGCTCGGCGGCTGCACGGCAGACCGCGCGGCCGGTGCGCGGCGAGACATGGCTCAGGTCGTCCCGCGTGCCCGTGACCGCGCAGCTCGAAAGATCGAGGGCGAAGCCCAGCGCTTCCAGCAGCAGCGCCTCGTAGCGCACGTAATCCGCCAGCAGCGCCGGCGCCCCCTGGCCGAGATTGGCCATCAGCCCGAGCAGCCCGGAGAACACCCGCGGCTGCGCCTCGCGCTCCGGCAGGGCATCGGCGGCCAGCGCGCAGGCGGCGTTCAGCAAGGCGAGCGTCAGCGGCTCGTCGAGGGCCAGGGCCGCGGTCGGATGCACCATCTCGCCGCGCAGCGCGCCCAGCTGCTCGGCCTGGCGCCCGGTCCAGCGCGCCTCGATCAGGTTGCCCGGCTGCCACAGCCCGGCCTGGGCGCGGGAGGCGCCGCCATGCGCGAGGCCCGCATGGCGGCCGTGCGCCTCGGTCAGCACCTGGACGACGGCGCCGCCCTCGCCATGCGGCCGGGCCTCCAGCACGATGGCGGGGGCCTGCCACTCCATCAGCGAAGCGGGAAAGCGTTAGCCGGCATCGTCCAGGCCGATGGCGCGCAGCCGCGCCCTTTCCTCGTCCCAGCCCTGGCGTTCCTTGACGTTGAGGAACAGGTGGACGCGGCGTTCCAGCAGCTTCTCGAGCTCCGAGCGGGCGCGCTTGCCGATCTCGCGCACGCGGGCGCCGCCATCGCCGATCAGGATCGCCTTCTGCGTGGCGCGGCCGACATAGATGGTGCAGTCGATCCGCACCGAGCCGTCGCGCCGCTCCTGCCACTGCTCGGTCTCGACGGTCGCGTGGTGCGGCACTTCCTCATGCGTCTGGCGCAGGATCTGCTCGCGCACGATCTCGGCCGCCAGCATGCGCTCCGGCAGGTCGGACAGCTCGTCCTCGGGGAACAGCCAGGGGCCGTAGGGCAGGCGGCCGGCCAGCGCCTGCAGCAGCCGGTCGAGCCCGTCGCCGGTCTCGGCCGAAATCATGAAGGTCTCCTCGAAGGAGAGCTGCTCGTTCAGCGAGGCGGTCAGCGGCAGCAGCCGCTTGGTGTCGATCAGGTCGGACTTGTTCAGCACCAGCCAGATGGCGACGCGCGAGCGCTTCAGCACCGAGATGATCGACTGCACCGCCTCGGTCATGCCGGCGCGGGCATCGACGATCAGCAGCGCGACATCGGCATCCTGTGCGCCTTCCCAGGCGGCGGCGACCATGGCGCGGTCGAGGCGCCGGCGGGGCGCGAAGATGCCCGGCGTGTCGGTCAGCACGATCTGCGTCTGCCCCTGCATCACCACGGCGCGGATGCGGAAGCGCGTGGTCTGCGGCTTGGGCGAGACGATGGTGACCTTGGTGCCGGCCAGCCGGTTGACCAGCGTCGACTTGCCGGCATTCGGCGCGCCGACCACGGCGACCAGGCCGCAGCGGGTCTGGCCGGGGATCGGCGCCTCGGGGTTGGCGCCGATCGGGGCGGCGGG